>CBIHPJ010000673.1:0-5076 GCA_966211295.1 uncultured Myxococcales bacterium | reverse complement strand
CCGACGAGAAGTACAACAACTTGGGCGAAGTCGCACCGCGAAACTCCACGGAGACAGCGAACTGGCTTCCGACGGAGACCACGTCGATCACTCGAATTTCGTTCTTGGCAAGCCACTCGGCGCCGAAGTTCCCCAGAAGACCTTGCCGTTGCCCCTCGAATGACGTGGCAAGCGTCGTGTCGAGATCGGGCCCTTGCTTGCTCGCCGCTTCCAGCAACTTTGCGGAGAGGACCTCCCGCAGCAGCTTGGGATCGCGATTCAGTATTCCGAGCACGAATTGATTCAATTCGCCTGAACTTCCTTCTTCTGTCTTGCCTCGACCGAGACCTCGTCCGACTGTGCAGTCCCGCACGCCAAACCACCAATAACAAGCATCACCCCGAGCACCACCAACCTTGTCCTGTGCATGTCGTCCAACCCCTCGCGGCAAGGAAACTCTGCCGAGCGCCGCCAACTCGGCAGGCGCAGGATGGATTTGCAAGAAGCAGCCGTCAAGTGGTCAATCGAACCTCCTCATTTAGATCAGTTCGACACACAGACATCCTGTGTTGGTTCTCACGCGAGCCAGAGGCTCAGCGGTCGTGGCGACCGGCCTAGAGGGGCCCGATGGCCGGGTCGCCTTTGAACACTGGTGCCGACCGAAAGACGGTGAGGCGGTACATCCGCTGCTGAACGCGAGGACTACGCGTCGGCCCACAACCAGCTCGTCGGGCGCCTGGCAATCCTCGTGGGCCAATGCGAACGAGAGCACGGCGATGTGACGACGGCCTCCGTGATCGAGTCGCGCGAGGAAGTCTGGACTTCTACCCCTGCGTCTTCCGCGCGTGGTGCCGACAACCCAAAGGCGCTCGATCGGTCGACTCGCCGCCCGCCCCGATCCCACTGAAGATGTAGGAGCGCGGCTCACCCCGCGCGGCCCCAATCCTTCTGAATCACTGAGTCGGCTGGCCTGCTCCTCGCAGAGCAGATCGAACGCGTTCCCCAGACGTGCAAGGGGGACGACGTTCGCGTTCTCATTGGTTCAGCCCAGCACACAGAAAACAGGGGTCTCGCATGAATCGCACTGGTGTCTTCCTCGCTGCCGCCGGAGTGCTGGCGTTGGTCGCCCTCGTGGCCGGAGTGCCTCGCTTCACGCGGCCCACCACCAACACCCCTGATCCCATCAACTCGCCCACCACGTTCAAGACGGTGAGCAACGGCAGCCTCACGATGACCGGGCGGCTCTCGCACCCGTTCGTGAGCCTCGGTCACCAGGACGTGTTCGCCACCGTCGATCTCGTGGCGGTCGATGTGCCGGGTAAGCAGCGCGCGCCGGTGAACCTCGCGCTGGTGATCGATCGCTCGGGCTCGATGTCGGGCTTCAAGCTGAACCAGGCGAAGCAGGCCGCGCGTCAGCTCATCTCGCAGCTCTCGCCCACCGATCGCCTCGCGATCGTCCACTACGGCAGCGACGTGAAGTCGCTCGACGGCATGCTCGCCACGCCCTCGAACAAGGAAAAGATGTTCGCGTACGTCGACGGCATCTGGGACGACGGTGGCACGAACATCGGAGCGGGGCTGACCACGGGGCGCGATCTGCTCCTCTCGGCGCGCAACGAGTTCAAGGTGAACCGCCTGATCCTGATCTCCGACGGGCAGCCCACCGAGGGCCTGGTGGAGTTCGACGGCCTCACCGCGATCGTGAAGGACATCCGCACCTACGGGGTGTCGGTGAGCAGCGTCGGCGTGGGTGACGACTTCAACGAGCAGCTGATGTCGGCCTTCGCCGAGGTGGGCGCAGGCGCGTATGCGTACCTGCAGGACGCCTCGCAGCTCGCCGCGATCTTCCAGAAGGATCTCAACGCCGCTGGCCTGATGGTGGCGCGCGGAGTGAGCCTCACCTTCCGCGTGCCGAAGGGCGCCAAGCTCGAGCGCGTGCTCGGCTACTCGCAGGTCACCCGCCGCATGGATGGCGACTCCGAGCTCGTCACCGTCGCGCTGACCGACTTCACCGCCGCGCAGCACGAGCGCGTGGTCGCTCACTTCACGGTCGACGCGGTGACCGCGGGTGACTCAATCGACGTGAGCGCGCTCGACCTGAGCTATCTCGACGTGCTCGCCGATGGCGCGGTGCACGGTGAGGCGCGCCTCTCGGCGATGACCACTGACCAGGTGAAGGTGGTGATGGACAACCGCGACAAGGACGCGATCGTCTTCGCTGCCCGCGCGCGCGCCGCCGACAACACGGCGAAGGCCGCCGAGGCCGTCCAGCAGGGTGACCGCGAGGGTGCGAAGCGCTGGCTGCAGGCGAACGAGGTGCTGTTCGACGAGGCCGGTGCGGTGGCGGGTGCTCCGGCCATCGAGCAGGATCTGAAGAACCAGAGGAAGCTCGAGGTGGGCATCGACAACGTCAACTCCGAGGAAGATGGCCGGGCGATGCAGAAGCAGATTCGTACCCAGGCGCGTCGCGACTACGGCCTGATGGACTCCACGTACTGATTCCGAAAGCGCTCACGCCATGTCCAACACCGCCGTCATTCAGTTGCAGCACCGTGAGGCCTTCGAGCGGAACGTGACCCGGGCCCTGGCCGCGGGTGCCGGAGCGGGAGTGCTGGCCTTCCTCGCACAGCGGCTTCAGGTGCAGGTGCCGCTGTCGTTCCTCGCGCTGGTGGCCACGTCGCTCGCGTGCGTTCGTGGAGACCGTTTCGACCGCATGTTGTTGGTGGGGCTTTCGGTGATCCTGCCGGCCCTGCCCTGGCTCTTCGGCTTCTCCGCGGCGTGGACGGTGGCGCTGGCGGGCGCGGCGGCCGGAGCGCTGATGGTGAAGGCGCGGCTCGCCGAGCGCGGCGAAGAAGGCAGCGTCGGCGTCGATCGTCCGGGTGCGTTCCACTACGCGGGCACCGCGCTCGCGACGGGCGGACTCGCGGTGGCAGGCACTGAGGTAGCGAAGATCCTCTCTTCGCGGCTGCAGGACTTCGCGACTCCCTCGGTGCTGAACTTCGCGGCGAGTGGCGTGGTGATCGCGCTCTTCGCGGGAATTGGTTCGCTGGCATCGCACGTGGCGCTCGCTTCGGATCCGGTGGAGGCGAAGTGCGAAGAGCTGCTCCCTACGCTGTCAGATGAGTTCGCGGCGCAGATCACCCGCGCGCTCTCGCTCTATCGCCAGTCGGGCATGCAGCTCGCCGCCCTGCCCCGTGATGCCGCCCGGGAGGAGCTCGCGCGCACGCTGCAGAAGCTCACCAAGGACGCGGCTGAGCTCGCGGGTGAGTGGGCTGGTGTCGAGGCGCAGGTGCAGGAGAACGCCCACCAGGATCTGCAGAAGGAGATCGACGAGCTCAAGCGCAGCGCGAAGGCCGCGCGTGACGCGGTGGCGCGTACGCAGCTCGAGGCCGCCGCGGCTTCGCTCAGCGAGGAACTCGGCCGGCTCGGTGAGATGCGGCTCAAGCGTGAGCGCGTGCTCGCGAAGCTGAAGTCGCAGGTGGCGCTGCTCGAGCGTGCTCGCGTGGCGCTGATTGGAATGCGGTCGACTCACGCCACGGTTCGCGCGGCCGAGATGTCGGCGGTGTCGCGGAAGCTGAACGCGCTCGCGCTGTCGCAGGCGGATGAGGCCAAGCTCGCTCACGAAGTGGCGACGACCGCGGAAATCGGTGCGCTCGAGGCGCAGGCGCACGAGGCCGCGCTCGCGAAGGCGATTCAGAATCCCGAGCCGCAGCAGCAGCAGCAGGCGGTCACGCCCGTTGGTCCGACCACGGAGTCGATCGCTCCGACGGACAACAGCGGCATCAAGAACTGAAACAGCCTGAAGGGTGATGGTGGTCGAGGGTCTTGCTGCGTTGCTCAACGCGCGTAGGCCTCTCGACTTCAGGCTTTTTTTCACTCGGTGACGAGGCTCTCGTGGAATTGAGAGACCTGGGCGGCGTGAGTACAGGCCGCTGTACTGTCCCCGCCCACGTCGACTTTCGAGCGCTCGAGCGCTCAGGCCACGAGAGATTGAGTCAGCAAGTCAAAGAAAGGTCGGGGTGAGGGGCCCGTTCGTGTGGCGCACGAGGCAGACCGCGCATCACCGCGTCCCTCAAGGCTGCGGTTGGAGCCCCTGAGTGCCTTCGACCTTCACCTTGAGACCCGGCTTGAGCCCGATCTTCTCGCTCCACCCCGCCGGCACCTCGAGCACGTACATCGACTCGGCCTCGGGCGCGCGCGCAGAGAGCGTCTTCGGCTCGGCCTTCTCGACGATCCCCACGATCGTGAAGTCCGATCGGAAGAAGATCATGTCGAGCGGGATCAGCGTGTTCTTCATCCAGAACGACAACCACGTGTCCTTCTCGAAGATGAACAACATGCCCGTGCCCTCGGCGAGCTCGGTGCGCCACATCAGTCCGCGCGTCCGCTGGTCGCGAGTGAACGCGACTTCGACCTCGACCGGGTGCTTGCCACCGAACGCATCGGTGAGCGTGACGCGCCCGCGCGGCAGCGGAGGCATCACGTAGTCCTTCGCCGTGATGTCGGTGACAGGCGGCTTCGGCGGAGGAACAGCAGGCTGCGGCGCGGGCGCTGGCGGCGTGGTGGCCGGCTTGCTGCCCTGCGACTCGCAGGCGGTCACCGCGAGGGCGACCGCCAGGCACAACGTGAATGAACGCTTCACGTCTTCAGGTCTTCATCGACTTGTTGAGGAGCCGGCCCGCGAGGTCAGCGCCAAGGCTGTCCGTCATCAGGTGCTCGACCACGGTCTCGAAGTCGGTGCGCTGGGAATCGTCGGAGTAGACGAACTTGATGCCCATGCCGGGCTCAGCCCCATCGTTCGCCGCCCACACCACTTCACCAATCAGCTCGAACGGCGCAGGCCGCTGCGGAACGGTCAGCTTGAAGAGGAAGCGAGTGCCGATGGGCAGCGGCTTCTTCGTCTTGATGAAGGTGCCGCCCTTGCTGATGTTCTTCGTGTAGTCCGCAAAGAACGAGTTCAACTTCTTGTAGTCAACCTTGAGCTCGATCGGCGCCCGGTGATGCTCGCGCCCCTCGATCCCTGCTTTCTGATCAGCTGCCATTTGGCGAAGCAGTCTATATGCGCTCGATGCGCGAAGTCCTGTTTCGAGTGACTCG
>CBIHPJ010000672.1:0-5082 GCA_966211295.1 uncultured Myxococcales bacterium | reverse complement strand
GAGCACGACGAGCGGGCCGTGGCGCATCAGCGCTTCACCACCTCGAGCAGCTCGACCTCGAACACCAGCGTCGAATTGGGAGGAATCACCTTGCCCTGCCCGCGCTCTCCGTACGCGGTGGCCGGAGGACACACGAGCTTCGCCTTCCCACCTGGCTTCATCTTCTGCACGCCCTCGGTCCAGCAGCTGATCACCGCGCTCAAAGGAAACGTCGCCGGCTGACCGCGCTTGTACGAGCTGTCGAACTCGGGACCATCAGGAAGCGTGCCGCGGTAGTGCACCTTCACCGAGTCGGCCGCTGTAGGGCTCGCGCCCTTTCCTTCTTTCAGCGTGGTGACGACCACACCGTTCTTCAGAGTGACGGAGTTGGGCTCCTGCTGGGACTTCTGCGCGAAGGCGCACACCGAGAGGCAGCAGATCAGGAAGAGTGAGATCTTCGGCATTCGGCGCAGGTTAGTCGAAGCAGGCCACCGCTTCCGTGCCACGCTGGGTCTGAAGATGTCTGCCCTCACCCCGACCCTCCTCCGATGGGAGAGGGAGTTCATCGCAGTCGCAGTCCTGTGGTTGAGCGGGTGCAGCGCCATCGCGCCAATTCCCGACTCCGGAACTCCTCCTCTCAACGACGCGGGTGTCACAGACGCTGGTGTCACAGATGGAGGAAGAGCAGACGCAGGAACACCCGACGCAGGGCCTCCCGAGCCGCGCTTCGCAGCGAGCGTGCTCTACCAGGACAACTTCGAGCCCTACGCCGACACGGCCGCGCTGCTCGCGGGCTACCCCATCTATCGCGAGGTGGGAGCGTCGCTCGCCCTCGAGCCCTCCACGGACGGCGGTACTCAGTCGCTGCGCATCGACTACTCGGTGAGCACCGATGGAGGCTGCGCCGATGCCGACGTCTTCGTGGGCAAGCTCGTCGCGGGCGATCTCCCCGAAGTGATCGCGAGCTGGAATTTCAAGCTCGAGCCCAACTTCCTCTCCGTACAACCCGCCGCTCACTGCGGAGCGCAAGGCACCGGCTCCATCGAGCTCGCGCTGCTGCGCACGAACGATCCTTCAGGACGCATCACGATCGAGGTGAGCGCTGAGTCAGAGAATCCAGTTCGCTCCGCGCCGGCCGAGGTGAGCTGGCGAATCGGAATCAGTGACGCCTTCGCCGCCGCACCTCGACGCGCGGTCTACGCGCAGCACTTGAGCCTCGCGACCCACGGACCGCTCGCGCTCAGCAAGACGGAGTGGCACCGGATCACCCTCGCCGCCACGCGTGCGAGCGCCGTGGGACTCACCGACGGAGTGTTGCAGCTGTGGATCGACGGCACCCTCGTGCTCGACGTGAACGACGCGGCGACAGGAACCGCGCCGTTCACCGCGATTCGCTACCCCACGCTCCTGCGCGCGGGCGCGTCACACTCGCAAAGCCGTTGGATCGACGACGTGGTGCTGTTCTCGCGGTGACTGTCTGAGTTCAGGACAGCCCGGAAAATACCCGTCGAAAAGTCGGTCGAAATGAAACGCCCTTTACGGAGCACCCGCCGAACTCAGGTCAGGAGCGCTGCGACAACTGATCATGAGCTACACGATCCGGTCTGGCGACACCCTCTCGGCGATTGCTCGGCGCTTCAACACCTCGGTCGGCGCGTTGATGAGCGCGAACCCGCAGATCAAGAACGCCAACCTGATCTTCGCCGGCGCGTCGCTCAACCTGCCCGGCTCGCACGACAGCTTCGAGCCCGCGCCTCCCGCCGGCGGCAATCAGTACGTCGTCCGTTCTGGCGACTCGCTCTCGGCGATCGGCGCGCGCTACGGCGTCAGCTACCAGGCCATCGCGCAGGCGAACGGCATCTCGAACCCGAACCTCATCTATCCCGGTCAGCGCCTCACGATTCCGGGTCGCGGCACGGCTCCGTCGACTCCTTCCACTCCGTCGACGCCCTCCACTCCGAGCGGTCCGTCCACGGTCTCCGGCATCGAGAACCGTCCGGGCGTGGCGGGCAACGCGCAGCAGGCGATCGCGTTCTTCATGTCGAAGGGTCTCTCTCGCGCCCAGGCCGCGGGCATCGCGGGCAACCTGCTGCACGAGTCGAACTTCCGCCCCAACGCGGTCGGTGACGGAGGCACCTCGTTCGGCATCGCGCAGTGGCACAACGGCCGCGGCGACGCGATGAAGGCGTTCTGTCGCGCGAACGGTTACTCGACCGAGTCGTTCAAGGGCCAGCTCGAGTACCTCTGGCACGAGCTGAACGGCGCCGAGAGCAACGCGCTGAGCAAGCTGCGCCAGACCTCGACGGCGTACGACGCGGGCATGGCGTTCTGCCGCTACTTCGAGCGCCCCGCGGTGATCGACCCCGCGCGTGGCCGCGATGCCGACCGCTTCTACCGCGAGAGCCTCAGCTGATCTGAGTTGCCCTTCAGGCAAGCCGTGTAAGTTGCGGCGCCGTGAAGCTGTCGTTCAAGTGCCTGGCCATCACGCACACCAGTGGCCGGGTGACGATCACTCCGCTCGAGCTGCCTGACTTCGCAGTGCACGGCCGCACGCTCGAAGAGGCACGCTTCGAGCTCACCCTCGCGCTCGACGATCGCATCGCGCGCTCGCACCCGCGTCATCTCTGGCGCTTCTGCAATCCCGGCACGGGCGAGCTCGTCACCATCCAGATCCCCGTGTTGCCGATTCACGGGAAGGAAGAGCCGCACAAGGCGCCGCTGATCCTCAACGCGCTCGAGAGTCCCGCACAGGCGGGTCACACCGAAGCGCGTTTGCTCAGCACCGATCTCCGCTTCTGGTTCAAGGCGAAGGGCGCCGATCTGCTCAAGGCCGCGTCCGCGCTGATGGGCGAGCACCTGAAGGACTTCAGTCCTGACTCGCTCTTGCAGCTGCGCCGCGAGGGCAAGGCGGAGTTGGTGGAGCTCACGCTCGAGGTCACCCCGCTCAAGCTCGCGCAGTTGAAGAAGCGCGAGCTACGTCTCGAGGAGCGTCCGCCTCCGAAGGATCCCGAGGAAGAGCCGGAGAAGCCTGAGGACGGCGAGGAAGAAGAAGCGGAGCCCGAAGAGCCCAAGGACGAGTGGGACGACG
Source organism: uncultured Myxococcales bacterium (assembly GCA_966211295.1). Classification (GTDB taxonomy): domain Bacteria; phylum Myxococcota; class Myxococcia; order Myxococcales; family Myxococcaceae; genus Archangium_A. Next base: position 2,015 of record CBIHPJ010000672.1, on the reverse strand, counting down.
AGAAGCCCAAGAAGGAAAAGAAGAAGAAGGTCCAGAAGCACGCGCCCACGCCCACGCTCAATCGGCTCGGAGTGAAGTGGCATCAGCTGGCGAAGGAAGGCGCGTTCCCGCTCACCTTCGGCCGCGACGGAGTGGTCGAACAGGTGCGCACGCATCTCAGCGCGAAGGACGCAGAGCCGCTCGTGCTCCTCGGCGCTTCAGGAGTGGGCAAGACCGCGGTGCTCCAAGAGGTCGCGCGCAAGCTCGTCGCGGGCGTCACTGACAAGAATCCCGCGCGTCCCTTCTTCCATCTCGACAGCTCGCGACTGATCGCCGGCGAAGGATTCTTCGGTGATTGGCAGCGGCAGACGCTCGATGCGTTCGCAGAAGCGCGCGAGGCCGGAGCGATCCTTCACCTCGGCCGCCTCGTCGATCTCCTCGATGCCGGAAAGAGCGCGCACAGCGATGACAATGTCGCGCAGCTGCTGCTGCCCACGCTCGCTGCTCGAGAAGTGGCGGTGGTGGCCGAGGCGACTCCGCAAGAGTGGGCGCGCCTGCGCGATCGCAACCAGAGCTTCGGTCGTCTCTTCGCGCCGCTCACCGTCGAAGAGCCCACCAGCGCGGAGACCGCGAGCATCATCGCGCGCATCGCCGCGCACGAAGGCGGCAAGCGCGAGGTCGTCGCCGAAGGTCCTGCGATCGACGAGGTGCGCACCCTGGTGCGGCGCTTCAGACCGTACGGATCTCCGCTCGGAAATTCGGTCTCATTCCTGCGGCGACTTCTCGATAGCGCTGCGCACGCGCGGCTTACGAAGCTCACGCGCTCCGAAGTGATCCGCCGCTTCTCGGTGGAATCCGGAGTTCCTGAGGAATTGCTCCGCGACGATCTCAAGCTCGATCCCGCCGAGGTGCGCGGCTTCCTCGGCGCACGTGTGATGGGTCAGCCCAACGCCGTCGCTCGCGCCGCGCAGGTGGTGAGCGTGATCAAGGCGAACCTCGCGGATCCCACCCGCCCCGTCGCCACCCTCTTCTTCGCGGGGCCCACGGGCGTCGGAAAGACCGAGCTCAGCAAGGCGCTCGCGGAACGTGTCTTCGGATCGAAGGATCGCATGGTGCGCCTCGACATGGGCGAGTACGCGGGGCCCGACGCGCTCTCGCGGCTCATCGGCGATGGCGCGACCGAAGGTCACCTCGTGGGAGCGGTGCGCCGGCAACCGTTCTCCGTGGTGCTGCTCGACGAATTGGAGAAGGCGCATCCGGTGGTGTTCGACGCACTGCTGTCCGTGCTCGGAGAAGGCCGGCTCACCGATGGCAAAGGACGCCTCGCCGACTTCCGCAGCTGCGTGCTGGTGATGACCTCGAACCTGGGCGCTCAGACGCTGCGCGCGAAGGTCGGCTTCGGTGGAGGCGATGGTCCCGCTGACGAAGCAGCGCTGCGCGCGCACTACCTCGCCGAGGTGCGCCGCTTCTTCCGCCCTGAGCTCTTCAACCGCATCGATGAAGTGGTGGTGTTCGAGTCGCTCTCGCGCGAGCACCTCTCGACGATCGTTCGACGCGAGTTGAAGAAGGTGTCGAACCGCACGGGCTTCGGTCGCCTCGACGTGGGCCTCGAGCCGAGCGCTGACGTGGTGGAGAAGCTCGCCGACTGGGGCTTCGAGCCGAGGTACGGCGCGCGTCCGCTCAAGCGCGCGCTCGAGCGAAGACTCGTGGTGCCCGCCGCCGCACATCTCGCCTCTCATCCACCCTCAGGAGCCACTCGCCTCGAAATCTCCCTCCCTCTCCCCCCGGGAGAGGGTCGGGGTGAGGGCACGCAACTCGCCTTCACCTCGCACTCAATTCCTCGAGGCGAAGGATCGACGATCTCGCGCGGAGATCTCCTCGAGCTCTGTGAAAAGTCCGCCGCGCTGCGCGCTGAAGTCCGCGCCTGGGTGCGCTCGCCGCTGATGTCCCAGCTGCGGGACAATCTCCGCCTCTTCGAACGCCTCTCTCGTCAGCCCTCGTACTGGGAAGATCGCGAGCTCGCGGAAGAGCAATCA
>CBIHPJ010000671.1:0-5103 GCA_966211295.1 uncultured Myxococcales bacterium | reverse complement strand
ATCCCGATCGCCAACTCGCCTTCACGCTGAATGAAGATCGAAGCGTTTCTCCCTCCCCCATCGGGAGAGGGTCGGGGTGAGGGCAGACACCTTGAACTAAGGCCCGAGCAATTTCTTCATCGCTTCGAGCACCACCGCCGAAGCCTTCTTCGTCGACAGCCCCTGCTGCTGACGAAGCGCATCCCAGAACGCGCCGCCGCTCGTCGCATCAGTCGCCTCGAGCACCCAGGCATCCAAGGTCGCGAGCTCACCACCGAAGAACCGCTGCAGCTCCTTGCGGCGCGTCTTCCCGACTTCCTTGAACGCTGAAGAGATCGCCTCCCAGCGTCCCTCGGCGCTGCGGCCGATCTGTCGAATCGCCACGCTCGCCTCGAGGGCGCGAGTACGCGCGTTCACGAAGGTCGCGAGCCGCTCATCGAGCGTCCCCACAGCCGCCGCGGGCTCAGCCGCAGGCAAACGCTGCAGGTGCTTCTCCGCCAGCGCCGCCAGCAACTGCTCACGCGTCTTGAAATGCTGCCCAATCGACCTCAACGCCACGCCCGCACGCTCGGCGATCTCCGAGGCAGTGGGCTCAGGGCGACCCTCATCGAGCAACTCCAACAAAGCCTCGAGGATCTTCGCGCGGGTGCGCACCGCACGAAGCCGACGACCATCAACAGGAACCTCAGCACTCATGGGCGCGCACCCTATTCCAGCGCTCCTCCGCGGTGATCACCGTTCTGACGCCAGCGCGCTTTGGTGACCAGGGTGGTCTGCGGTCATGAGGCAGCGCTCTGGAAGACGCGTGAGAGCAAACGCGTGCGCCGGCCGGGTCGCGCGTGAACCCACTGGCCGGGGCGCACCTCCCCCGCCTCATGCTCGAAGACGCGGTACGCCCCGAGCGCCGTCGAGCTGCCCGCGTTCGCAATTCGCAGAGGGCGCGATCCCTCGAGCACTTGTTCCTTCGGAGTGTGCCGGTGACCGTGCAGCACCAGGTCCACCCTCCCCTGCACGCGGTGGAGGAGTTCGCGACCCAACGCCAGCTCCGCGGCGTGAGGCCAGCCGACGAGATCCGCGAACCACTCGCCAACGCCTTCGACCGGGAGCGGCAGCACGTGATGGTGCAGCAACACCGCGCGCGTCCAATCACGAGGAGCGAGCCCGAGCGCATCTTCGACGCTGTCGAGCATCTCCTCGCGGAGCTCGCCGTGACTGCGAAACGGGGTGCGGTTGTGCGGCGCCGTCGAGTCGATGCACACCATGAACAGTCCATCGCGCGCGTCGACGGAGACGCGGAGCTCATCGCTGAGCAACTCGGCCACTCCATCACCCGCGCAGTCGTGATTGCCGGGCACCACCGTCACGCGCTTGTCGCGGAGGAGCGGGTCGAAGATCTCGAGCCACTGCTCGTACTCCTCGATACGACCCTCATGCGTCACGTCGCCGGTGACCACGACGTGGTCGACATCTTCCTGAATCAGCGACGACACGAGCGCACGCGCGAAGGCCACGTGCTCGTACCTCTCGCCGAAGTGAAGGTCCGACAGATGGGCGAGCCGACTCACGACTTCGTGCTCACCAACAGGGTCGCCACCATGGGGACCTCCTTGATGGCGTCGAACTGTGCGCGCGCCACAAGGCGGACCCGCGTCGCTCCGCAAAGGTCTCACGACCGTCTTGCAACGGCGAAGTCACGAGGAGAGGTAGGCTGCCGCACATGCGGTGGCTCTGGGCGGTGGCGGTGATCGGAGTGGGCTGCGTCCCTCGGATGGACGGTGTGGATGCAGGAACGAAGTCGATCGAACCCGGGCCTTTGCCCGTGCCGGAGCCCGAGCCATACGACCCTTGCGTCTAGGACGGGCTCAGTGACGAAGGCGTCTGCAACGCGGAGACATGGGTCTTCGACGGACCGATCTGCAGGCCAATGTGCGGTCCTCGTCCACGACTCGGAAGGCCGGGCGTCTTCGCCACCGAGGCCGCGTGCAAGGCCACCTGCCCGTGCAACAAAGAGAAGTTGCGCCTCTGGTCCTACGACCCGAACACCGGGATCTACGACCCCTCCTGGTGCGGACGTCTTCGCGTTCACGGACGCTGGGGCGCCCCAAGTGGGCCGTGACTGCACGACTGAGGACACTCAGTTCGCTCGACGGGGCGACCAGGTCTGTCGCGTCGCTGGCAGTGAGCACAATCGCAGCACGCTCTCGAAAGCTTGCCGCGCGAGCCTCGAGCCACAGGTCTACGCAGTCATGTGCATCAGATACGAGTGAGCACGCGACCGGCTTCAACGGTCGAGTCACGAGCAAGAGATTGCGGCACGTGCGGTACCCGCGGCGAACACGACCACGCTAGGGTGAGCCCATGCGATGGCTCTGGGCGGCGTGCGTGATGTATGTCGGTTGTGTGGCGCAGGATCCTGTCAATTCGTCCGAGCCGGCAGCTCTCGTGAACTAAGAGACCGTTGATCCGTGCCTGTGGGACGGCAAGGGTTGGAACTATTGCTACGCGGAAGCGAGCGCGGTCTTCGATGGCAAGGAGTGCCGAGTGGCGTGCATGCCGAACGTGCAGCCGCGACCCGGCGTGTTCCGCACTCTGGCGGACTGCGAACAGACCTGCGGCCGCTGATCGCTCAGGCCTCGATCACGAGCGACGGGAACTTATTCCACACCTTCGCCTGAAACGCTTCCAGCTCGGTCTTGTCAGGTCGTATTCACGTTCAGCTTCACGTCGTCCTTTCACGCGCTCGGCTCAAGTGCCCTGTTCGCCGATTTCCAAGGAACCATCATGCATTCATGCTTCGTGACTCGCAGATATCTGGCTGTTGGGCTCGGTCTCCTCCTCTCCTCATGCACGGGCTCTGGCGGAACACGGGCGCTCATTCGCGTGAAAGCTGAACCGACGGGCTTGAACTGCGGAACCGGTGGCAGCCGCATCGAGACTGGCCTTGATGTCAACGGCAACGGGGAGCTGGACCCTGCGGAAGTGACTGACACGCAGTTCGTGTGCAACGGGGCCATGGGGCCCGAGGGCTCCATGGGACAGCCGGGCGAGGCCGCCGCAAGCGTGCTTGTGCAAACGTTGCCTGAGCCCGCGGGCATGAACTGCGTTAACGGCGGACAGAGGGTCTTCGCCGGCGCTGACACCAACGGCAACGGCGTGCTCGACCTGAGCGAGGTCTCCGTCACCAGTTACGTTTGCGATGGTGCGCCTGGCCCCGGAATCAAATGGGTGACGGTCACAGGCGCGGCGCAACAGGCTGCTGCAAACACTGGCTACCTCGCCAACAACCCAACCGCCCGCGTTGTGATCACCCTCCCGACGAGCCCCGCGATGGGCGAAATCGTTCAAGTCACAGGAGTCGGAGACGGAGGCTTCTTCATCGCTCAGAACGCCGGGCAAGTGATCGACGGGAGGAACCTCGGAGTCGCGCCGGGAGCAAGCTGGAAGGCGCGAAGCACGGGCCTACCCGCGGTGAAGGCCTGTGGCTCAATCGCGTCATCGTCGGACGGGCGAAAGCTCGCAACCGCGTGCGTCGACACCGTCTACACATCTAACGACAGCGGGGCCACATGGATGCCCCGCGGGATGGGACTGCCTTCGAACCTCAGCACCCGAGCCTTCATCGCGTCCTCAAGCGATGGGGCCAAACTTGTTCTTCTCGCAAGACAGAACACCGCGTCGGCCCAAATTTGGATTTCTTCGGACCGCGGAACCAGTTGGGTGCCATCGACGCTCCCCGTTGCGGCGCAGTGGGCTTCAGTCGCGGTTTCCGCTGATGGCACCAGGGTCGTGCTCGTTGGTTCTGAGGGACAGATCTTCACCTCCGCCGACAGCGGCGGCACTTGGACATCTCGCAGTGGAGCTCCCGGCCTTCCAATGACCGTAGACTGGAGCGTGGTGGCCGCATCTCAAGACGGGACGCGGATCGCTGTCTCGGGTCCAGGCTTCGGAGTCTTTACTTCTGCCGACAACGGCGCGACGTGGACTCCACCGTCAGCCGTTTCCGGTCTGCCGATGGAGAACTGGCGTTCACTCGCGTCATCGGCCGACGGTCGCCAGTTGGCAATTGTGGCTTGGGGTAGCCGCATCTGGATATCGACGAACTTCGGTAGCTCCTGGACCCCGCGGGATGCGATGCGAGGTTGGATGTCCGTTGCATCGTCGAGCGACGGCACTGTCTTGGTCGCGGCCTCGACCTCAATAGTTGTTGGTGGAGGAGGAAGCTTCACGAGCGTGGGCTACGACCAGCTCTACGTTTCTTCCGACAGCGGAGCGACTTGGGCAGCACGAGACTCACGGCGCGAGTGGGTTGGTCTCGCCTGCTCGGCGGATGGCTCGCGCTTGGCCGCGGTTGCATTGGGGGATGGCGCGTTCACGAGTTCCCTTGAGACCACGCGAGGCATTCTTGGTGGTGTCGCGGGCTCTCAAGCGGACGCGCTGACCTTGCAGCACATCGGAAGTGGAACCTTCACCGTACTCGAAGCCAGCGGCTCCGGTTTCGCACTGGAGTGAAAGCGCAACGGCGAGCCTGGCGAGTTAGAGGACCGCAGGTCCAAAGCGTCTGGGTCCACTGATCACGCTTCGATCACGAGCGACGGGAACTTCTTCGACACCTTCGCCTGAAACGCCTCCAGCTCGGTCTTGTCGGGTCGCGCGAATCCGCGCTCCCTGCCGAATACGAGCTTCTTGAGCGAGCGCGGCCAGCGGCAATCGGTCCACATCGACCAGCTGAAGATGTTGCTCCACATGCGTCCATCCAACGAACCCGGATGCAACTCCAGACGCTCGAGCGCGACGAACGCGCGCACGTGACAGAGCCGATGCACCGTGGCGAGCAGCTGATCCGACTGAATGCGACCCAGCACCGCCTCGCGCACGAAGCCATCGCGCTGAGTCACCGCGAGCGCGCCGTTGCGCTCGAAGCCTTCCATCCACCACAGCCCCGCGGGCCCACGCTCCTTCGTGAGCGCCGGCATCAGGGCTCCGCCGAACGGATCGCCCTGCTCCGCCAGCCAATCCGCATACACCTCGGCCGCGTGTGCATCGCGTGAGAGCGACGCCTCGAGCTCGGGGTGCCGCGCTTCGGGGTACTCCATGAAGACGTAGAGCGCAGAGCCCGAGCTCGCG
>CBIHPJ010000670.1:0-5106 GCA_966211295.1 uncultured Myxococcales bacterium | reverse complement strand
GTCGACAACCTCGACGGCCCGCTCCCTGGAGATCGCGGCGCGCGTGGTCCCTTCAACTCGGAGACGCGCAAGCACAGCAGTCGATTGTGGCTTCGCAAACATCCCGTGCTGAGCGGCGCGATCGCGCTCGCACTGAGTGGCTTCGCAGTGCGCCGGTTCGTGCGCTCGTAGTACTCGCCCCTCACCCCAACCCTCTCCCCGCTTCGCAAGGAGAGGGAGCTACAGGGGGCGCTCGTAGACGCGGAAGGTCTTCACGTGCTTCGCACCCGTCGCCTGCAGCATGCGATTGACGAGCGTGTCGTCTTCCATCGCCCAGCCGAGCTCACCCGCCTGGTACCCCAGCGTGAGCGCCTGCGCGAACGTCTCTGACGCCAGCAGCGCGTCGATGCCGCGGCGACGCCAGCCATCTTTGATCCCGAAGAGCAGCCCGCGCAGCCGCACGATGCTGCGCGCCTTCCACAACATCTTCGCGAGCCCGAAGGGGAACAGGTACCCGCCCGCTTCTTTCTGCGCGAGGTGCGTATCGGGCACGGTGATCGCGAAGCCGACCACCTCGCCATCAACCTCCGCCATCAACGAGAGCTCGGGCCGCAGCACCACCAGGGGACGGAGTCGATTCACGATCGACATGAACTCCGCGTGGCTCATGGGCGCGAAGCCGAAGCCCGGCTTCAGCATGGTGTGAAAGATCGCCTGCATCCTCGAGAGATCGGTCTCGGGGTTGTTGAAATCGAGTCGCCGCACCTTCACCACGCCCGACTGCTTCACGCGCTCCGCGAGCCGCCGCACCTTCTCGGGCATGCCCTGAATCGCGAGCACCTCGTAGCTGTAGAGGTCCTTCAACTTCGTGAAGCCGTTCGCCTCGAACAACACTCCGTAGAAAGCGGGGTTGTACGGCATCAACATCGCGGGGAAGCGATCGTTGCCATGCACCTGCACGCCCGCCTCGTTGTGGAACGCGAGATTGATGGGGCCGATGCAGCGCTTCATCCCCTCGCGCTTGAGCCATCCGCACGCCGCCTCGAAGAGCGCCGCCGCGAGACCAGGATCGTTCTGCGATTCGAAGAAGCCGACGAAGCCGTCGTGCGTGCCGTGAAAGCGGTTGTACCGATCGTCGACGATCGCAGCGACGCGACCGACCACCTTGCCGTGCCGCCGCGCGAGGAAGAAGGCGGCCCTGGCGTCTTCGAAGAACGGGTTCTGTTTCGGGTCGAGGAACTCGCGCCGCTCCGCCACGATCGGAGGCACGAAGTTCTCGTCGCCCACGTAGTGATCCAGCTGGAAGCGGATGAACTCGTCCTTCGCCCGCGCGCCTGCCACCTCCTCGACCTGCACGTCCGCCGCCCGAACAGCAAATCGGGGCGTAACGGGCGGCACTGATCGAGCTCGGGCCTGCGACATGTGCGTTTCCTTGTACGGAGGCGCCGTTTTCACGTCAAACTGAGCAATCTCATGCCCACTTTGGCTGACTGGAGTTTTCGGGACTTAGAACCCACCCGAACTGTCACAACGAGGCGTCAGACCCCGCCTGGACGGCCATTTTCCTCATTTTCGAGCAAGACGTTGCTCACTATCGAGCTTTTCCGGGCTCCGTGAGCACACAGGAAAACTCCATAACCACTTGATAGTCCCGCGTCATTTGTCGCTCCGGGAGGTGTGTATCACGGGTGCCACAGTGCCTCCTGTGAGGTCCAAACGCTTGACCATGTGCGGAACCGAAACGTATTTCACCGGCCCATGCCCCAGATCTTCGACTACCCAAACCTGGTTGCTGCGCTCGACGCCGGTAAGGGAATGACCACCAAGGGCTACACCTTCCTGGACCGCGACTCGGACGGGAAGTTCTACAGCTTCGAAAAGCTGCGCGAAGAAGCGATGCGCCGCGCCGCGCACTTCCGCCACTACGGCCTCAAGAAGGGCGACCGCCTCGCGATGGTCGTCCCCGATGGCGAAGACTTCGTGCCCACGTTCCTCGCCGCCGTCTGGGCGGGCATCGTGCCGGTGCCGCTCTACCCGCCGCTCTCGATGGGCAAGCTCGACGCGTACATCGACACGCTCGTCGCGATCATGGGCAAGGCCAAGCCGGTCTACCTCGTGACCAACGAGAAGGTGCAGGCGGTGATCTGGAGCGCGCTCTCCAAGGTCCCCTCGGTGAAGGGCGTGATCACCACCGAAGAGCTGCTCAACCCGGCTCCGGAAGGCGCGAGCGGCGAGAAGGCCGACGTCACTGACGACGACCTCTGCTTCCTGCAGTTCACCTCGGGCTCGACCTCGACTCCGAAGGGCGTGGCGGTCACCCACGGAAGCCTCCGTGCGAACGCCTGGGCGATCATGCGTGACGGTCTGCAGTCGGACACCGACGTCGACGTCGGCGTCTCGTGGCTGCCGCTGTACCACGACATGGGACTCATCGGCTTCGTGATTGCCCCGATGTTCCACCGCGTCTCGGTGCACTTCATTCCGACGCTCACCTTCGTGCGCAACGCGACCATCTGGCTGCGCACCATTCACCGCGTGAAGGGCACCATCAGCTTCGCCCCGAACTTCGCCTACGCGCTCACGGTGAAGCGCGCCAAGCCCGACCAGATCGCTTCGCTCGATCTCTCGTCGATGCGCCACTTCGGCTGCGGCGCCGAGCCCATCAACGCGGCGACCATGCGCTCGTTCCTCGACACCTTCAGCAAGGCCGGCCTCAAGCCCGAGGCGCTCCTGCCTGCGTACGGCATGGCCGAGGCGACCCTCGCCATCAGCTTCATCGGCGCCGATGAGCAACTCACCACCGACGTCATCGACTCCGACGCCTACCAGCAGGACCGCAAGGCCGAGCCCGCGCCCGCCGAGAAGCTGAAGAACGGCCTCGCGCAGGAGTTCGTGAGCTGCGGCAAGGCGTTCCCCCGCCACGAAGTCGGAATCTTCGACGAGGCCGGCAAGCGCCAGAGCGATCGCCGCGTCGGTGAGATCTGGGTGCGCGGTCCGTCGATCTGCAAGGGCTACTACGAAGACGCCGAGGCCACCGAGCGCACGTTCGGCAACGGCTGGCTGAAGACCGGCGACTACGGCTACCTGGTGAACGGCAACGTGTTCATCACTGGCCGCAAGAAGGACATCATCATCATCAACGGGCGTAACTACGACCCGCAGCGCATGGAGTGGATCGTCGACGACCTTCCCGAAGTGCGGAAGGGCTCCACCGTCGCGCTCTCGCGCCCCGGCACCGGCAGCGAAGAGCTGGTGATCGTCCTCGAGTCGCGCACCCAGAAGCCCGACGAGCTGAAGGAGCTCGTGAAGCAGAAGATCAACGAGAACCTCCAGCTGATGCCGGCTGACGTGGTGATTGCGGGCGTCGGCACGCTCCCCAAGACCTCGAGCGGCAAGCTGCAGCGCGCGAAGACCCGCCAGCAGTACCTCGAGGGCACCGTCGGACAGGAAGGCGTGCGCACGCTCGGTGGCAACGGCGAGAAGCTCGTCGTCGCTCGTCACGTCGCCAAGTCGCTCATCGGCCGCGCGCAGCACCGCGCTCGCCGCGTGGTGGAGCACACCCTCGAGATCCGCTCGGTCTCCGACGCGATGGACAAGTTCAAGCTCGTCGGCGCCTACGCGCAGAAGCGCGTCAGCAAGCTGCTCGCCTGATTTTCACTTCCGCTGATCAACCTCAACCCACGCAACAACTGAAGGACACCATGGCTACCGTCAACATCATCCAGCTCTTCTCGCAGGCCGCCCTCGAAGTGAACGGCAAGAAGCTCGACGGCCTCACGAAGGACACTGTGATCAGCAAGCTCGGCCTCGACTCGGTCGCGGTCATGGAGCTCGTCAGCTTCTTCGAAGAGAAGCTCAACATCCGCATGCCCGACGAGGACCTCGCGAAGGTGCAGACCCTCGGCGACCTCGGCGACGTCGTGAAGCGCCTCGTGCCCGCCGGCACCGAAGTCACGATCTGAAATTGCTGAGCAGGTGATGTCCCCTCGCGGGTGCTGTTGGAGGTCTGTTTGAGTCCGATCAAGAACAACGAGCCCCGTGAGGCCATCGCCGTCATCGGCATGGCATGCCGTTTCCCTCAGGCGAAGGATCTGCCTGAGCTCTGGCAGCTGATCAGCACGGGAACCGTCGCGTTCAAGGACATCGACGATTCCCGCTGGAAGCACTCCGCGTTCTTCGATCCCAATGACGTGCGCGCGGTCGACAAGACCTACGTGCGCAAGGGCGCGTTCATCGACGGCGTCGATGAGTTCGCGGCCCTGCACTACGGCCTCGCCCCTCGTCGCGTGCAGGTGATGGATCCGCAGCACCGCCTGGCGATCGAAGCGACCCGCCAGGCGATCCAGGATGCGGGTTACGAGAACAAGCCGTTCGATCGTTCGCGCACCGGCGTGTTCATCGGCGCGTCTGTCTCTGAGTACAAAGACCTGATGACCGCGCGCCACCGTGCGCAGCAGTCGATCAACGGCGAGTTCGGCGACGCGTTGAGCGGAGCAGAGGCCGAAGCGCTGAAGGCCTCCGTGGCCGACGTCGCTCCCGCGCGCGCGTTCACCATCGCGGGCTCGCTGCTCAACATGATGGCGTGCTCGGTGGCGCAGACGTTCGATCTGAACGGCCCCGCGCTCTCCATCGACGCCGCGTGCAGCTCGGCGCTCGTCGCGATTCACGAGGCGACGGTCAACCTGCGCGCCCGGCAGATCAACGTCGCCATCGCCGGCGGCGTGTACCTGAACCTGAACCCCGACAACCTCGTCGGCTTCTCGCGCATCGGCGCCATCTCGCCTTCGGGCGTGTGCCGTCCCTTCGACGCGCGCGCCGATGGTTTCGTGATGGGCGAAGGCGTGGGCCTCGTGGTCTTGAAGCGCCTCGACGACGCCATCCGTGACGGCGATCGCATCTACGCGGTGCTCAAGGGCTCGGGCTGCAACAACGACGGCCGCGGCGAAGGCCCGATGACTCCGCGTCCCGAGGGGCAGCGCGAGGCGATGTGGCGCGCGCACGGTGACGCCGACTTCCCCGTGGAGAGCATCTCGTACGTCGAGACCCACGGCACTGCGACCACGGTCGGCGACCTGGTCGAGGTCGGAGCGCTCAAGCACTTCTTCAACGAGCGCGCGGGCAAGGCCC
>CBIHPJ010000669.1:0-5107 GCA_966211295.1 uncultured Myxococcales bacterium | reverse complement strand
CGGAGCGGCCCACGACGAATCGTCCGCCGCGGGAGCGGGTTCCTCGGCGGCTGCCGGAGCGGTAGCCCACGACGAATCGTCCGCCGCGGGAGCGGGTTCCTCAACTGCCGGAGCAGTCGCCCACGAAGCATCATCTGCGGGAGGCGCTTCTTCGGGCGGCAGCGCTTCCGACGCGGGCGCGGTGGCCCACGACGAATCATCTGCGGCAGCGGGCGGCGGCTCTTCGGCCGGAGGCACGTCCTGCGTCACCCACTGCGTCTCGGACTCGGCCGGCGGCGCATCGGGCTGCGACCAACGTGGATCTTCCGCGGTGAGCTGCTGCTCGGCAGGTGGCTCCGCCGCAGGCTCTGCGGTCTCAGGCAGAGGCACGTCGCTCACGGTCTCAGTCACCCAGCCGGTGGACTCAGGTTGCGGAGCTTCGGCGGCGCGCGCGGCCTCCGCGGCTTCCATGGTGAGCCACGAGGGCGTCGCGGGAGCGGGTGCTTCGGCAGCAGGCGGAGGCGCGTCGTCCGGTTCGGGCTCGATGGGCTCGGGCTCGGCCACGTCGGCCTCGAGCACCGGCATTTCCTCGGCAGGCGCTGGCGCGGGCGCCTGCTGAAGCGAAGCCTCAGGCGGACCCTCGTCCTCCGCGAAGCGCATCTCGTCCTTCGGCGCTTCTTCCGCAGGCGCACCACCGGGGAGCTGCGCGCCCCAGTCAGAGTTGAGGCTCGCGTTGTTGTACGTGTCCGGAGCCGTCTCTGCCGGAACGTTCACTTCCTCGGGCACCACGTAGGCCTCGGAAGGAATCTCCTCGTCGCTCATCACCTCGATCACCTCGTCCTCGGCCTTCGGAGGAGGCGGCGGGGCAGGGGGCGCAGCGGCGGGCCTGGTCGGCGCGGAGGCAGGAGGCTCTCCACCGATCACCACGTTCATCGGCTTCTCGCGCGGGACTGCCGCGTGGAACCCAGACGGCGAAGACTGAGCGGCGATCGCGCGCGCCATCTTCTCAGCCATGGGCTCGGAGCCGGCGAGCTCGAAGTGCTCCTTCGCCTTCACGTAGTTGCCCTGCTGAGCGAGCGCGAGGCCGAGGTAGTTGTGCGCCTTCTTGTGCGTGGGCTCGAGATCGGTGGCGGTCTCGAACTCCTTCACGCAGCGCTCGAGGTTGTTGGTCTTCAGGTAGACGAGCCCGAGATTCACCCGCAGCGTCGCGTCGGTGGGGTTCTCGTTGACCAGCCGCTCGTAGACCTCGGAGGCCTGATCGAAGAGTCCCAGCTTGAAGTACGCGAGGCCGAGCAGGTTCTGCGCCTTCTCGTTCTTCGGAGCGAGCCCGTGCGCCTTCTCGAGGTGCTCGCGCGCCTCCACGATCTTGCCCGAGGCCAACAGCTCGCCGCCTTTGTAGAGCGCGCCGAGGAACTCTTCCTCGACGGCTGGGTCACGTCCCCTCGCGCTGGTGGGCATCGGTTCGAATCGTCCTCGAGGCTAGCGCTCGTCGCCCTTCGCGACCTGCGCCTGCGCCTTGTATTGGAAGTAGAGCGAGATCACCTTGCGCACGTACGCCTGGGTCTCGGCAAAGGGGGGAATCTGGCCGCCGTACTTCTTCACCGCTTCGGGGCCTGCGTTGTAGGCGGCCACCATCTTCACCATGTCTCCGTCGAACTCGTTGGCGAGCACACGCAGGTAGCGCACGCCGCCCTCGATGTTGTCCTTCGGATCGAAGATGTCCTTCACGTACATCTCGCGCGCGGTGCCCGGCATCAGCTGCATCAGGCCCGAGGCGCCGACCACGGAGATCGCGTTCGGGTCGAAGGCCGACTCCGCGTGCATCACCGCGCGCACCAGGGCGGGAGGCATCTTGTAACGAACGGCCGCTTCGTCGATGTACGCGTCGAACTCGCCGAGCGCGATGCGGCTGCGCACGCTCAACCTCGCGGGAGCCTCAGGAGAAGGTGCGGGGCGGAAATCTCCGTCCACTCGCTCGACCTTCGGCGCTGACTGTCGGCCCTTCTTCGCTCCCTTGGCTCCACCGGGAGGAACGTTCGTGTAGACGATGGTGCCGTCCGCCTCGACGTACTTGTAGATGCCGCCGGCAAACGACGCCGTCGGCAGGACAAGGGCGAGGAAAATGGCACGCTTGAAGGCCATGAGAAGGTGGGACACTAACGCCGATCGGGCGCCCCCCGCAAAGAACTGACCGAGCGGGTGCGACCTTCCACCCTCACTGGTTTTCTTTGGCACGCTGCACCTCGGCACCGCGTTCGCGGCGCCGCGAGACGGTTCGCGTTTTCCTGTCGCGCCATTGGTCTTCTGGGGTGCTTAAACCGCCGCCATGGTTCGTGAATTCGACTTCCTCGTCCTCGGCGGCGGTGTGGCGGGCTTGAGCTTCGCGCTCGAGGCTTCGAAGCACGGAACGGTCGCGGTGCTCACCAAGCGGGGCCGCTCCGAAGGGAACACGGTCTACGCGCAGGGCGGCATCGCGGCGGTGCTCTCGCCCGAGGACAGCTTTCAGAAGCACATCGACGACACGATGATCGCGGGCGCGGGGCTCAACCGGCGCGACATCGTCGACATCTGCGTGCGCGAGGGGCCGGATCGGTTGAAGGCGCTCGTCGCGGTGGGCGCCGAGTTCGACAAGCGCGACAACGGCGAGTTCGACCTCACGCGCGAAGGCGGCCACAGCAAGCGGAGGATCGTCCACGCGGGCGACATCACCGGACGCGAGGTGCAGCGCGCGCTGCTCGCGGGTTGTGACGAGACGGGGAAGATTCAGTTCTTCCAGGACGCGACGGCGATCGATCTGGTGCTCGACTCGAGCTCACCGCGCGGGCACGGCCGGGCGCTCGGCTGCTACGTGCTGCGCGACGACGGTGCGATCGACACGTTCCTCGGCAAGGTGACGGTGCTCGCCACCGGCGGCGCGGGAAAGGTCTACCTCTACACCTCGAACCCTGACGTCGCGACGGGCGACGGCGTGGCGATGGCGTACCGGGCGGGCGCGAAGATCGCGAACATGGAGTTCTACCAATTCCATCCCACGTGCCTCTTCCACCCCGAGGCGAAGAACTTCCTGATCAGCGAAGCGCTGCGCGGGGAGGGTGGGCGGCTGCGCGTGGCGTCGACGGGTGAGCGCTTCATGAAGCGCTACGACGAGCGGCAGGAGCTCGCGCCGCGCGACATCGTGGCTCGCGCCATCGACTCCGAGATCAAGCGCACCGGTGACGAGTGCGTGCACCTCGACATGACGCACCTCGGGAAGACGTACCTCGTGGAGCGCTTCCCCAACATCTACGCGACCTGCAAAGAGTTCGGCATCGACATGGCGGTGCAGCCGATTCCCGTGGTGCCCGCGGCGCACTTCATGTGCGGCGGCGTGGTGACCGACGAGTACGGGCGCACGACGGTGCCTGGTTTGTTCGCGGTGGGCGAGGTCTCGTGCACCGGGTTGCACGGCGCGAATCGCCTGGCCTCGAACTCCCTCCTCGAAGGGCTGGTGTTCGGGCACCGCGCGGTGAAGGTATGTGCGGAGGAAGTGAAGTCCGCCGTCATCAAGCGCGAAGTGAAGGAGTGGGACCCGGGTCACGCGGTCACCTCCGACGAGCGCGTCGTGGTGAGCCAGAACTGGGACGAGATCCGCCGTTTGATGTGGAACTTCGTCGGCATCGTGCGCACGGGGAAGCGGCTCGCGCGCGCGCGGCGTCGCCTCGACATGCTCCGTGAGGAGATTCGCCAGTACTACTGGGACTACCAGGTCACTCGCGACGTGATCGAGCTGCGCAACATCGCCGACGTCGCGCACCTGATCGTCGACTGCGCCACGCGCCGCAAAGAGAGCCGCGGCCTGCACTACACCCTCGATTACCTCGCGAGCGACGACACCAACTGGCTCAAGGACACGGTGATTCAGCGCGATGTCTGAGCAGTCCTCCATCAAGCGCGTCGCGGTGTATTGCGGATCCAAGAGCGGTGACTCGCCGCTCTTCGTGGAGGCTGCGCGTGCGTTCGGTACGGCGATGGCGGCGAGTGGACTCGATCTCGTCTACGGCGGCGCGGCGCACGGCATGATGGGCGCGATCGCGAGCGCGGTGCTCGAGGGAGGACGCCACGTCATCGGCGTGATTCCCCGCGGGCTCGCGCGCCAGGAGTTCGCGCACCCCGGACTCTCCGAGGCCGTGGTGGTCGACGACATGTACACGCGCAAGGCGTTGATGGCCGCGAAGGCCGACGCATTCGTCGCGCTGCCCGGCGGCTTTGGCACCATGGACGAGCTCTTCGACATGCTCACCGGCGCGCAGGTAGGGCTGCACACGAAGCCGATCGGCTTGCTCAACCTCGACGGCTTCTACGAGCCGTTGCTGCAGTGGATCAGCGGCGCGCTCGAGCGGGGCTTCATTCCCAGCGGGTTGAAAGAACTTCTGCTCGTTCGCAGTGACCCGGCTGAGCTGGTCAGGGCACTGCTGACACACCAGCCGCCGCCGTCCGCGGTGCGTTGGATCAGGAACTAACCGCTTCTTCCGATCAGGAAATTGAAGTTCGCGCAGCGATTTCGATCGTTTGCGCGCTCGTCCTGATCTGACTCGCGATCAGCCGCGCTGCCTGGGTGTCCGCGCCTCGGTCGGCTGATCGATCTGCCTGTCCGACTTTCGGTCGCCTGATCCGTTCCCGCTCGGGAACAGGACGCGATCGCGATCCGAATGTCACGGAGGCCGTTGACTCCTCCTTTTAATAGCTGATATTCATGCGCCGCCACTGAGAAGAAGGTTTTGAGTGGCAGCAATTCCAGTCCCCGCCCCCTCAAGCGCAGCGCAGGAAAGTCAGTGGAGCTTCTTCGGCCGGACGAGATTGAGCGGATCGAGCGGGACCACGCTGCGGGTCTTCCCGCGCGAGTGATCGTCGACGCGTTCGCCTCGAAGGGCGCGAAGATGACCGAGGCGACATTCCGCAAGTACGTGCAGGCGGGCCTGCTCCCGCGCAGCCGTCGCGTGGGCAAGAAGGGCAAGCACCAGGGGAGCCAGGGGCTCTACCCGGTGTCGTCACTGCGCCGGATGAACGCGATCCGCCAGATGATGGCGCAGGGACTCACGCTCGAAGACATCAAGGCGTCGTTCGTCGTCTTCCGAAATCACCTCGACTC
>CBIHPJ010000668.1:0-5109 GCA_966211295.1 uncultured Myxococcales bacterium | reverse complement strand
GGCGCGGCGCTCGCGGGCGCTGCGGCCATGGTCGGCCTCGGAGTCATTCCGCCCGCTGAGGTGTCGCGCGCGATCGACGTCGACACCATCGTGCTGTTGCTGGGAATGATGTTGCTCGCGGCGTACCTGACGCGCGCGGGGTTCTTCAAAGTGACGGCGTACTATGTGCTCGTCCACGCGAAGACGCCGCGCGGGTTGCTGTTCGCGCTGGTGATGATCAGCGGATTGCTCTCGGCGTTCCTGGTGAACGACACGGTGTGCCTGATGCTGACGCCGCTGGTGTTGATGCTGGTGAAGAGCGCCGACTTGCCGCCCCTGCCCTACTTGCTCGGGCTGTGCATGGCGTCGAACGCGGGCTCGGCGGCGACGTTCACCGGCAATCCGCAGAACATGATCATCGGGGTAGCCTCGCGGATCCCGTACGCGCAGTTCCTCGCGTACATGGCGCTGCCGGCGCTGCTCTCGCTCGGCGTGGTGTTCGGCGTGTTGCTCTTCGCGTTCCGCAGGACCCTGCCGCACCGCTCGATCCATCCCGAGGGAGCACGCCCGCCGGTGGATCGGAAGCTCCTGGTGATCTGCACGCTCGCGGTGATGGGAATTCTGATCGCGTTCTTCGCGGGGCTGCCGCTGTCGTGGAGCGCGCTCGTGGGTGCGGTCACGGTGATGGTGGTGGCCGGCGTGAATCCGGAAGAGCAGTACAAGCAGCTCGATCTCGGTCTCCTGCTCTTTTTCGCGTGCCTGTTCATCGTGGTGCACGGGGTGAATCACGAGGGCTGGGCACTGAAGATGCGCGACGTCTTCGCGCCGCTGATGGTGGGCGGGCCGATTCGGGAGTCGTTCGGGTTCACCGCCCTGACCGTGGTGGCGTCGAATCTGTTCTCGAACGTGCCGTTCGTGATGCTCGCACGCGTGTGGGTGCCGGGTATGTCGGATCCACTGCTGGGCTGGCAGGTGCTCGCCCTGGCCTCGACGCTCGCGGGGAATCTGACGCTGATTGGATCGGTCGCGAACCTGATCGTCTTCGAGGGCGCGAAGGACACCATCAAGGTGAGTTTCTGGGAGTACTTCCGCATCGGCGCTCCCGCGACGCTGCTCTCACTGGTGATCGGTCTCGCGGTGTTGCTCGCGGAGCGTGCGGTGTTCCCGTGAGTGACGAGCGAGAACTTCGCGGCGCTCAAGAAGACGCGCTCCGAGCTCGAGCAAGCCCAGGACGTTCAGTCGAAGTCGGAGGATGAACTCGAAGCGACGCGCCACCAACTGCGCGAAGCGAAGAAGCGGGAAGACGCGCTTGCACTCGACCTCGAGCATCTGAAGCTCGCCGCGACTCCTCGTCGCGAAGCTCCCGCTCCGCAGCCTCGTCCTCCGATCTCGTCAGACTCCCTGGCTCGCGTCGCGATCATGGTCGTCACCGTATTGGTCGCAGTCATGGGAGTGCGCGCCTTCATCGCGGACGCTGCTGGACTGGGCGCCGCGCTGATTGGAGTGGCGGCGATCCTCGCGTTCAACGCTCGTCGCGGCTGAGCAATGCCTTCAGTCCGCTTGCATCAAGCGCTCGAAGAGCAGGTCCTCGAGGTTCCGACGCCCATCAATGGCGGCGACGATGAGCACTCGCCTTTTTTCGACTCGATAGATCACGCGCCAGGGCGTCTCGACCACCTGAAGCCGGTCACGGATGCCGTGGCGGGCAAGCTCCGGAACGACACGACCGCGCTTGGGGAAAGTGTGGAGGCTGTCTGAGAGGGCTTCGATGCGTTCTGCGACCTTCAACGCATTCGGCACGCTGCTCAGCGCAACGAAGTTGACGATGCGCTCCAGATCTTCGCTCGCAACAGAGGCCCTGCGCTGTTCTATTGAGGCAACGCTGCGGCCCGCGTAGACGCGTCGGCGTGAAGACCAAGCATGACGGCGTAGTGCTCGCTGGCAACGACTCGGGCTCGAGCTTCTTCCTGCGCATTCTCGGAGAGGCTGCGCGCAAGTTCCCTGATGCGTTGGGCGCTGCGGGGCTTCCTGAGCGATCCGAGGTGTTCAAGAACACCTACGGTGACGCGCTGGTCCGTTTCGAAGCGGCGCGCATCGCGAGTCCGAAGCGCGTCGAGATCGCGCGCTTCCTTCGCGAGCAGACGCTGGCCGAACTGCGGCTGCGACATGGGCCTGACGAAGTCGCGTTGCTCGACGCGCTGAAGACGAAGGTGAAGGCGCCGGCCACGCTCACTCGCGAGTCGTCGGGAAAGCCTGGTTTTCGCTCTGAAGTGACCTGTGACGGCCGTACGTACCGAGGGCTCGAGATCCTGGAGTTCGTCGACAGTCTCACCGCGGCGCATCAGATCTCAGACGCGGCCGCGCGCGGCGTACGGTGGACCGTCGAGCACCTCGAAACGCGCGGAGGCACTCTCGATCTCACAGGTGAGCGCTTCGCCTTGATCGGGGCGAGCGCTGAGCTCTCCCCGGTCGCGATGTTGATTCAGGCCGGAGCGACCGTGCGCTGGCTCGACGTGAAGCCGCCGTCCCTTCCGGCGGCCGCGGGAAAGGTGATCGCGTCAGAGACTCCAGATGATCTGCTTCAGCACCCTCGGGAGATCTTCGCCGCGCTGGAGGCCTTCGCTGCCGACGGACCGATTCACCTCGGCTTCTTTGCATACGCCCCCGGAGCGAGCCGCGAACTCCGCCTTGCTGGAGCGATGGATGCGCTCACCGAGGCGCTCGATCCGAAGTTGGTGAAGTCGGTCAGCTGCTACATCTCGCCGACGAGCCCGGGCGAGCTCCAGCCGGAAGCCGTCAGGTGGATGCAGCAGCGCGCTCCGAAGTTCTGGCAGCGGGGACTGGCGACGATGAAGGCGCTGCGAGCTCCCGGTGAATTCGGCGGAGTGTCTCGCGCGATCATCTCGTTGCAGGGCGCGGGCTATCAGGCGGCGCAGTACCTCGCGAAGTTGATCGCGTCTGAGGTGCTCGCGAGCTCGGGACGCAAGTGGGCGCTCTCGATGAACGTGGCGGGCATTACGAATACGAAGTCGCTCTCGCATCCGCTCTTCCAGGCCGGCTTCGTGGGAGCGCCGCTGTTCGGAGTGCGAATCTTCGAGCCCGAGACCACGCGCGGTCTCAACGGGCTGCTGATGCTGCACGACCTGCTCAACCCTGAGGCGCCCTCTTCCGGGTCTCACTCCGGTGAGCCGGAGCTCGCGCGGGCGAAGGCAGTGCGCTCGCAGCAGATTCACGGCGGCGTGTACGGGATGCCGTGGTTGTTCGAGTCCGCGGTGCAGAGCGCGGCGGTGATCGGCTTGTCCCGCAAGCCGCAGCTGCTCTTGCCCCGCGAGCGCTGACCTCGCGAGAATGTCGGCATGGTGCTCGCGCTCGCGATCTCGCTCCTGATCGAGGCTCAGCCGCCATCGGCGCTCAAGGCGCTCGTCACTGAGGCACGCATCGCTGCGACGTCGGACGAGAACAACGGCGGGATCAGCAAGGAACTCCTGCCGCGAGCCAAGGCGATCAAGAAGTACGGCGAGCAGGCGATTCCGCTCGTGATGCCGCTGCTGCAGCACCCTTCCCCTGGGGTTCGAAACTTCTTCGGCTTCGTGGTGGCGGATCTGCCGGGGCTCACTCAACGCGATCTCGCTCCGCTGATCGCAGCGTACCGGGGAGGGAACGGCTGGGTGGCCCGCGCGATTGGGAGAATCGATTCACAAGCCGCGCGCGATTTCCTCGTCGAGGCCTTCCTCGCGAAACCGGAGCACCACTCCGGCCTGGGCTTCGCGCTCGTAGGGCTCGGCGAACGAGGTGGGGCAGCGCTCGTGCGTCCTCTTCGCACCAAGGTGGCCGTCCAACCCGACTTTCGCCACGAAGCATGCGGTGTGCTCCAAGAAGTCGGCGAACCCGCTGCGAAGCTCGTGCCTATGCTCCTCGCGACGCTCGAGGATGAGCAACTTCCTCTGGAGAACCGGCTCGCGGCACTCACGTTCATCGCTTGCACGCCCGCTGTCTCCGAGACGACGACCCACTCAGTCGACACCATCGTGAAGGCGAGCAAAGCCCTCTCGCGCGACGCGCAGGTCGGAGAACTGCAGACCAGACTTGGAACTCCAGACGGAATCTCGCGAATCGTGGATCGACTCGCGGAGCACCCCTCGGAGGTCGTCTACCTGGCCAGGGCAGGCCAATCAGCGCGCAAGGCCGAGCCCGCCGCATTGCGTCTCCTGAAACACGAGCATGCCGAGATTCGTCTGGCGGCGATCGAAGCGTTGGGCATGCTGGGAGGCAAAGCGGCCGCGACTCGGCTCGTCGAGTTCCTACCGGATCCCCGGGACTGGCGTGCACCGTGTGCCGCGGCGCGGGCGCTCGCTCAATTGAAGGCGCTTGATCAGAAAGGCGCGATCCAGGCCGCGGAACATTCCGCCTGGTTTCAGCCGACGGCGAAGTGCATCGGCGCCGCGCGACGCCTCCTCGAGAACGGTCGCGCTCCAGAGCAAGATCGCTCGCTGTGGGACATTCCAGACGGAGAGAGACTCGTCCCCTCGCCGACACCCGGGCGTGGAACAGACGAGCTCGACGAGCGTTCCCGCGAAAAGCTCAGAGTCACCGGCGCAGTCAGGTCTCTCACCGAGGAAGGAATTTGGGCCACGGAGAACGTCACCGCTCCGCCGATCGCCGCCCTCGCTGTCGACGCCGGAATCCTCTCGGGTACGAATCGAGGTGAATGGGGCGGTGAGTTGGTGCTTCTCCCTGCCGGTGCAGGACAGCGACTCATCCTCGAAGAGAATGTTGTCGGGATTCATCGCCTCGGCGGACAGATCGCGGTGGTGACCGGTCTCGCGCACCTCGGTTCGAGGCGAGGAATGCTGTATCGGGTCGTCGCCGAAACGGGAGGGAAGCTTCTCGCGACCGAATGGCGCGTTCTACCCGGGGCCCCGGAGCGGTCCTTCGTCCTGCACAATGGACGGCTCTTCGTCTCGTGTACCGGCGCCGACATCGTCATCGACCAGACGGGGACGATTTCGATCGCCACTCAGGCGCTCGTCGAGTGACGAGACGTTCAACCCTCACCCCGACATGTTTCAGTTCTCGGGGGCGGCTTGAACTGCGAACTGAGGGTGAGCGCGGACCGCTTGCTCCATCTCG
>CBIHPJ010000667.1:0-5113 GCA_966211295.1 uncultured Myxococcales bacterium | reverse complement strand
ACGTCGATCTTCGGGCCGTAGAACGCGCCACCTTCCGGATCGAGCTCGTACGCGAGACCGAGCCGCTCGGCGGCGTGGCGCAACGAGGCGATCGCTGCATCCCACGCCTCGGGTGATCCGACGTACTTCGCGGGCCGCCCCGAGATGCACACCTTCAAGTCCTCGAAGCCGAACGCCTTCAACAACGCGAGCGCGAAGGAGACCGCGCCCACCACCTCGTCTTCCACCTGGTCGGGTGAACAAAAGAGATGCGCGTCGTCCTGGCTGAAGCCGCGCACTCGCATCAATCCGTGCAGCGCTCCGGATCGCTCATACCGATACACCGCGCCGAGCTCTGCGAAGCGCAGTGGCAGCTCGCGATAACTGCGCGGCCTCGAGCGGTAGATCGCCATGTGGAACGGACAGTTCATCGGCTTGGCGAAGACTCGTCGTCCTCGAGCTGCATGCGGGGGAACATCGAGTCTCGGTAGAAGTCGAGGTGTCCCGATCGCTCCCACAGCTCAGCGCGACCTAAGTGCGGAGACGCGACGAAGGAGTACCCGCGCGCGAGATGCGCATCGCGCCACCAGTCTTCCATCAGCTTGCGCACCAGCGCGCCTTTCGGGTGCCACAACACCAGCCCGCCTCCGACCTCTTCCTGAATGGAGAAGAGATCGAGGGCGCGGCCGAGTTTTCGATGATCAGGGAGTTCTTGAGCGTTCATGGCTTCGTGCTTTCGGGTCGAGAGAAAGACGCCGAGCGCGACGAAGGCCGGCACCATGCCCGCCCCACCGAAACTCGGCGGGGCATCAGATGCGTGGTGCGAGGGAGTTACTTCCCAGACACGCGCACAAGCCCGCCTTCGCAGGTCGTGCACGTTGTCTGGTGAGAACAGGCGTTCATCGACGAGAGCGACGCAGCGCTCCCGCAAGACCTGACATCACGCTTGTTGGCCGGATCCAGTGCCCACGGGTTTCGCGATGTCCGAATACGAATTTCGGCGCTACCAGACCACGTACCCGCTGTTTACGCCGCTGCGGGGCGCGGGCCATTATTGGGACCACGAGACAGACATGTTCGAGAACCACAACCGCTACTACGAGGCAGCGACCGGCCGTTACCTCTCTCCTGAACCCATGCTCCAGTACCCGGACTTCGACACGTCGTCTGGCGTCATCAAGATCCCGGACACGTGCAGGTGCGATATCATTTGTGCACCCGGCGGCGGATACGGTGGCTTGGCGTGCTCATGCTGGCCATTTCCGAAGCGCGATACTGAATACATTCCGGCTACGACTCGGAAAGAGTGGGGGTGGCCAGAGAACCCGTGGCTCTCCTACTCGGGTTCGAAATGAGTCCCGGTGGCAAGCTGCTGGTCCGACTCATTCCAGTGGTTTGTGCAGTTGCCTGCTTGGCGGCTCTCGACTTGCTGCTCATCTCGTCACTCCTTCAACCCACAGTCTTCTTCGGATTCGCTGTGGTGTTGGGAGTGATGGCGATGGCTTTCGGCAGCAGGAATTCGCTGCGGGCGCTTCATTTGGTCCTCGTGCTCCTCGCTGCGCTCCTGATTTCTGTCGTCGACTGGACCACAGAAAAAAGATTCGTTCGTGCGCTCGACACACTCCGACCCGGGATGAGCGAAGAGCGCGTGCGCGACGCCATGGCGGGGTTCGTCGAGGGAACGGGTTGGCCGACGAACCCGCTTGATCAGATGACCGAGCCCAATGACTTTGCAGCTGAGTTACGTGTTCAGGGCGCCCTTGTCTTCAGGCCCTCGGCGACGCCGGGGGATTCGAACTGGGGAATCGTCAGGTTTGGTCCGGATGGCCTTGTTGTCTCTGTGGAATTCAGCGCCGATTGATGACCACTTCGATTGCGCCCGCAGCCGATCCCAGACGTACCTCTCTCCCGAACCTCTCCTACAGAATCCCGAATACGTTAGTGCCGTCGCTAGACGCGGGATGAGCACGCCGCCTGCGCCTACGCTGCGAACAACCCGCTTCACTATGTCGACGCCAATGGCCTGACGATCTACCCGGATCTTGCGGACCCGCAGTTGATGGCGCTCGTGAAGCGACTGCGCGGAATGAAATGCGGCAAGAAGCTGTGGGAGGACCTGCAGGGGATCGACATCTGGTTCTAGGGCGCCGAGGATCTGCCGATGGCCCCGGATGGAAAGACTGTTGTCGGAGATACGGAACGGATCGGGAATGACATCCGCGCACTGGCTGCGCGGTCGACGTGGGGTCGAGGCAGTGGCCTGGTCGGTCAAGCAAGCGTGCCTCGGGAGAACGCCCAACAACCTCAGCTGGATCAACAAGGACGGCAGCTGGGGCTGGATCTACTCGTCGATGCCTGGGGCCGGTATTGATGCGCGCCATGGTCCTCGCGTCGGGGCTGTTGTGCCTCTCTGGATGCGCAACAGCCTCTCGCTCGGCCTTCACGATTCGTGGTGCAGACACTGAGGCGTTGGCCCGCACTGTCGCAGCGAAGCATTCGTTCGGCGCTCCAGAGGAGAAGGCGCCCAACACGTTGGTACTGATGGCGCCACACGCGCCTTGGGTGCTCATCAAGTGGGCCTCGAACGCGATCGTGTTCGAGGGACCGGCCGACGATGTCGAGGTTCTCGTGGTTAGTCTCGTGACGCTCGCCTGCGATGCGCACGCCGAGGTGACCGTGCTGCGGCCGGTCCCGTCATTGTGAACGCGCGATGAGTTCGTCTGAGGTGGTGCTCGAGGAGTTCAACTGGAGCTGGCTCAAGGGCCCGCCTCAGGAATTCACGACGAACGGCGCCCTTCCCTCTGGCTGGCCGCAGAATCGTTTCCTTCCATGACCCGCAGAGTCTTGGTGGTGCTGGGCCTCGTTCTCACTGCTTTGGTCGCCGCCGTCGGTCTCATCACGTGGTCGATTCGAGCTCACACTCGGTACGCCCCTGGCTTCTCGAGTGAGGCGTTTGCCGCAGTTCAAGTTGGAGACCCGAAGGAGAGCAATACGGGCGTGACTGAGAAGATCCGACAACCGATCCCAGACTGAGGTGGTGACCTCGCCCATACGCATTCAGCGCAACGCGAAGAAACAAGGTCGCGCAGCAGAATCTCCTCCGCATGCTCAACTAGAACGTTGAACAACTGTTGTCGGGTTGAGTTCTGCGTTTGGCCGCGACATCACTGCTTGTTGAAGATCTGCCGGAAGAGACCCATCGCGACGCCACCGAGCACGTCGTTGAGTCCGACCTTGCCCGGCACGTGCGGAGGCGACCAGCTCGACGGAATGTTGCCGTCGACGAAGAGCTGCTTCGCGTCTTCCCGCGTGAAGTAGCGCGTGCCATCCGGAGCGCTGCGGCCGAACACGTTGAGCACGATGCTCATCTCGGCGAGCTGCGTGACGCGGCCGCGCAGACCGGGATCTTCCTTCGCGAACTGCTCGGCGGCGTCCGCGAGATCCTTGGCGGTGAGGCGCTGGCCGTCCTTGCTGTGGCTCATCAGCACCTCGAAGCGCTCGGGGTGCACGCCGTTCTGGCGAATGCCCGAGCTGCCGGTGTGATCGAGGTTCGAGCCGTTGAGCTTGAAGAGGTTGAACTGGCCCTTCACGTCGTCGGTGTTGTCGGCGCCGTTGACGAGCACCTTGCGCGTGATGGCCGAGGGACCGAGCTGGCTGAGCGCGCGCTCGAGATCCGGAATCTTCACGGTGCCGTCCTTGTCGACCTTGAGCATGCCCGCGTTGAACATGCCGGCGAGGGCGGGGCAGGGGATCTTCTTCGAGAGGGCCTGCTTCTCGTCGGGCGTGAACGGGCTCTCGACCTTGGTGGGCGAGACGTAGCCGCGCGACGTTCCCTCGATGTCGGTCGGCGCTGCACCGCTGGAGGAAGGCTTGAAGCTCTCAGTGGCGATCGCCGCTCCCTGCTGGGCGAGCGCGGCGGCTCCGGAGGACTTCCCGGTCTCGTTGACGGTCGGGGTGCTGGCGACGGGCTTCGCGTTCGAAGGAGGGATCTTCATGGGGAGCGGCAAGCTACTCAGGGGTCGCCGTCCGCGGCAATCGCCGCCTGCAACATCCGCGAGAGCCGGTGCGCGAAGACCTCGGGCGCTAGGGGAGGGCGATTGAGCGCACGCGCGAAGAGCTTTTGCCCCAGCGCGAAGCCGAAGCCCGCGGCGAGAGACACCGTGACGTCGAGCTCGGTCTGCACAGCGTCGTTCTTTCGTTTGCCGAACTGCTGCCTGCGCCGCTCGAGGATGGAGTCGAAGATGGGCTTCAGCGCACCGACGGAGAGCGGAAGAAGCGCCTCGTCTTTCCCCGTGAGCAGCGCCCAGGTGATCAGCCGCACCTGCAGCGGATCACTCAGGTACGCCACGAGGAACTGCAGCACCTCCTCGGGGCCGGGAGGAGAGACCGCGACCGTCGCCTCCGCGAGCAGGCGGCCCTGTTCAGCGCGGTGCTCGAGCGCCTTGTAGACGAGCTCGTCCCAGGTGCCGAAGTAGTGGGTGACCAGTCCGTGGCTCACGCCCGCGGCTTTCCCCACGTCCTTCAATCCCGCTCCATCGGGACCCTTCTCAGAGATCACCTTCAGCGCTGCTTGCAGGATCAACGCTTTGGCTTCTTCCGGCGCACGGCGTACCCGTTTCTTTATTGGCATGATTGACAATACCTCCATGAACGTTATTGT
The DNA here is from genome assembly GCA_966211295.1 of uncultured Myxococcales bacterium. Classification (GTDB taxonomy): domain Bacteria; phylum Myxococcota; class Myxococcia; order Myxococcales; family Myxococcaceae; genus Archangium_A. The sequence continues at coordinate 474 of CBIHPJ010000667.1, read as the reverse complement.
CGTCGCTGACAATAACTCGGAGGCCCATCCCATGGCAGAAGTGATCTTCAGCGCAGCGGCACACCAGGCGATCGTCGACCTGTCCTTCGTAGAGCGGTGGAAGCGCGGACTGCTGGCGATGGGTGAGGTGGCGAAGGATCCCGATCGCACCGACAAGGTGCTCGAGGCGTACGAGCACCTGAACGCGGGCGGAGAAGCGCGGCGCGCCGAGTACTTCTACTCGTGGCACGAGGGCGAAAAGCTCTTCCAGGAGAACCGCACGCTCGACGCCACCACGGTCGACTTCGATGCGCTCGAGCTGCTCCCTGAAGGAACGTTGGGGCGGGCGTACGCGAAGTTCATGCGTGACCGCGGGCTCACTCCCGACATCTTCGCGGCGAAGGGCGAGCTCTCGCGCGAGACCTACGTGATCAAGCGGCTGCGCCAGACGCACGATCTCTGGCACGTGCTCACCGGCATCGACACCGATGTGCC
>CBIHPJ010000666.1:0-5115 GCA_966211295.1 uncultured Myxococcales bacterium | reverse complement strand
CACGGATCGTCGTACGAGGTGTGATCCTCGACCATGCGGCCAAAGCGATCTTCGATCTTCCGCACGAAGAACGTCGGCGTCTTGAGGCCGAGGCGGTTGATGGTCGCGTACACATTCACGAGCTCGATCGGGTACACGCACGAGCTGCCGAGCGCGGCCGAGTAGTCCGGGTTGAGTGGAGTGGAGAACCCGAGGCCATGCGCGAAGTCAGCGATCGCCTTGATGCCGATCACCTCGTTCTTCTTCCCGAGGAAGCGCGCCAGCTCGATGAACGTCTTCACCGCGGGCACGTTCATGGAGTTCACCAGCGCTTCCTTCAAGAGCACCTCGCCCTTGAAGCCCTCGTCGTAGTTCGCCGGCTTCCACCGGTTCTGATTCTCGGGATCGTCGTAGACGATGGGCGAGTCGAGGATCACGGTGCCCTCGGTCCACCCCATCAGCTCCAACGCGCCCGCGTAGACGATCGGCTTGAAGCTCGAGCCCGGCTGCCGGCACGCCTGGAACGCGCGGTTGAACTCGTTCGCGTCGAAGTCGTAACCGCCGACCATCGCCGACAGGTACTGCCGATGCGGGTCGACGCTGACGATCGCGGCCTGCGGCTCAGGCTCCTGCTCGAGGCGAACCAGCTGCACGCCCTCGGGGACCGCGGCGGCGAGCGAATCGCTCCACGCTTCACGATCGTCGGTGAGGCCCTTCTTGTCCTTCACCGCGCGGACGATCAGCACCTCGCCGACCTTCAGCGGCTTCACGTTGTTGATGAGGACGCTCGGGTAATACCGCTCACCGTTCACCTCGCGCGCCCAGCGCATGCCGAGCGCAGGCAGGGTGGCCTTGATGTGGCCGATGGTGATCTCCGCCTTCGAGAGGTCCTTGTCGATGCTGGTGACCAACCCGATGTAGAGGTGGTCGGGCACGAGGTCCTTGCCCTCGAGCACCTTCTTCCCCTTCTCGATGAACTTGTCCTGCTCGGCCTTGGTGGCGAGCGTCATCACCGGGCCGCGGTAGCCCTGGCGCTTGTCGACCGCGAGCAGACCCCACAGCGTGGCCTCCTGCGCGGCGCGCTGGCGCTCGGAGTCCATGGTGGTGAAGACCTTGAGGCCGTCGTTCAGGAGCACCTTGTTGCCGTAGCGATCCACCACGTCGCGGCGGGTCTCTTCGGTGAAGTACGGGGCGAACTGATGGAAGACGTCTTCCACCGGGTACACGCTCACGTCGGCCTTCGACGCTTCGTCGAACTCGGCCTGGGTGATCATGCCCTTCTCCTTCATCTGACCGAGCACGTACTGGCGGCGCTTCTTCGCCTTCTCCGCGTCGCGGAACGGTGAGTAGTTGGAGGGTGCCTGGGGCAGACCCGCGAGCAGCGCCATTTCGGCGAGCGTGAGGTCCTTCACGTCCTTGCGGTAGTAGTTCTCGGCCGCGGACTGCACGCCGTAGCTGTGGTGCCCGAGGTACACGTTGTTCAAGTAGAGATAGAGGATCTCTTCCTTGGTCAGCTGCTGCTCGAGCTGCCGCGCCAGCAACGCCTCGCGAATCTTGCGCTTGATGGTCTTGGCGGTGGATTCCTTGTAGCCCTCGGCGCTGATCAACACGGCCTTCGCGGTCTGCTGCGTGAGGGTGGATCCGCCCTGCACCTTGCCCTTGCCGGTGACCTTCTTGATCACCGTCTTGGTGACGGCGCGCACCGTGCCCAGCACGTCGATGCCGAAGTGATCGAAGAAGTCGGCGTCTTCGGCGGCGATGAAGGCCTGCACCAGGCGCTTGGGAATGCGCTCGTACGGCACCACCTTGCGGCGCTCGTTGTAGAACTCACCCGCGAGCACGCCATCGACCGTGTACACCTCGGTGAGGATCGGCGGCCGGTACGCGTCGACCTTGGGGATCTCGGGCAGCCCGTCGGAGTACTTCCAGGAGACGAACCCGTAGCCCATCGCGGCCGCGGTGATTCCGGTGAGGACCAGGAAGCCGAACAACTTGAAAGGCAGCTTCCACCATCGCTTCTGCGGCACGTTCACCAACAGCAACTTCCCTTCTTCGCTCTGCGGCTTGGGGTCGCTCATGCGCGTCTTTCCAAATGAGGGAGTACCTCAAACAGAGGGCGCAGATCCGCTCGGTTTCTCTTCGAGACCTGCCCGCTTGAGCACATCGACGAGATCCTCCGGCAGCTTTGCTTCCACCACCATTTTCCGCCCATCTTCCGGGTGGGGAAATTCGAGCCGCGTGGAATGCAAGAACAGCCGCTTCAGGCCCCACTGCGCTTTCGCCTCCCGGTTGAACGCAAAGTCCCCGTGCTTCGGGTCCCCTGCCACCGGGTGGCCAATCGCCGCGAAATGTCGCCGAATCTGGTGTGTCCGGCCAGTCTCAATCGTGCACTGCACGAAAGCCGCGTGGGCGCTTTGACACACGACGTTGTACCGGGTGCGGGCCTCCTGCATGTTGACCCCGCGCCGCTCCCGGCTCTCGGCGGTCTGCTGGTGCTCCTGCAGCGGAATGTCGATGAGGCCGCTGGGCTTCTGGAGCTTCCCCTTCACCATCACGAGGTACTTCTTCTTCGCCTTGTGCTCGGTGAAGACCTCGGTGAAGTGCACCATCGCGGGGCGTCGCTTGGCGACGATGATCACGCCGGACGTTTCGCGATCGAGGCGGTGCGCCGGGCTCGCCGCGAAACCGTTGCGCTCGGCCTTGGGGCCCAAATAGGCGCGCACCACGTCGACCACGGTGCCCCCGGTGATACCCGAGCCGGTGTGGGCGGCCATGCCCGAGGGCTTGTCGAGGGCGAGGATCCAGTCGTCTTCGTAGAGCACGTTGAGGGCGGAGAGGTCGACCGGCGGGGGCGGAGCCGGCTTGCGCTCCCGATCTCCGAGGAGCTGCTGGTCCGTGCCGCGCACGGTAATCACGTCTCCGGCGGCGAGGGGCTGCTCGGGCTTGCAGCGCTTGCCGTTCACCCGGATCTTCTTCACCCGGATCATCTTGAAGAGGTGGCTGAACGGCACGTTCGCCAGTGTCTTTTTGAGGAACTTGTCGAGGCGAACCCCGGAATGGTCCTCTGTGACCTTGTACTCGAGCATCGAACGACCGCCTCTAACACCTTCGCTCGATTGAATGACTGGCGAACCCGCCAGCGGGGCCGCGTCGGTTTGATGGCGCGGCTGGAGGGTCGCAGGTCATTCAATCGAGCGAGGAAACACCGTGACGCAGTTGTGGAAGGTGGCGAGGTCACCCGCTAGAAGGCGCGCCATGGCAAAGCAGGTCAGCATCGAGGAATTGCTCAAGTCCGGTTCGAAGCAGTGGAACCAGCTCCGCAAGGACAACAAGGTCCCGCTCGATCACACGGGCGCCACCTTCCCCCAGCTGTTCTCGGCGAACGCCGATCTGTCGGGGCTCACGCTCATCGGCAGCGAATGGGAGAAGTGTGATCTCTCGAAGGTGAGCTTCAAGGAAGCTGACCTCTCGGGCGCGTACTTCCACGGAGGCCGCCTGCAGGACTGCGACTTCCGCGGCGCGAACCTGGACGGCGCGACGTTCGAGAAGTTGAAGCTGCTGCGCTGCGACTTCACGGGCGCGCAGGGGCTCGACCAGCTCGAGTTCGACGACTGCGACATGGATCGCGTCACCGGTCTCGATGGAGAGGACGCGCCGCCTCCCCCGCCTCCTCCCGCGGTGGGCGTGACCAGCTTCACCCGCGAGCAGCGCGCGGCGGTGATGGGCCTGGGCACCTCGGCGCCCGAGAGCGACCTGCCTCCGTTCCGTCCTGGCGATGCGCCGGGCACGATTCTCTTCCGTGGGCTGAAGCACATCGCCAACCCGCCGCCGTGGGTGCTCGACGTGCCGGGTCTGCGTCCTCCCCTGCCCGTGCGCATGCCGCCCGGCGCGAGCCTGGAGCACCAGTACCGCGAGGCGGTGAAGACGCGCCTCGAGGGCCGCCGTCCGGTGCCTGACATGCAGGCCGTGGCGAAGGCGAAGGAAGTGGTCGCCTCTGGCGGCGGGGATACCGCGGTGGCGGTGATGTACCTGCGCGAGGTCGGTGAAGAAGTGGTGACCAGCGAGGCCGCGGTCGACGGGCTGAACGCGGATCTGCGCGAAGCGGTCGAGGTGGAGGACGCCACGGCCGACGTCGATCCCCGCATCACGGGCGCGCTGCACGAGCTGAAGGCGTCGGCTGAGGCGCTCGACCTGCTCGGTGAGCTGCGCATGAAGCTGGCGGCGGTGCAGCTGTTCAGCGCGCTGATCGAGGCCGGGTTCATGCCGGACAACAACTGGGAAGAGGCGGTCGACTCCGCCGAGCCCAGCCAGGACCTCGCGCACATCGCGAGCAACGGGAACCGTCCGATCCTGACCGAGGCGTTCAAGGCCTTCGCTGAGCTGCCCGACGAGATCCGGATGCGCCGCCTGGCGTACCTGGCCGAGGCCACCGCGCATGTCGAGGCGATGGCTGGCCCGAGCGCGAACGCGCCGGCTCCCGCGCCGTAATCACCTGCCTCCCTCTCCCTGCGCCGCAGCGGGGAGAGGGTCGGGGTGAGGGGCTACTTCAGTAACTCTCGGACGAACTGACCGGCCTCCGGATCCTTCCGGAACGCGAGCGTCTTCGGCTGCGTGTTGCTCAAGAACTGCAGCAACCGCTTGCGCACCTCTGCACGAGGAAGCGCGACCTCGGCGATGTCGAAGCATTGCGCCATCGCCAGCTGCGTCGCCGCGAGCGCGCTCAGGTCCTTGAGGGCCTCGTGCGGCGCCTTTTCCAGCGCGAAGAAGTACTTCGCCTTCACCAGTCCGGGCTGCCCCGCGTTCTCGAAGTCGGAGCGGAACGGAGTGCCGCACACGCGCCCATCGGGAAACAGCATCACCACCTCATCGGTGAGCAACTCGAGGCCCGCGCCCACGCCCAGCCGCGAGAGCGTCGACTTCCCATCGCCGCTCTTCCCCGCAGCAACGATCGCCTGGTCACCTTCTCTCAGCGCGCAGGCATGAATGAGCACCGCGCCCTGCCGCGTGGCGAGGAGGTACCAGGCGAGGCGCAGCACGAGCTCTCCCTCGAACACTCCGTTGCCCACCGCGACGTCGAGGGTGTCGCCGTTCAATCGAAAGGTGCACTTGCCCAACGGGGCATCGATGAGAGTGCCT
>CBIHPJ010000665.1:0-5116 GCA_966211295.1 uncultured Myxococcales bacterium | reverse complement strand
GTTGCGGGGGCAGGATTTGAACCTGCGACCTTCGGGTTATGAGCCCGACGAGCTACCTGGCTGCTCCACCCCGCGATATGTGCGACTGCTAGTACGTCGCACGTTCCGCGACGTCAAGCCCATTACGAGCCTGACGCCGCGCACGCGCAGAATCTCACTTCAAGGTCAGGCCCTTCAGCTTGTCCGCCAGCGAGTTGAAGCCGCCCGAGCTGGCCACCTTCTTCGACTGCTCCGCCTTCCAGGCGTTCAGGTCGGCCCGCTCCTCGCTTCGCTCCGCGGACGTGATCGAGAGCTTCAGCTTGTCGCCGTTGATCTCCACCACCTCGGCCTTGAGCTCCTTACCCATGGGGAAGGTGCGACGAAGGTCGGTACCGCGTTCCGTACCCGTCTCGCTCGCCGGAATCAGGCCTGAGAACCCGTCCCACTCGATGAACACGCCGTAGCTCTCGATGCGCGTGACCTTGCCGGTCACGATCGCGCCACGCTTCGGCTTCGGCGCACGCACCACCTTCACTTCAGTCGCGCCCGCAGGCTGCTCAGCCGCCGCCTCAGGAGCAGAAGCCGACGAGGACACGCCCTCGCCCACCACCACGCCGTCCTTCACCAGCCGCAGACCAATGCGCTTCTCGGCCTCGTCGATCTTCTCGACCTTGACCTCGACCTCCTGGCCCACCGACAGCACGTCCTTCGGGTGCGCGATGCGGCGATCGGACATCGCCGAGATGTGAATGAGGCCGTCGACACCGGGCGCCAGCTCGACGAACGCGCCGAACGGCTGCAGGCGAACCACCTTGCCCTTGAGCAGCTCGCCCTCCTTCGCCGTCTCCAGCATCTTCTTGAACGGATCCTCGAGCAGCTTGCGCATCGACAGCGTGATGCGGTCCTTCCGCTTGCTCTTGTCCGGCGAGTTCGGCTCCGCGTCCTCGAGGCGAATGATCTCCACCTCGACCTCGTTGCCCACCTCGACCACCTCGCTCGGGTGACCGATGCGCACGTGCGACAGCTCGCTCACCGGCACCAGGCCCTCGAGACCACCGAGGTCGACGAACGCGCCGAACGCCTGCACGCCCACCACGCGGCCCTTGACCACGTTGCCCACCGCGAGCGTCTTCTTGAGCTCGACCGCCTTCGCCTTGTTCTCCTCTTCCACCAGCGCGCGGCGCGAGAGGACGACGTTCTTCTCCTTCACCTCCGTCACGCGGAAGGTGAGGCGCTGACCGACGAGGTCCTCCAACTTCACCGGACGAACGTCGACCTGCGACGACGGGCAGAACGCGCGGACATCTCCGACCGCGACCTCGAGACCACCCTTGTTCACGGCGATCACCAGACCATCGACTGGCAGACCAGAGTGCTTCGCGTCGACCAGCATCGACAACGACGCAGCGCCCTTCGAGAGCTTGCGCGAGAGCTGGATGCCCTTGGCACCCGTCTCCATCACGAAGGCCTCGATCTCGTCGCCCACGCCGTAACGGAGGATGCCCTCGGCGTCCTTCAGCTCGTCGAGGTCGATCATCGCCTCGTGACGGTTGCTGATGGTGGCGAACACCACCTCGGCGCCGAGCTGGAAGATCTTCGCGGTGACCTTCTCACCCACGCGCGGCATCTGCTTGCGCGTCGGCACCCCGCCGTCCTTGGCGTGCTTCTCGAACATCGACTCGAAGGACTCCGCCTCGTGGACCTCGTCGGCCACGGAGGGACCCGACGGCACCACCGGCTTCGGCGCCACCGGAGCGGACTCGCTCTTCTCAGAAGACTTCTCGGTCTTCTCGGGCTTCGGCTCGCCCTTGGTCTCCACGACCACGCCCGCACGCTTCACGACCACCATCGGTCCGGCGCGCTTCTCCTCGCGCGGCTTGCGCTCTTCGTTCCGATCGTTGTTCCGGTCGGCGTTGCGATCACCCGGCTTCGCGGTGGCACGTCCCGACATCACGTCCCCAAACGTGGGCAGCGGCTTCTTCTGGTCAGTCATGATTCCTCTGAAATAACGGTGCTTCCGGGCGGGGGTCCCCGCCGAATCGGCCGCCTCCTAGCGGATCAACGGACCCGAAACCAGCCCTCAAGAAGAGGCGTCACTTCCCTGAGAACCAACCCAGGATCCGCTCCAGCTGGGCTTGATCGACCTCGTCGAAGGCCGCTTTCCGCTCAGAATCGATGTCGAACACCGCGATCAGGGCCCCAGAACGGTCGAAAACCGGGAGAACGAGCTCCGAGGCGCTCCGTCCGTCGCAGGCGATGTGGCCGGGGAAGGCATGCACGTCGGGCACGAGCTGGGTCTTCAGGGTGGCCGCCGCCGCCCCGCAGACTCCCTTCCCGAAGGGGATTTCGAGGCAGCCCAGGGTGCCCTGATACGGGCCCACCCGAAGGAGCTTTCCGGGCGTCACCACTCGGTAAAAGCCCGTCCAGAGGTAGTTGAAGGCGTGGTGGACGAGGCAGCTCATCGTCGCCATCGCGCACACGGGGTCGTCTTCCGTGCCTTCGAGGACCGCTCGGATCTGTTGCTCCAGCTCTCGCCAGGCTTCGGGCTTCGGCAGGTGACTGAGGTTTTGGGTTTGTTCGGCCATGGTGATCTCGCCCCTCTCCATCAGGGGATCAGTTTCACGGTGTCGCCGTCGTTGGTGACCTGGACCTTCGATCCATCGTCCTTGAAGGCCCCCTCGCCCACCAACACCGTGTGCACGCGCGACTTCACCGCTCCGTTGAACGTTCCATTCACCGTCAGCACGAGGTGACCTCGCCCAGGAGGCTTGGTGAAGGTGAGATCGACCGCGATCGTGTCGCCCGTCTTCACCGTGCGGCCACTCACGACTTCCGCAGCCGAGGTGAGCGTCACTCCCTCGAGGCCTGAGGCCATCACCGAGACGTTCTCTCCCGAGCCATCGAACCGCAGCTCCGCGTGCGCAGAGCCCTCGGTGAAGGACGAGTTGATCAGCTCCGTAGGCGCTCCGGGCTTCACGGTCACCGTGTTCGGACGCACCGGCTCCTTCGGAGGAGTCGTGCACGCCGCCATCGCCATCAAGGTTGCGAAGATTCGAATTCTCATGGGCTCGTGATCGAAACGCTGACGTTGTAGTTGCCGCTCACCTGCCCGTAGCCCTGCAGCACGAGCACGTAGACCGCTCCCGCCTGCGACTGGAACGTGAAGGTCTCCGTCCCGCTCGACGTGTTGTCTGCCCAATCGGCATAGGCCCCGCGGCGGAACGCGGCGATCCACACGTCCTGGGTGCTGTTCGAGGTGACGATCACGTTCCGGCCGGTGCCGGTGAACACGTAGTACTGGTTCTGCTCGTACGAGTTCGAGGGATTGCCGCCGCCCAGCTGCGTGGTGCCGCTGTATGGGATTGGCGCGCTGATGAACATGCCGCTCAGGTTGCCGTCGCCTGCTCCGAAATCCGACGTCACTGCGCCCACGTTCCAGTGCGCGAGGGTGGCGTTGATGCCGGCGGCGTTCGCTCCAGGCTGCGCTTTGAGCCCCGTCACGAAGGAGGCGATCGTCGTCACCGAGTCCGTCGTGCGCTGCGGACCGGAGAGCACGTCGTAAACGGTGCCAAGTCCCACGCCGACCGTGTCCCACGAGCCGTCGGAAGTGGAGTCGTAAAGATCGTAAAGAATGCGCAGCACCGAGTTCTCAGAGAACGCGTTCGGAGTGGGATCGTCGGTCGGCTGCGGAACCGTCTCGGCGTCGTAGCCCCAACCGTAGAGGTTGCCTCCGCTCCATAGGCAGTCCGTGTACATCGTCTCGGGCAGCACCATCGCCGCCACCGCGGTACCCCACGCCTCTCCGAACGCGATGCGCGGGTCGAGCACGTCGCCGCCACCGTGCGGTCCACCCGGGCTGTCGGAGCGCGACATGTTCTCTTCGAAATAGTGACCCCACTCGTGGACGATCACGTGTGAGTCGAACTCGTCGATGTCCGCGCCCGCGAGGCCCAGCAGGTAGATCTCGTTCTCCCCTGAGTCGAAGTGCGAGGTCCCGATCTGCCCGACCGCAGTGTTGCCGCTCTGCGCGGAGTTATTCGGGCTCCAGTTCACCTTCAACGCGGGGAAGTTGATTGCAGGACGAGCGGTGATGAACGCGCGCGCCGCGGTGTACATGGAGTCGAGGATCGCAAAGGGCGCCGCACGGCGTGGATTGCCGAAGCTCGTGCCGGTCCAGCCGTGGGAGGCGTGGAGGTCGAGCGTCGTCACTCCCGCGTTGAGCGCGCCGCCGAAGGCCCAGGTGGAGTTGCTCGAGGTGTTGTCTTCGATCTGGATTGAAGGAGAGACCGAGCGCGCGAGCACCTGCACCTGCAGCGCGCCTCCTCCCGAGGTGAAGGAGAGTGAGTACGTGCCATCGGCCGCGGTCGTGCCCGTGGTGAGAACCGTGCTCGTGCCTTCGACGACTCGGATCACCGCGTTGCGGACGGGGCGCGGTGTAGAGAGGTTGAAGTAGAGGCCGCCGCCCTGCCCTGCGACGTAACGAGAGGGGACGAAGTCGTACGTCACTCGGCCCGTCACGGTGCGAGCGCCTGCTCCGCCGCCTGTGCCGCCTCCCACGGGAACTCCGCCACCTCCGGTGCCACCGCCGACGGGAGTCCCGCCACCGCCTCCTCCCGTGCCGGTTCCGCCGCACTGAGGTGAGGTCACGCAATCCGTGTAGGTCGCGAAGCAGGAGGTCGCTGCGTCACAGGAGAAGGCTGCGCCCACGTTGCAGCCCGCCGCGACTCCGGTGGTGTTGCAGGTGAGCGACGTGCTCCCTCCGCCGCCTCCGGTTCCCCCGCCCGCTCCGCCGCCGCACTGGCCCGAGGCAACGCATTCCGCGTTCGTCGCGAAGCAATTCGCCGCCTGGTCGCAGGAGAATGGCGAGCTCGCGTTGCAGCCCGCCGCGATGCCGGAGGTGTTGCAGGTCGTGCCCGTGACTCCGCCTCCACCGGTGCCGCCTCCGATTCCTCCGCCGGTGACTCCACCGCCGCTGCCGCCGCCCGTGAGGCCTCCTCCGGTGCCGCCTCCGGTGAGTCCGCCGCCTGTGCCGCCTCCGGTGAGTCCGCCTCCGCCGGTACCGCCGCCAGTGAAGCCGCCCCCCGTGCCACCGCCAGAGCCGCCGCCTCCGCCCGTCGTGGAAGTGAAGCAGGCGCCG
>CBIHPJ010000664.1:0-5127 GCA_966211295.1 uncultured Myxococcales bacterium | reverse complement strand
ATCATCGGGGTCGTCATGGGCTCTGAGTACGGAAAGAGGCGACGTCGATTGCTCTCTGTGGTGGCGCTTGCTTTGGGGGACGGCGGGGGCAGGTTGGTGAAGGACGTTGCTCGAAGCATGCTGGCCTCTCGCCGCGAGCTTTTCTTCACTTGGTGAACGGAGCTTCGGGGTCGGGCCGCGAAGTCGAGGCAACGATTGATTTTGTTAACTCGGCCGCCTTTGTGTTTTCGCGAACTTGGCGAGTTAACAAAATCAACTCTTGCGCTGCGTTCTGCGACCTAGCCTCCCTCATCATCGACTGAGCGACTCGAGCACCAGAACGCTCGCCCCAAGGGGCCTGCGCGAGACGAGCACGGTCAGGAATCTGAATTGACCGCCGCTTCCTCGGGGCCGTTGCCTTCTTTCGCCTTCTCGCGCTCGAGTTCCCGACAAAACATGAGGAACTCGCGCTCCTCGGGCGTCCACTCTTCTGGCGGTCCCCACAGTCCTGGCGAGGCCGGCAGCCAGTCGTCTTCCGTAGGTGCGGAAGCTCCTTCGCCGGGAACTACCTCCGGCTCAGCGTCCAGAAGCCCCTCAACCGACGCTTCCATTCGGAGCGGCAGCTTCAGCAACTCGAGCGGCACAGAGAGACCGAACCGCCACCCACCGCTCGCATGCGGACGGTTCAGGAGATTCTTCACGATTCGCTGAAGTTCGTCCTTCAGCGTCGGCAGATTCACTTTCGCCTCGAGCCCCGCTTCAAACTCGCGGATCCCGCGGTCGAGGCATCGCCAGAGTTGGCGCCCGCGATCCGTGAGGGACCAGGCTTGAGTTCTGCCCGACGAAACAATCGGAGTCGCGTACTGGCGCTCCTTCAGAGTGCGCAGTGCGCGATGAACTTGCGGCCGCGCTCGACCGCACTTCGCCGCGAGACTCCACTCAGGAGAGGAACCACCCTCGCCGAGGAGCGCCAACACCATCACGGTGCACTCGTCGAGGTGGAGCTCGCGGCCCCAGTTGCGCGTCACGTGATCCATCACCGTCAACACCCGCTTCAGCTCCATCCACACGTTCATTCCCAATTCATCCCACGCAGCACCGACATCCTCCGCGGAGGTAGGCCCTGCCGCTGGCGGCAGCCCTACCTGTCGCGCGCGGAAGGTCACTGGCCGCGAGCAGAGGCGTACGTGGCTCGGGCTCGTGCTCGAGGTCCCCATGAAAAGCTGGCTCGGATTCTTCTCTGCTCTCGCAGTCCTCTCGGCCTGCACTGAGATCAAGGCGCCCCCGCCGCCTGAAGCTGCGCGCGTCCTCTCGTTCACCGCGGACCGCACGCAGATCGGCACCGGAGAGTTCGTCACGCTCTCCTTCACCACCGAGCACGCCACCGAAGTGCAGCTCCTCGACGACAGCGGTCACGCGCTCGAGTTGAGCGGCAGCGTCGAAGCCGGATCCGCGCAGGTCGCTCCCACGCGCACCACCTTCTATGTCGCGCGCGTCGAAGGCGCCGGTGGCCGCGACTCCGCCTTCGTGCAGATCGCCGTCGGAGAGCCGCTGAAGGATCTCTTCCTGCTCGCCGTGCCCTCCGAGCTCCAGTCCGGCGAGACCGGCCAGCTGCTCTGGGGTGCGCCCGGCGCGACTCGCGTCACGCTCACCGCGGGCAACGAAGCTCCGCAGATCCTCACCGGCACCACCGGCACCGTGAACGTCACGCCCGCTCGCTCCGAGCGCTACGAGCTGCGCGCCTCGATCGGTACCAGCGCTCCGCTCACCGCGCTCGCCGAAGTGCGCGTGGCTCCGAAGCTGGTCTCCCTCAATCTCGACACACCCAACGGCCTCACCGCCGGAGAGACCGTCACCATTCGCTGGTCGACGCGCGGTGGACAGCGCGTGGTGGTGCGCGAGAAGACCTTCGGTCAACTCACCGAGGTCACCGCGCCCGCCGACGTCGACGACGGCGCCTTCGGGTGGATGGTGCCTGCCGCGCTGCCCACCGGCTTGCCCGTGCAGGACGGCGTGCCGCTCGAGTTCCTCGTCACCGTCTCCTCCAACGCCGGCGAGCGTTCGCAGCAGCTGATCGGCGTGGTTGGTGACGCGCCCGTGATCGAGCGCCTCACCGCGCCGCCCGCGGCCTCGGCGGGCCGCTCGTTCCTGATCTCCTGGAACACGCTCAACGCCGTGAAGGTCGGCATCGAGGTCGCGGACCGCCTGGTGTTCGAGACGCAACCGAATGAGGCCGCGCGCGCCGCCGCGGGATCGGTGCAGCTCCCCGCTCCAGCGACTCAGACCATGTACATGGTGGTCGCCACCAACGCGCGCGGGGTGGCTGTGCGTCAGTCGCTCACCGTGCGCCCCGCGCAGCTGCCCGTCATCACCTCGTTCACGCTCACTCCGAACACCATCGCGGCGCCTGGAGACCTGGTCACCGCGAGTTGGACCACCACCAACGCGCATCGCCTCCAGCTGCGCGTCGAGAACGGCGGCACCTTCGCCATCGAGAACACGCAGCTGAACTCCGGTACCCGCACCTTCGTCGCCGGCTCCCCGCAGCGCATCGTGCTCGAGGCCTACAACGAGGCCGAGGACCGCACGATCTCCACCGCGCTGCTCCAGCAGACGGGCTCCCCGCTCCTCTCCGTCTCTCCGTCGCCGATGCTGCGCGGCGCAGCCACCACGCTCACGTGGGATCTCTCGAGCCTGCCGATCAACGAGGTCGTCGGGCTCGCCACGCCGCGCCCCGCGACGATCACCGGGAGCACCCGCTTCACCGACCTCTCTACCCTCGCATCGTCCACCGAAGTGCTCTTCGCCGATCGCGCGAATGGCTCCGCGGAGGTGCGCCTCCCACTCGGCTTCCGTTTCCCGTTCCTCGGCGTGACGCGCTCCAGCCTATGGGTCTCGGTCAATGGCTTCATTGCGATCGCCCCGCCGCCGGCGCTCAGCGCGAACGTCGATCTCAACGCCGCTGAGGTGCCCACGATGATCGCGCCCTTCTGGGACGATCTGGCGCTCAGCGCTCCGACCTCGCAGATCTTCGCCGGCTTCGGTCCCAACACCGCCGACGGTGAGCGCGTCTTCATCATCCAGTGGAACGACGTGCAGCGCGTCGGCGCGATCGGCTCGCACCTCACCTTCCAGGTGCAGCTCACCGAGACCGGCGCAGTGACCTTCATCTACCAGACGCTCACCGGCGGCCAGGTGACCGGCGAGACCGCCACCATCGGAGTGAAGGAAGCCACTCAGCTGGTGACGCAGCTCCACTCCTCCAACTCCGTCAATCCTTCGATCGCCGAAGGCATGGAGCTGAGGTTCTTCTCGGGCGCCCCCGTCGCCAGCACCCTGCAGCTCTTCGCCGACACCTCGAAGTCGATCACCTTCTTCGGCCGCACGGGTCAGGGCGTCATTCCCATCAACACGCCGCTCGTGGCGTTGGGACCAGGCGACATTCTCGTCAGCGAGGCGATGCCCTTTCCGCACTCGACGGTCGCGGCCACCGGCCAGTGGGTCGAGCTGCGCAACACGCTCGACACGACCATCGATCTCAACGGCGCGACCTTGAAGTCCACCGGCTCCGTCGACGGCGGCTTCGTCTTCCCGCCGGGCACCATGATCCCCGCGCTGGGGACCCTGATGATCGGCCAGACCGTGAGCGCTCCCCAGAATGGCGGCGCGGGCGTGACCGTGGTGGCGAACGATCTTCCACTCTCCATCGGCACCGACACCGTCACGTTGCTCCTGGGAGCCGAGCCCCTCTCGAGCCTCGGCTGGACCTTCGCCACCGAAGCGCGCTCCGCTCAGCTCCCTGACGGACTCGTCGGGCCCGGCGGCGGCGTGGGCCCCACGTGCAGCAACGGCACCGCGACCTTCGGAACGACGGGCTCCTTCGGCACGCCCGGCCAACCCAGTGACTGCCGCGCCTATCGCGTCGAGCACATCGACGGCGGCTACATCGATCTCAGCACCTCGAGCACCAGCCAGGAGCTGCTCCCCAACGAAGACGATCAAGTCGGCGTGGGCACCGTGACCCTGCCGCGGCCCTTCATCTACTTCGGCGAGGCGTTCACCGAGCTCCACCTCACCATGGCGGGCTTCTTCACCTTCGGCAGCGCGGTCACTCCGCTGATCAACGCGCACACCAGCTACCTGCTCACCAACGACGTCGAGCCCGATCTCATGGAGCCCAACGGCACCGTGGCGCCCTTCTGGGACGATCTCGTGCGCAGCACGAACGGGAAGATCTTCATGAGGCGCGACGCCGATCGCACCATCGTCTCGTTCCAGGACTTCCGCTTCTACGGCGCGACGAACTCGTCGGTGAACTTCCAGGTCCACCTCTTCGACACCGGGGTGATCGAGTTCCACTACGGCGCGTTCACGCTCTCCACCACGGCGCTGCAGGCGCGCGGCAACGGCAGCACCGCCACCGTGTGGCTCGAGACGCCTTCGGGTGGCTCCGCCGTCTCCGTGGGCGCCAACACCGCTGGCGCGCTTCAGCAGAACTCCGGCCTCCGCTTCACCCCATGAGCGCTCACATGAAGAACTGCCACCGACTTTCCAAGGGACGCGGCGCCGCGAGACGGCTCGCGATCTCGCTGTTCCTGACGCTCGCGGCCTGTCCCGCTCCGCTCACCCCGGATCCGCTCGAGCCGTCGCCGCGCATCAACACCTTCAGCTCCTCCGCCGCGCAGGTCGGGTCGGGAGAGCAGGTGACGCTCACCTGGGAGACCGAGGGCGCCACTGAAGTGACGCTCGAAGAGCTCTCTCTCGGCGCGCTGGGCATCGACGGCACGTCGGGCTCGATCACCGTGAGCGTGACGAAGAACTCGCTCTTCGTGCTCACCGCGCACAACACGCGAGGCGCCACCCAGCGCGCGGTCGTGGGCGTCTCGCTGTTCGAGGCCGAAGGAGAGCTGCTCCTCACCGCCACGCCCAACGAGCTCGATGTCGGTCAGAGCGTGACGCTCGCGTGGTCAGCTCCCGGCGCCACGGTGGTCTCGCTCGCTTCGCCGCAGGGCGCGCTCGATCTCGGCAATCAAGTCACCGCGGGCGTCGTGACGGTGAGTCCCACCACGAGCACCACGTACACGCTCAC
Source organism: uncultured Myxococcales bacterium (assembly GCA_966211295.1). Classification (GTDB taxonomy): domain Bacteria; phylum Myxococcota; class Myxococcia; order Myxococcales; family Myxococcaceae; genus Archangium_A. Next base: position 59 of record CBIHPJ010000664.1, on the reverse strand, counting down.
CGCAGGCACGCGCACCGCGATGGTCGCGGTCACCGTTCGCCCCACCGTGCTCACCTTCA
>CBIHPJ010000663.1:0-5129 GCA_966211295.1 uncultured Myxococcales bacterium | reverse complement strand
CGCGTCCTCGCCAGCGCGCCCTTGGCCTTGGCGATGCCGAAGTCGAGCAGCTTCACCTGCCCGTCGTACGTCACCATGATGTTCTTCTGCGCCACGTCGCGGTGGATCACCGGCGACTCTTCACCGCTCTGCAGCTTGAAGGTGTGCGCGTAGTGCAACGCTTGCGCGCATTCCGCGACGACCGACGCAGAAAATCCCACCGGGAGCACCGCCTGTTGGCGCGCACACGCGGTGACCACCTGGTTCAGATCCTGCCCCGCGATGAACTCCATCGCGACGTAGAGCCCGGTGCTCTTGTCCTCCCCCATCTCGAAGACCTGGCAGATGCCGGGGTGCGAGAAGGCGCCCGTCACCCGCGCCTCGTCGAGGAACATCTTCACGAAGTTTTCGTCGCCCGCGGCCTCGGGAAGGATCTGCTTGAGCACCGCGAACTTGCGGAACCCTCCGGGACCGGCGGTCGACGCCAGCGAGAGCTCGGCCATGCCGCCCTTCGCCAGCCGCGCCAGCACTTCGTATCGACCAACGCGCGTGCTCATGGCGGAATCAGGGCGGAACGGAGGCGGGACGTTACACCCGGTTCACGCCGCTCATCGGTACTGTGTGAAACCCCTGTTGAAGACTTGGGGGAACCTGTCACTTTTCCGTAACTGGATGTGGGGAAGTGAACCTCCATGCACCCACATGTGGGACTCTGGGGAAAACCCATGTGGTTACCCACACCGAGAATTTCTGGAAACCAATGGTTTCATTCAGGAATTCGGTCTTCCCACAACTTCGTACTCTCTACTGCTTCTCCTGCTTGATCAGATCACAGATCCAACAAGGAGAAGCAGTGGCACAGGCTGAGCAGCGGATTCTTCTTCGCCCCAAAAGAGAGAGACTCCTGCCACGTGACTGTCACCTCGCCACGAGTGCTCCGTAGCCGTCTGTGGAGCCTTCCAGTCGTCGTTCTTGCCCTGGCCGGGGTCTCCGGCTGCAAGCCCACCGACATCACAGGCGTGACCAACCAGCTGCGTTTCGACCCTACCAGCGTGACCTTCAGTCCGGCCTACGCGGATGGGAGGACGCACCGGCAGGACGTGACCATCGTCAACGATGGCCGGGCTTCGATCGAGGTCACCTGGGAGAACGTCGTTGCTCCGTTCTCCATCGCCCTTCCCACCACGCTGCCTTCGGGTGCGACGACGCTGACCGTGGAGTGGACTCCGGTGGTGCCGGGTCGCTTCTCGCAGCGCCTCGAGGTGCAGTCGACCGGGCTCGAACCGCAGTCGATCGCGATCGAGGCCTCCGCCACTGACATTCCGGTCTGCGCCCCGAGCTCGCCCTGCACCACCGCGCACTTCGACGTCGACACTCAAGAGTGCGTGGAAGATCCGGTGGCCGATGGAGTGGCCTGCGATTCGGGAACGCTCTGCCTGGTCGATGCTCGCTGTGAAGCAGGCCGCTGCGTGGGCACTGCGCGCAACTGCGCGGACGACAACGCGTGCACCATCGACGTCTGCTACCCGCTGACTGGCTGCGAGAATCTCCCCGCGCCTCCGTGCCCTGGCGATGGCGCGTGCATGGAAGGCGTGTGCAACCCCACCACGGGCTGCGGATTGCGGCCGCGGGAAGACGGCTCGTCGTGCGGCAGCGCGGCGTCGTGCAGCGAAGTGAGCGTGTGCATCGAGGGAAGCTGCGTCACCCGCGAGCCTCCCGACGGCTACATCTGCGCGGAAGAGAGCCCGTGCTCCAGCGGCGGCCGCTGCGTGAATCATCAGTGCGTGCGCATGGTGCGCCCTGAAGATCCTCTCATCCTCTCCCCGAGCTGGACCTACGACACCCTGGCCGCGGGGGACATCGATGCGGGCGTGCTCGCTCCGCAGCTGCACGACTTCGTGATGGAGCCCACCGGGCAGATGTCGCTCTCGGGCTTCTTCCACGTGGGCTCGGTGCTGCGCGCCAATACGCCGGATGCGATCACCGCTCCGCTCGGGGCTTCACGCCGCTGCATCTTGTGGGACACCCGCTACGTCTGCGCGGATTACCCCGCGTCGCCCAACGGCAAGGTCTCGGCGATGGATCCCGCCACCGGAGCGACCGCGTGGACCTTCGACATTCGCAGCGCGCGTCCGGATTTCCTGATGACCGCGCCGACGATCTTCCTCGCGCGCCTGGTGGTGCAGGACAGCGATCGCCTCGCCGCGCTCTTCGAGGCGTACCCGCGGAACACCGCGAACGACACGCAGTGCCGCCGCTACTTCCTCGCGGTGATCAACGCCTCGGGTCAGCTGGTGCAGGCGCAGCAGGTCACTGATCCGCTGCTCGACGTCTGCAATCACCCGCACGCCTACGGAGTGGCCGCTGATTCCGGCGGCAACCTCTTCATCGCGTTCTCTCCCACCGTCTCGCAACAGGCGCCGCTCGTTCCCGACGACACCACGCTGATCACGAGCTACTCGCGCGACGGCGTGTTCCGCTGGAAGCGACTCAACACCGGCATGCGCGGTGGTGAGCTCGCGGTCGCGCGCGGGCTGCTCTACGCGGAGTACACCTCGGTGGTGCTCGAGGCGGTGAGCGGTCAGCCGACCTTCTCGCTGCCCTCGAACCTGGGCCGCGCGGTGGTCTCGTCTTCGCGCTTGATCCCCGCTCCTGAAGCGGGAGGCAGCACGCTCAACGGCTACGAAGCGGGCGCGCATCAGCTCCGCTGGTCTGCGAATCTGCCGGCGCCGTTCACCTTCTGGTCTGATCAGATCCGCCTCGCGAAGTGGCAGACCTCGAAGGGTCCCCGCACCATCGCGCTCACCTTCGTGCAGAACGGAGCGGACTTCGGTCCCAACTACGCGCTCTACGGCATCGACGTGCAGGACGGATCCGAGGCCTTCAACTGCCCGATTCAGCTCCCGGCGCGCACGCCTCCGCAGCTCTTCGAGGTGGCGAATGGATCGATCGGGATCATGAACGGCGCGCTCGACTTCGAAGGAAATCCCGCGTGCGCCAAGTGTGATCCGCCCTTCGCCGGGAGCTCGGGTGCGTTCTTCTCGGTGCCCACGCGTGGCCTGTCCGTCGCGGAGGAGCCGTGGGTCGGCACCTTCGGCGGCGCGGGACATGATCACCGCGAAAATTGATCGCGAAGCATCCCCTTGGGGGATCAACGCATCCGCACGGTGAGATCGCCGGCGAGAAGGTAGAGCAGCACGCCGGGCTGGTTCTCGAAGTTCCAGTCCTTCTTCTCGCCCTCCAGCAGCACGCGGCGGCCCCACTTCTTCTCCAGCATTCTGATGGTCTGTTCTTTCCGAGCGTCGTCATCGCGCGTGGGCAGATCGAAAGTCACCTTGGTGGCGACGCCGTTCTCGAGCTCGACCTGCACCAGCAGCTCGGAATCGACCTCGCTCGGAGGAAAGAAGACCCCGCAGCTGTCGCTCTCGCATGTGATCCCGTAGGCCTTTTCGAGCTCCGCGCGCGTGCTGCCGAGGATCTTCGTGTGCTCGAACGCGAGCTTCTGTCCCGTGCCGAGGAAGTCCTGCAGCGGGAGGTAGGTCTCGAAGTCGAGCTGGGCCGGATTGTCGGTGTCGCGCAGCCGCGCACGGAGCTTCGTCTCGGGGTTTACCCAGTACCACGAGTTCTTGAAGACGACCGGTTGACCCCAGCGCTTGCGGAGAGCGGCGCGGGTCGTCGCGAGCGACGTGAAGAGCAACGTCGGGCGGGAATAGCCATCGTCTTTCTCCCAGAACGGGATGAAGCAGAGGCTCTGCACCTGAACGCCGAGCACCAGGCAAACGTCGCGGTCGGCGTTCACTTTCAGCGCGGTGAGCAGCGCCGCCTCCTTTATTCCACGCTTCAGTGAGCTCAGTGGTGAGGGGATCGCCGGCTTGCCTGCCGTGATGGCGGAGTACGGGTCAGCCGCGAGGACGGAAACGACGACGAAGGCCGCGATCATCGAAATGTAGATAAAGCACGGACCGCTCCGACTTACCCGTGAGCGAGCTCATGACGGGCCGCCAAACATGGAGAATTACCGATGAAGTTCATTCTGATGATGCACGCGAAGAAGGGTCCAATCACGGGGTACTCGGAGAGCGGCGAGTGGAACCTCACCAGGTGGCCGCCGGGCACTTTCGACAAGCACATGGCGGCTCACCACGCGCTCAATGCTGACCTGGAGAAGTCAGGTGAGCTGGTCAGTATCAATGCGCTCGCTGAGCCTCGTGAAGCGAAGATCGTGAAGGCCGGGGCACAGAAGAGTCCGATCACCGACGGCGTGTTTCCCGAGACGAAGGAGTTCCTCGCCGGCTGGTGGATCGTCGAGGTGAAGAACGCCGAGCGCGCCTACGAGATCGCGGCTCGCGCCTCGGCCGCCCCCGGGCCTGATGGGAAGCCGCTCAACATGGAGATCGAAGTGCGGCAGGTGATGGGCTGAAGTCGGTCCATGCTCTCGCTCCTCTTGTTGTTGGCGGTGACTCAGACCGAAAAGTCCGAGACGGGCACCCGGTACGTGGCGATGGATTCGATCGCGCTGCGTGACGCGCCCGACGCCAAGGGGAAGAAGGTCGACGAGCTCGCGCTGGGTGACGTGGTCGAGCTGCTCGGTGAGCGCTCGGTCGCGGAACTCACCCAGCGCCTCCGCTGCAAGGACGTCACGGCGCGCTGGTTCAAGGTGAAGAAGGGCGACAAGGAGGGTTGGGTCTTTGGCGGCGCGATTGGCTCCGAGAAGGTCGAGGTGCCGCGGGCGAAGTGGCGCGCAGTCGTCTCGTTCATGACGGATCCCGAGAACGCCTCGGAGGACTCGGCGTTCTTCGACGAAGACATCAACTCCGCGTGTCAGCAGGCGAAGAACTACTTCGCCTTCGCCCAGCCTTCGTCGCCCTGCGCGGTGATTGGTGACGAGAAGAAGCCGCTTTCGGTGGTGGACATGAGTGACTTGCTCAAGACCGCCGATGAGACCGGGAAGCGGTGGATGCTCATCGAGCGGAATGGCGCGAAGAAGACCGTGAAGGTGCTCACGTACGGGTTGGAGACGCGGGACCAGGCGGTGAAGTTCTGTTCCAAGAAGTGAGGATCGCCCCTCACCCCGACCCTCTCCCCGCTTCGCAGGGAGAGGGAGCGACAGTTCGTAGTAGAGGCGCCGTATGTCCCGCATCGCCGTCATC
>CBIHPJ010000662.1:0-5134 GCA_966211295.1 uncultured Myxococcales bacterium | reverse complement strand
GGCGCTTCGACTTCACGGATCAGCTGTGCCTGGTCAAAGCCGGCAACAACTCGGATCCGTGCATGGCCGAGTTGGTCGTGCCGCTCGCCTCGCTCGAGCTGCTCGGTCCGCCGTCGGGCGAGAGCCAGGAGTCACGCGGCTGGGCCCTCGTCGCAGAGTGTGGGTTGGAGTTCGGTATCGAGGAATGGCAGGGCGCCGTGATCCTCTACGCCGGCACACGCGACGAGCTCGAGCATGCGGTTCTGCATCTCCCTTTCTCAGCGCGAATCGCGGGCGCAGGCGGAGCGGACTTCGAGGGCGGCTGGGAAGTCAGGCGCGTCGACGACGCAGGGACCAGCTTCTCGATGGGCCGCTATCCGCGCGAGGCGAGTGCGCGTTGCGTGGCGGAGCTCTACGAAGACCGCGCGCACAAGCAGACCTACTTTGTCGACTTCCTCGGTCCTCCGCCGCAGCCGAAGGTGGGCGAGTGGTTGGTGATGCGCATGGACGACAACGGACCTGTGTTTCCCGTCCGGCATCACCTCAGCCGAAGCAACGCGCTGATGCACATGCGCATGCTCGAGGAGACGCCTCGGCACATGCGGAAGAAGGGGTGAGTCAGTCGGGCAAGCCCGGCGGCTCCGGTGAGTCGTCCCAGATGCCGACCCATTCGGCCGCCAGCGCGTCGTCGTAGAAGAGCAGCCAGCTCCGCTTCGGCACGGCGCTCTTGCGCAAGACGTCGCGGATGATCGGCACCGCACGCTCGACGTCTGGCACCGCGAGATCGATGTACGAGTAGCGGAGTCCGGTGCCTCCGCTCATCACCGCCCCCAGCGCTTTCGGCTGCAGCGAATTCTGGAGCGAGTCTTCCAGCTCCTGCTTGCCCTCCACGCGGTCGCGAGAGAAGTCCTTCCAGTCGATTTTGACGAAGCAGAAGGTCTCGCCGAAGCGGCTGAATCGCTCGGAGGAGAAGCCACCCATATGCGCGACCTGCCACATCGGCACATGGGCGGTCTTCGCGATGAAAAGGTCGGCCTGATGCGGGAAGTCCTCTGCCGGTTCGGGCTCGAGCTTGAACAGCGACCATTGGAACTCGCCGAACTCGTGGAGTGGCGCGTTCGGTAGGTCCCCGTGAGTCCGGTCGAGCACGGTGCGCACGTGGGCTTCGAGATTCTCGAGCGGAACGGCGTCGGCCTCGTCCGACGACACCTCGATCGAGTCGCAGTGCACGTCGAGGAACGTTTCGCCGAGCGTGCTCTCGACCGCGATCATCGCTGCTCCGACGACCTCCTCGTCCGTGAGTTGGTCGCGCCGCGGCACGACCAGAAACTCGAGACCGAACCGCTTGTTCGGTTTCACCGAGACCTTCCAGCCGTCGATCGTCAAACCGGTACGACCTTTGACGGTCTCCTCGACCAACTTTCGCGGCTCGCTCTGCCGGCCGAAGTAGAACTCGAAGGGCGAGTTTTTCGGAGCGCGCGCCAGCGTCAGGTCTACCAGGGGGCGCAGGTGCCGCTCTCGCTCCGGTGTGATGATCAGGCGGTGCTGACCGCCGCGGAGCGCGGGACCGAACTCCCACATGAGTCTCTCGTCGACCGCGCGGAGGTGCTCATGCATGAAGCCGACAAGATCGAATTTGTTCTCGCGACGGAAGAGCTCGGCGATCTGGCTCGAGTGTTCAGTGAACGCTTTCCACCACGCGTCGATCGCTCGATGCGTCGCGGTCTCAGGTCCCTCGTGAAATCTGAAGCGCATCAGACACCCAGGGCCGCGCGCACGTCGTCCGCGGTCTTGTTCGTGTTCCACACGGGACTGCCGATATCGATCTTCGCGGAAGCGGCCATTCCTCCCGCGAGCACGAGCGGATCAGAACCCGCATCGCGCACCAACTGCGCCGCTTCCTCCAGCGCCTTCGCGTCATCGCCCGCGAGCGGCACTCCGATGCGAGGACCCGCGCGATGCGCTTCGCTCAGGAGATTGCGGTAGTGCACCGTGTTGAACGCCTTCACCACGCGCGAACCGGGGAGCAGCGATTGCGTCCACGATCCGGAGCCCTTCCCGGTCTGCGTGATCGTCACCGCGAGCGCGCCATCGCGATGAGGCGAGATGTTGCCCGCGTCGAGCACCAGCTTCCCCGCGAGCAGCGGAGCGAGCGTCTTCGTCAGCTCAGGCATCGCCACGTACGGAACTCCGATGAACACCGCGTCGCCGAAGCGCGCGGCCTCCTCCGCGGTGCCCGCCTTCGAGCGCGGAGTCTTCGTCACCAGGTCAGCGAGCTCCTCCGGGTGACGCGAGCTGAAGAGGACGTCGTGACCCGCTTTCGCCCAGAGCGTCCCGAGCGTGCTGCCCATGTTTCCTGAGCCAATGATCCCGATTCGCATCAGAGGAATCTACACTGTGGACCGTGGGGGTTCATCGAGTGGGGGCCGAGAAGAAGAGGGACCGACGCCCGTACGCGGCGTTGGTGCTGGTGCTGCTCTTCGGCATCGGCTGGTGCAGCTCCGAAGAGGATCCTGCCGAGAGCGCAGGTCCCTCCGTCGTGTTCGTGCCCACTCCAGAACCCGAGCCGATCGCCCGTGCACCCGAACCGATTGATGCTGCGACCGACTTCGACGCCGGCACGGAGCAGCTCGACGCGGGCGCCGTCGTGCTCGCTCGCAAACAACCTGACTACGACGCCTACATGCGCCGCTGGAAAGACGCGCTCGAGCCACTCTTCAAGAACGGGAAATATCCCGGCGCGCCGACGGTCATCCGTGCCGAGCGGCGACCGCAACCAGAAGAGCAAGACGGTCCAGATGCAGGTCCCTGCGAGCCGATCTCGAAGCGGCTCTCGCTGGCCTTGCCCCGCTTCGACATCGTGGTGGTCGTCGACACGTCGGGCTCGATGGCCTTCGCGCTCCCCGTGATCGCCGCGTGGCTTGGCGAACTCGAGCGGAGCATCGTCAAGTCGCGCTCCGACACGCAGCTTCTGGTGGTGGCCGAACAACAAGAACTGGGCCGGACGAAGGGCGACGGTGGCTACGACCTTGCGGTGGGCTCGTCAGACGCGGTCGAGGTGCTCCTCGAGGGCGCAGTCAGAGGCCGCGATCGCTGGGTCGATGCGCTGCGCACGCGCGCCGAGCTGCAGATCGTTCTGGTGACCGACGATGAGTCGAGGGGGCAGAGCGTGCACCTGCTCCGCCGCCTCAATGAGACGCTCCTTGGCGTGCCGTTCAGCGTGAGCCTCCTCGGGGGACTCGACACTCCGCGGCACAAGGTCCTCGACCCCGAGGAGCCCATCGTGAGCGGGTACAGCGCGAGGTGTGACGGCGAGGGACTCGAGGGGCTGGAGCCGGGCGTCGTGTATCAAGAGCTGGTGCGCGCCACGGGCGGCTTCCGCGCACCCCTGTGTTGGAAGTCCTCGCGCTGGTCGTTGAGCTGGGAGCTGCTCAACAAGCGCTCGACCCTGGCGGCGCCTCAGTGCGGCTGGGTCCTGAACGCGCCTCGTCATCGGGTGGATCGAGTGTCGGCGGTTGGACTGGGTCGCGCCTCCGCGCCGTTGCTCTACGAGCCTGTGCGCTCCAACTGCTTTGGCACGCGGCGGAGTTACCGCATGGCTGACGAGCAATTGCTCGTGCTCTGCGATGACACCTGCACCGAGCTCAGGCACGAAGGCTTCGAAGCCCTCGAGCTCAAGCTCGAGTGCAAGGAGTGACTGTCGAACATGGGCCTTCACCAGCCAGCGCCGAAGAAGACCGATCGACGCCCATACGTGGCGTTGGCGTTGGCGCTGGTGCTCGTCGTCGGCATCGGCTGGTGCAGCTCCGAGGAAGATCCGCCGGAGAGCGCAGGCCCTTCCGTCGTCTTCGTGCCCACGCCGGAGTCTGAGCCTGAGCAACCAGTCGTCGCGACCGCTGCCCCCGCCGACGCTTCGATCCCAATCGAGGACTCGGGCGCTGTCGCGCAAGTGATGGACGCAGGCCGGCCAGGCCCGCGCAGGGCGCCCGACCTCGAGGACTACATGCGCCGGTGGAGAGCAGCACTCGAACCGCTCTTCCGTCACCACAAATACCCCGGTGCGCCGACGGTCCTCAAAGCGATGTCGAAGGAGCCGCCGCCAGAAGAGCAGGGGCCCGACGGAGGACTTCCTCCCTGCGAGCCGACGGTCCAGCGGCTCTCCCTTCAAGATTCGAAGTTCGATCTCGTGATCGTCGTGGACACGTCGGGCTCGATGTACCGCGCGCTCCCGAAGATCGCCGATTGGCTCGGCGCGCTGGAGAAGCAGATCGTCGATTCACGCTCCGACACGCAGCTGCTGGTGGTCGCCAAGCAGGTCGATCTCATGCGGCGCAAAGCAGATGGTGGCTTCAACCTGCGAGTTGGCTCGTCCGACGCGATCGAAGTGCTGCTCGATGGCGCGAAGCCCGGCCTCACTCGTTGGATCGACGCGCTGCGCACGGGCGCGGGGCTCCAGATCGTCGTGGTCACCGACGATGAATCACTGGGCAGGCCAGACGATCTTCTCGCCCGACTCCAGGCGACGCTCGGTGGAACGCCCTTCAGCGTGAGTCTCCTGGGTGGGCTCGACACACCTGGCCACGCGGTGCTCGAAGCGAACGAGCTCCTCTCGACCTCGACCTGCGCCGGCCCCGACGGAGTGCGCGGTCTCCAGTTTGGCGGCGTGTACCAGGAGCTCGCCCGCGCGACCGGCGGCCTCCGCGCGCCCATCTGTCATTTCCAATCGCGTCAGGCCTTCACGGACGCGTTGCTGAAGACGAGAAGCGTGAGCGGATCGACTTCGTGCGGGTGGCTGCTCGACACCAGCCGTCACCGCGTGGACCGGGTGAACGCGCTCGGACTGCTTCACGCTCCCACGCCGCTGTTGCACGAACGCGTGGCCTCGAACTGCTACGGCACTCGGCGGAGCTACAAGCTCAACGAGAAGTTGCTCGTGCTCTGCGAGAGCACCTGCGTCGAGCTGAGGAAAGACGGCTTCGACTCGCTGGAGGTGAGGCTCGAGTGCAACGAGTGATCGCGAAGCATCCCCCTGGGGGATCAACGTCGCCGCTTCACGATGCCGATCGGCTCCACGGCGATCTCGTTCGGAATGACGTTGCCCTTCATGCTCTCGCGCAGTCGATCGGGATCGAAGGGTTGCTCGCTCGACACGAGG
>CBIHPJ010000661.1:0-5137 GCA_966211295.1 uncultured Myxococcales bacterium | reverse complement strand
TGCCGTACGAGTGCTGCTCGAGCACGCCGTCAGGGAAGATCGTGCTGTCGTCTCCTGCGCGTACCTGCCAGCCGTCGGGCGCGAGCTGCCAGAGACGCTTGGTGGTCTGCAGATCCAGCCACGCGCGCACCGAGAGCGAGCCACCGCCGTCGAGCGGCTTCTTCCAGCCGAGCTGCGCCTGAATCACCATCCAGTCGAGGCGCGAGTCTGGGCCCACCACGTCGAACAGGCCGATCAGCGCGGCGCGGTTCTCGTACATGAAGCGGCCCTGCACTTCGAAGGTACCGGCTCCCTCGGTGGCGAGCGCCGCTCCGAGTCCTGCATTCACGAGGAGCCGCTTGTCGTTGGTGATCTTCGGGCGGAAGACCGTCGCCGAGTCGAGGCCATCGCGCAGCACCGGGCGGCGCACGCCGTACTGGCTGACCACGTCGGCGTCTCCGAAGAGCGTGAGCGATCCGAAGGTGCCGGCCGCGTTCAGGTGCGCGTCGAACATCTCCCAGGTGCCGATGCTGCCCGAAGCGCGGAAGCCGGCATCGCGACGCGTGACGAGGTTCACCACGCCGATCACGTTTCCGAGACCGACGTCGGCGGTCGCGGGTCCGCGATAGACCTCGATGCGCTCCAGGTTGTCGACCGGAAGCAACGCGAGCGCCTTGCCGTCATAGAAGTTGTTGAGGCGCTGCCCGTTGAGGGTGAAGAGCAGCTCGGCATCGCTGCGCCACCCGCGCACGGCCACCCGGTAGAAGCCCTGCACGTCGCGGCTCACGCTGAGACCGGGCACCAGCTCGAGCGCTTCGTGCACGTAGCGCACGCCCAGCTGCTTGAGCTGCTGCGCGGTGAGCACCGTCGACATCTGCGGCACCACGCGGGCTGACTCGTCGATGCGCTGAGCGACACCGGCGGAGGCTTCGGCTCCGTAGAGAGCGAGCTCTTCTTCGAGCTCAGTCTGGCGGCGCGTGGGCGGCGGAGCGTTTTCGCGCGGCTCGGGTTCTGGCTCGGGGCGCTTCTTCTCGACCTTCGTCTCCGAAGACGGAACCTCGGTCTTCGCGACGACGACCGGTTCTTCCTTTTTCGGTGGCGTCGTCTTCTCGGTCTTCTCGGTCTTCTCGGTGGGCTTCTCCGAAGTGTCGACCCACTCGGCCGGCTTCTTGGGTTCCTTCTCGACGGGAGGCGGCGGTTCCTCTTTGCACTTCTTGCCCTTTTTGCACTTGGGCTTCGGCTTCTCCGCGACCGGAGGTTCCCGCGTGTCGCCGATCACGATCACGCGCACGGGCTGCTTCGCGCTGGCGAAGATCTCGGTGCGATCGCCATCGGCGCTGACGCCTTCGAAGTAGTACTCGATGCCCGGCGCCACCATGCGCGACGCGGGGAGCGTGCCTCGCCACAGATCTCCGTATTGGAGCTCGAGCGGGAAGTCTTCGTACGGCTCGCCCGGACCGCGCACGCGCGCGATCACCTTCGAGTAGTTGCCGCCTGCGAGCGTGCCTTCGACCGTGAGGGGCTTGTTGGCCGGCGCTTCGGAGGGAGCCTCGTGGATGAAGCTGGCCCGCGAATCAGCGAAGGCGCTCAGCGACAGCACCACCAGACTGAGGGGGAGACAGACCGAACGCACGGGGGCCGCAATGCTCGACGGACCCTCCCCTCAACGCAAGGGTGGAGATCTTGCCGTCTCGGGAACCCCGTGGGACCGTTCGCGCGTCCATGCGTTCGTCGTTGTCGCTGCAGCGCTCCCTCTTCAAGCACCAGGCTCGGCAGATCGCGCAGCAGGTGCAGGGCGCCTCTCCGCACTTCCGCAAGTACCAGCGGCGGTACGAGGCAGCGACGCGCACCTACAAGAAGGTGATCTCGCTCAACGAGGTCGACGCGCGCATCGCGAAGGCCGACCTCGTGTACGTGGGCGACTACCACACGCTGCGCATGGCGCAGCAGGCGTACCTCGCGCTGCTCAAGAGCGCGCTGGGGAGCGGACGCCGCGTGGTGCTCGCGCTCGAGTTCGTCGAGACCCGTCACCAGGCGAGCCTCGACGCGTTCCTCGCGGGGAAGCTGGGCGAGAAGGCGTTCCTCTCGCGCATCGGTCATCCCTATCGTGGGCCGTTCGACATCTGGCCGGGCTTCGCGCCGATCCTCGAGCTCGCGCGGAAGAAGAAGCTCGAGGTGATCGCGATCGATCGCCGCGCTTCGGGTCCCCGTTCGCTTGAGCTTCGTGATCAAGCGGCTGCCAAGCCCATCGCGCGGGCGGCGAAGGCGGCTGATCGTCCGCTGGTGCTCGCGCTGGTCGGTCAGTTTCACATCGCGCCCTCTCACCTCCCGCGCTGCGTGGAGGCGCTGCTGGGCGACGTGGAGCGGGAGTCGCTGGTCGTCTACCAGAACGCGGAAGGCGTCTATTGGTCGCTCGCGCGCTCGGGACGGGTGGAGACCACCCGCGCGGTGGAGCTCTCTCCGCGCGAGTTGTGCCTGGTGAACACCTCACCCGTGGTCTGCCAGCGCAGCTTCCTCGACTACGTCGAAGCGGAGACCGGAGACGCGCCGATCGACGGCTCGGGCATCACCCTCACCTTCCGTCATCTCGCGCGCGACATCGGCCGCTTCACGGGGCTCAAAGTGGGAGCGGCGGCGAACGAGGTGCTGGTGCTGAGCGCGGGCGAGCTGGGCGTGATCGAGCGGCTGCGGAAGCGTGCGCGCTTCACTCCGGCTGAGCTGAAGCACCTCGAGCAGCACGTGTTGTCGCTCGAGAGCGCCTGGATTCCCCGGGCGCGTGCGGTGTGGCTCGCGGCGCTCTCGCTCAATCACGCGGCTGAGGAAGCGGCGCACTTCGTCCGTCACCTCTGCGTGGGTGATGCGATGGAACGGCCGCGCTCCCGCTCCGACATGTTCTGGTCACGCTGTCTCGAGGAAGCGCTCGGCTTCTTCGGGAGCCGCCTCGTGAATCCCAAGCGGCGCTGCACTCAGCTGGACGAGTGGACGTGGCACTTCGAGTCGGGACGCGGCGAGGTGAAGCGCGTGGCGGCGTTCACCCTCGCGATCTCCACCGCCCTCGCTGACGACTTTGCGGCAGCGCAGAAGATGGTGCCGATTTCGGAGCTGGGGCTGATGAACGGCGTCAGTCATGCGCTGGGTTACCTGCTCGGGGACGCGCTCTCTGAGGCCTTCGCGCGCAAGGCGATCTCCGCCGCCGATGTGCGCGCCCTCTTCCGCGATCCCTTCGAGGATCCGGCGCTGACGTTCGCTGCGCTCGCTCGGCGGCTGGGTGTCTTTGGCGGATCGCGCGTCGCTGCGACGGGCTGAGTCAGCCCTGCCCTTGCGGTGAGGGCCCTTTCCGACCCGCAACGTGTGCGTCACACGCACCCCGCTCGGATGATCTCCGCGGGCAATTGTGCGACAGAGCCTCGTGCGCACCAGACTGTCCCTGCTGCTGTTCTGCTTCGTAGCCTGCACTCCGGCGAGCTCTCCTCCCGAGCGGCTCGTGCTCTCTGCCGGCGAGCTCCAGCTCGACTGGGGCGAGAAGCAGGCCGTCACCGCGCGGGCCTTCATCGCCATGAAGCAGCAAGGGGTCGAAGGGCTCACCTGGACCAGCGCCGACGAGTCGATCGCGGGAGTGACGTCGGTGGGTGACGACGGTTCGGCGATCATCGAAGGCCTCGGCGAAGGCACCACCACGATCACCGCGCGGCTGCGGGAGGCGAGCGCCGAGCTCTCCGTCACCGTGGCTCCGCGCGTGCTCGTGCTCCAGCGCATCGAGGTGACCGCGGCCATGGCCTCGGTTCCGCGAGGACTGACGATGCCGCTGCAGGCGACCGGTCACTACGACGACGGGAGCACTCGCGATCTCACGCAGAGCTGCGCGTGGGCCTCGGGCGACTCGTTGAAGGCTCGCGTGTCTTCGGCGGGGCTCGTCACTGCGCTCGACGTGGGCGACGTGGAGATCCGCGCGCTCAAGTCTGGCGTGGTCGGCACTCTGCAGCTCAGCGTCACCGCGGCGACGTTGTCTTCCATCGACGTGCGGCCCGCCTCCACTTCGCTCGCCCTGGGCACCACCCAGGTCTTCACCGCGACCGGCCGCTTCTCCGATGCCAGCTCGGTGAACCTGTCTTCGATGGTCACCTGGAACTCGGAGGACACGGACGTGGTGTCGATCGACTCCACGGGACGCGCGACCGCGAATCAGCTCGGAGGGACCAGCATCAGCGCGACCTTCATGGGCATCTCCGGTGACGCGCAGGTCACCGTGACTGACGCCACGTTGCGCGCGCTCGAGGCCACTCCGTCGGCGTTCACGTTGCCGCTGGGCTCTTCGCGAGCGATCACCGTGAGCGGACGTTTCTCTGACGGCACTTCGCAAGACATGACGGCGCAGGCGATGTGGCGCTCTGGCACTCCCGGAGTGGCGACCGTCGACGGAGGCATGGTGACCGCCGTTGGCCAGGGACTGTCGGTGATCACCGCGACGGTCGGCGCGATCTCCACTACCAGCTCGGCGACGTGCACCGCTCCGCAGCTGCAGACCATCGAGGTCGAGCCGCAGCTGGCGAGCGTTCCTCGCGGACTGACGCAGGCGTTGACCGCGACGGGCGTCTACACCGACAGCACTCGGCGCGATCTCACTCAGTCCGTGACGTGGTCGAGCTCGGATGCGGGCGTGGCGACGGTCAGCAGTGTGGGGTTGGTCGACGCGGTCAACGAGGGCACGGTGACCATCACCGCCTCCAACGGAACGTTGTCGGGGAACACCTCGCTCACCGTGGCGCCCGCGATTCCCCTTTCGTTGTCGCTCGAGCCCTCGGTGGTGAATGTGGCCGCGGGACTCACGCAGCAGCTCTCGGCGACCGGCTCGTTCTCGGACGGGACCATGCGCGATGTGACGAACACCGTGACGTGGACTTCGCAGGACGCCGGCGTGGCGGTCGTCTCGAACGATCTCGATGCGGGCACGGTTGGGTTGCTGACCGGAGTGGCGCCTGGAACCACCACCATCGATGCCACGCTCGGGCTGGTGACGGCGTCTCGCGCGGTGACGGTCGGCGTAGCCGTGCTGCAGCGAATCGACGTGACCGCGATGGCGACCTCGGTCGCGAAGGGCCGCACGCTGCAGCTCACCGCGACCGGCGTGTACTCCGATGGCTCGCAGCAGAACCTCACT
>CBIHPJ010000660.1:0-5144 GCA_966211295.1 uncultured Myxococcales bacterium | reverse complement strand
CCCGACCCTCTCCCCGCTGCGCAGGGAGAGGGAGACTCAGGTCCAGCCGACTCGATTCCGACCGCCGCGTTTCGCCTCGTAGAGAGCCTCATCGGCGCGCTTGGTGAAGTCAGCCAAAGAGTCCGAGGGACGAAGCAAAGTCCCGCCCATCGTGGTCGTGACGCGAATCCCCTGCTCATTCCCGGGATGAGGAAACGCTCCAATCGCCTGCCGCAGCGTCTCCGCGCGAGCGCGAGCGCCCTCCTCCGTGGTGTCCGAAAGAATGACGATGAACTCATCGCCACCAATGCGGCACGGCAGATCCGACTTCCGCACTCCGTGACGAAGAATCTTCCCGACCTCGCGCAGCACGAAGTCACCCGCGGGATGCCCGAGCTTGTCGTTCACCGGCTTGAAGTGATCGAGATCGATCGCGATCAACGCGAGCCCCGTGTTGATCGCCTTTGCGCGCTCGATGAAGCGCGGCAGCTCCGCGTCGAACGCCCGCCGATTCGACAGCCCGGAGAGCGAATCCGTGCGCGCCTTCTCTTCCTCTTCACTGAGCGCCGTGCGGGTGAGATCGAGCCGCCTGATGGTCTCCTGCAGCTCGGCATTCTGGCGCCGCAGATCGGCCACCAGCATGCGCTCCGCATCCACCAGGAACGCGCACGTGTGCTGCAGCAAGGTGCAGATCGCGACGGGATGCGTGGTGATCAGCGAAGGAATGATCGCCTGGTGCAGCGCCAGCAGCTTCATCGGCTTCACCGCCACCAACGTCGCCGAGCGCTTGTGGCCGGGGTTGATGAAGGAGAGCTCCCCAAAGTAGCTCCCGCGCCCGTAGGTCTTCACCGTGCGCCCGTCGTGCAACCGCGCCACGGCCTCGCCCTCGAGCACGAAGTACATCGAGTCGCCTGAGTCACCGGCGTTGAAGATCACCTCGTTGGGCGCCGCGCCCACCGTGGTGCAGGCATTGAAGATGGCGTCGAGGTCTGCAGCGGAAAATGCCGTCAGCGGCGTACCGGCCGGAAAATCGAGCTTCACGGGGACCCAGCGTACTCGCGAGTGGGCGGGGCGGGACTCGAACCCGCACTCCTTGCGGAACCAGATCCTAAGTCTGGCGCGGCTACCAGTTACGCCACCCCCCCGGTGCTGCTGACCCGTGAAACCAAAACGGCCGGAGCTCACTGGGAGTCACCGGCCGTTTTCTTTGTGAAAGCGGAAGGAATCGAACCTTCAACCTATGGATTAAGAGTCCATTGCTCTGCCAATTGAGCTACGCTTCCGTCGTCTGGCGCGGCGCCTATAAATTTCTTCGGGCGTTCCTGTCAATCGCTTCTTTCAAACCCTTCAACTTCTCTTCAACTTCTCTTCGGCTCCGCCTTCAACTCGGTCACCTCCGGAGCGGGACGCGTCAGCAGCCAGACGCCCAACCCGAAGAGCCCGATCACCACGTACTGCGCCGGCGTGAGACCTGCGTAGCGACGGTCAACGAAGCTGAGGTCTGACGCCCTGAGGAAATCGAGGAAGAAGCGCGGCACGGTGTAGCAGACCGCCAGCACGCCCATCAGGCGCCCTTCCTTCGGCCTCCGCTCCTTCAGCACGTAGAGAAGGATCGAGATCGCCCCCAGCACGAGCGCGTCGTACAGCCCGAGGTCGTGCCGCGGGCCTCCGTACGGCACCACCGGAAAGTCGACCGCGAGGAAGAAGTCCGTCCGTACACCGGGGTGGTCGTGCACGAGGAAGCAGCCGATGCGCGCCACCATCCACCCCGGGGCCGCGCCCAGCGCCAGCGCATCGAGGAAGGGAGAGAGCGGCACCTTGATGCGCCGGAAGAAGATGAAGATCCCCACCAGCGCGCCCAGCACGCCGCCCATCGACGAGAGGCCCTCCCAGAAGCGCAGGACCAGGAAGGGGTCCGACGCTCTCAACAGCTCTGGGTGGTAGGCGAAGATGTGCATGAAGTGGCCTCCGAAGAGGCCGAAGATCACCGCCCAGGGCACCATCTCGCGCAGCTCGTGGTCTCGCCCCGGCCAGTACTGTTTGGCCTGCCTCGCCGCGGCCCAGGCGCCGATCAGCACCCCCGCGGCCGAGATCACTCCGAACGCGTCGATGCGCTGCCCGAAGGGCAGGTTCAACGCCGGAAGCTCGAAGTACGGAATCACAGCGCGCTCAGAGGGATTCGAACCCCCGACCCTCGGCTTCGAAGGCCGATGCTCTATCCAGCTGAGCTATGAGCGCTCAACAGTATTGGGTGGGCGGCTTACCGGGATCGAACCGGTAACCTCAGGAGTCACAGTCCTGCGCTCTAACCAGTTGAGCTAAAGCCGCCATCAACACTGCGCTGCACTTGCAAAGGCGCGCGCGGAGTACCGAATGCGCCCAAGGAAAGCAATTGATTCAACTTGAGAGCGCGCCCGGCGGGATTCGAACCCACGACCCCCGGCTTAGAAGGCCGGTGCTCTATCCAACTGAGCTACGGGCACCCGGCAATTCACTTCCACCCAGTGAACTTCCACCGAGTGACCTTCCACCAGATGAACTTCAAAGTCGGGGCGGCCGGATTCGAACCGACGACCTTCTGCGCCCAAGGCAGACGCGCTACCAGACTGCGCTACGCCCCGTCTTTGTGATGGGCCTTTTGGACCATGCCCCGGGGACGCGCAATACAACTTTCACTGACGGATTTCCGGCCTTTGACTGGGGTCACCCCCGCTGGCAGTCTGCCTCCCGCGTGCGAACGGTGCTTCTCCTGTGTCTTCTGGTCTTGGGCGCCCTCGCCGGCTGCAAGCCCATCACCCAACCGCCTGTCGTCGACCCGCCGGTGGATCCTCCGCCGGTCGACTGCACGCCCTCGGTCACCCCGGGTACCCCGCTCCGGCTGCTCACCCGCGCCGAGTACGACCTCACGGTGCGCGATCTGCTGGGAGCGACCGGCAACCCCGCGCGCGACTTCCCCCGTGAGCCGCTGGCGCACGGTCTCGACAACAACGCCGACCTGAACCTGGTCACCAACGCGCACGTCACCGCCTACCTCGACGCCGCGGAGTTCCTCGCGAAGGACACCCTGGTCAACCGCCGTTCCACGGTGGTGCCCTGCAACACCAACGATCAGACCTGCGGCGAGCTCTTCATCGCCACCACGGGCCTCAAGGCGTTCCGCCGTCCGCTCAACGCCGAAGAGCGCGCGAACTTGAACAGCCTGTTCACCACCATCAACGGCATGGAGGGTTTCGAGGGCGCGGTCGAGGTCACCCTGCAGTCGATGCTCCAGTCGCCGCAGTTCCTCTATCGCGACGAGCAGGCCCTCGGCCCCGTGCCCGTGCCGGTCGTCACCCTGAGTGGCTTCGAGCTCGCCTCGCGCCTCTCCTATTTCCTCTGGGGGACGATGCCTGACGAGCAGCTGCTCGAGGCAGCGGCCAACGGCACCCTCGACACGCCCGAAGGTCTCGAGGCCGAAGCGCGCCGCATGCTCGCTGACGCCAAGTCGGTCGATGGCGCGATGCGCTTCTTCTCGAACTGGCTCTTCCTCGACGGCGTGGAGAACACCGAGAAGAACACCGCCGTCTATCCGCAGTTCACTCCTGCGCTCGCGGACGCGTGGCGCACCTCGCTCGAGCTCTTCGTGAAGGACGTGCTCTCGCACGAGGACACCCTCACCGCGCTGCTCACCTCGAACGTGATGTACACGAACGACACCATGTCGATGTACGGCCCTACGGCGCCGTCGTCGGCTTTCGTGCGCAACGAGATGCCCGGCAATCAGCGCAAGGGGCTCCTCACCCAGCCCGGCTTCCTCGCATACAAGGCGATGCCCGATGGCAGCTCGCCCGTGCGCCGCGGCATCTTCGTGCTCGACAAGCTGATGTGCGAGCCGCCCGCTCCGCCTCCCGCGGGAGCGAACATCACCCCGCCCCAGCCCTCGATGGCCCTCACCACGCGCGCGCGTTTCGCCGCGCACAGCCAGAGCGACGGCTGCTCGGGCTGCCACCGCTTCATCGATCCGGTGGGCTTCACCTTCGAGAACTACGACGGCCTCGGCCTGTGGCGTGACACCGAGAACGGCCAGCCGATCGACGCCAGCGGTGGCGTGAAGATCTCGCGCGACACCGAAGTGATCGGCGACGTGGTCGGAGTGGCCGAGCTCAGCGCCAAGCTCTCCGGCAGCCGCAACGTGCACGACTGCGTGGCGAAGGAGTTCTACCGCTTCGCCCTCGGCCGCCAGCTCGTCGAGGCCGACAGCTGCACCACCAGCCTCATCGGTGAGCGCTTCATGAAATCGGGCGGCAACTTCAGGGAGCTCATGCTCGCCATCGTTCAGTCCGAAGCTTTCCGGCGCAACGCGAACCCGGAGATGACGCCATGAGCTCGAGGGGTTCGAAGACCCAGCTCTCGCGTCGGCAGGTCCTCCGCGGCGCCGGCGGCATCATCGTCGGGCTCCCGTTCCTCGAGGCGCTCGCTCCGCGCGTCGCGCACGCGCAGCAGATGCCGCAAAAGCGCTTCATCGGCATCTACCACCCCAACGGCGTCTACACGCCGCAGTGGTTCCCGACCGACGGGAGCTCGGGGGCCGACACCGACTTCACGCTCGGCGAGATTCACCAGGCCCTCGCGCCGTACAAGTCGAAGCTGCTCTTCACCCAGGGCCTCGACATGCAGGTGGCCGTCTCTGGCCCCGGCGAGCAGCACCAGCGTGGCGTCGGCGCGTTCCTCACCGGAGCGCGACTCGACATGGGCACGTTCGTCGGCAACGACGGCAGCCGCGCCGGTTACGCGCTCGGTCCTTCGATCGATCAGACGCTGGTGCCGATGATCGGCCAGGGCACCCGCATTCCCAGCCTGCAGCTCGGCGTGCACTCGCTGCTCCCCAACGTCGCCGGCGTGGTGAGCTACCGCGCCGCGAATCAGCCGCTGCTGCCGCAGAACGATCCGCGCCTCACCTTCCGCTCGATGTTCATGGACTCGGGCATGCCGCCCACCGAGATGGAGAAGCTGCGCCTGCGCCGCCGCTCCGTGCTCGACGCGGTGCAGACCCAGCTCGCCGCGCTCAAGAAGGGCGTGAGCAAGTCAGACCAGGCCCGCCTCGATCAGCACCTCACCCTGGTGCGCGAGATGGAGAACCGGCTCACCGCGCTCCCGCCCGGCACCTGCCAGCAGCCGACCGATCC
>CBIHPJ010000659.1:0-5149 GCA_966211295.1 uncultured Myxococcales bacterium | reverse complement strand
CGCTACTCGTGGAGTGCGCCGCAGTTGGTGGGCCGGTGGATCGCGATGGTGGCGATCTCGGTGGCGGTGCTGCTCTTGATTCCACCGAGTGGGATCGCGGTGTTCACGCTGCAGGTGATCGCGTGGCTGGCGATCGATCTCACCGCGAAGCGGAGCGCTGAGTCACGCCGCCGGTTGATGTGGATGCTCGGCGTCTTCGCCGCCGGCTTCGCGTTTTGGATCGCGGACAAGACGCGCTTCGTCTGCGATCCGAACAATCATGTGATCAATGGACACGCGATCTGGCACCTCGCCACGTCGGCCTGTCTCGCGTTGTTCTTCGAGTACGAGGCGTCGGCGATCGCAAAGCCATCTGCCTGAAGGGAAACAGGCGTTCGGTTGGCCGACCACCCACCGTGCTCGTCGCGAACAGGCCCCTCGCCTCGGGCTTCTCGTCACTTCTTGAGCGAAGCGATGACCCACGGGCCCAGGATACAGCCGGCTGTACTGTGGGCCCGCAGGTCACTGCACACACCACGAAGCGACGCTCAGCGAGTCAAAGAACGGTCAGATCGAGGGCCTGTCCGCACCGAGCAACGCCCGAAGCCCCGGACCCACTCGTTCCTCAGGGCCGTTTGCGCGCGCTCACTTACGCGACGACCGACTTCGCCCAGATCTCATCGAACCGGCTCTGGAACTGCGCCGCCGTCTCCTCGTGATTCTTCACGGTGATCCGGTTCTCGGAGTGCTTCGTCGACGACGACTCGGAGAAGTTCGCGCTGCCGAAGAACACGTCATTCCCGACCACGCCGAACTTCTCGTGCATGGTCTTCGCCTTCTGAATTCGCACCTCGACCGGGTAACCCTGCGCTGCGAGCGCCTTGAGCGCGGCAGCCGCAGGCGCCGTGAAGTCGTTCTCGAGCACCACCTTCACCACGGCGCCGCGCTTGGCCGCCGCGAGGAGTGAGACGAACTCGGGCGCCGAGGGGCTCGCGCCGTACATCGCCACCGAGATCGGCTGGCCGGCCTTGGCGCGATTGAAGAGGTCCGTCGCGGCCACGCTCACGTTGGCCTTCGCACCGCTGATCACCCCGTCAGCGCCCGCCACCACCGCCTGGCGAGAGCCGTCCGGTCCGTAGCCCGTGCCGCCCGCGGGCGCTCCTGAGGGACGCGAGTTGAAGAACGCCTCCACGTCGACCGCGGTGATGAACTGGCGCAGCCGCGTGATGGTCGCCTTCGGCACGCCCACCTTGATGAGATCGTCGACCGAGTCGAGGTCACCGTTCTTCTCGCGATACGCCACCAGCGCGGTCGCCTGCTTCTTCGTGAGGCCGACCTTGTCGAGCTCTTCGAGGCTGGCGGTGTTGATCGACACCTGGCCCGAGCCGAAGCCGATGTTCTGCAGCTGGTCCGCGGTGAGGTTCACCTGCGGCAGACGCTCCTTCAAATCCGCCGCGTCGGCGAAGCGGCCGAACTTCGCGCGGTCCTGCATCACGGTGCGCGCCAGCGTCTTCGAACCGAGCAGGGTGGCCAGACGCGCCTCGTCCTGAACGCGGAAACCGTTGATGTCGAGGCTCCTGGTGTCGCTGGGCAGCGAGTACGCCGCGTACGCATCACTGGGGCGGTTGGTGGTCGAGGTGGCCGCCTTGCCATGCGCGCGCATCATCTCGTTCCACTTCGTGCCCTTGTAGTTGGCGAAGTCGTTGGGCGAGAGCGCGGCGTCCTGATTGTTCCAGTACCCGGCGAACTCACCACCGAACTGCTCGACCGCGCGGCGCGACGACGAGTCCTTGTTCTGGAAGATGGTGAGATCTTCGTAGTTCTTCGTGTCCGCCGTGTTCGACCAGTTGAACGAGCCCGTGAGCAGCGCGTCGGGCTTGCCGTCGATGAAGGTGACGAAGCCCTTGTGGTGATTGAGGCCCTGCGTCGCGCCGTGGTTGTAGACGGGGCGCGCGGAGGAATCGCTCCAGACGTAGGGGAAGTCCTTCTTGAACTTGATCTGAATGTTGGGGAGCTTGAGCGCCGCCAGCTCGGGGAGCGCGTTGCCACCGCTCGCCGTCGCCTGGCCGGAGTCGGCGATCACGCGGAAGGTCACGTTCGGGTTCTGCCGCGCGATGTCCGTGATCGCGGCCTGCATCGCGTCGCTCTGGAATTCGAAGATCAGCATATTGACGTCCATCGGGCGGCCATTGGCGCGCACCACGGCGTCCTTCAGCTCCTGAACCATGCGCGCCTCGACCGACTTGCCCTGGAGCGTGAACACGTTGCTCACGCCGTCGAGGTTGCCGAGATCGCTCATCGACTTGAGGGCCACGTGCGCGCCCTCGATGCCCACGCCGATCAGATCGTTGGTGAGGTTGCCTCGCGCCGCGGCTTCGAACGCGTCGGCCACCGCCTGCACTTCCCCGGCCGAGAGGACCTTGTTCAGGTCGGTTCCAGCAGCGCTCACCAGCGCGCCCTCGATGCGCTTGCGGTCGGCGTCATTGGTGGCACGCGCGAGGACGCGGTCGACGATGGGCTTGGCGGCAGTGGAGAGCTTGAGCTGGGAGAACGTGGTCATGGGCGGGGCGATCCGACCCATTCACGACCCCGAATGCAACTCTCGGCTGGGAAAAGTTATCGACCTGAAACCGGAATGATCACGTGCGGATGCTTCTGCGTTTCCCGCGCGTAGAGCTGGGCGATGTGCTGCGCCTGCTGCAGTGGCTCGTCGCTCTGGGTGAGCACCAGCACCGCACCGCCGAAGCCCGTGCCGGTGATGCGCGCTCCCAGGACCTTCGGCTCGTTGCGCGCGATTTCCACGAGCTGATCGATCGCAGGCGAAGAGACCTGGAAGTCATCGCGCAGGGAATCGTGTGACTCATTGATGAGCCGCCCCAGCTCGGTCAGCTCATTCTTTTCGATCGCGCGAACGGCGGCGTGCACACGCTGGTTCTCGGTGATCGCATGGCGCGCTCGACGCGAGAAGGGCGCCGAGAGGCCCATCACACGCGGAAGTGCGTCGGTGCCAAGCGAGCAGAGCGACTTCACTCCGAGGGCAGCCGCGGCGGCCTCGCACTGCTGCCTGCGGTACTCGTACTCGGTGTTGATGAGCTCATGCTTGAGGCCGGAGTCGATCGCGAGGATCGACATCCGCCTCGGCAGCTGCAGCTCGCGGTACTTGAGCGTGGAGGTGTCGAGCAGCAACGCGGCGTGCTCGTTCGCGAGGCTCGAGGCGAAGTGATCCATGATCCCCACGCTGCCGATGAACGAGGTCTCCGCGCGGTGTCCGATGATCGCGAGCTCGAGATCGGTGAGCGAGAGACTCCAGAGCTCACGCAGGCCACGCAAGACCGCAAGCTCCAGCGCCGAGCTGGAGGACAGCCCCGCGACGAACGGCACCTCGGAGTGCACCCACAGATCGAACCCGCTGTGCCGTACGCCGTGCTCCGAGAGCGCCCGGGTGACCGCCTGCACGTAGTCGAGCCACCCGCGCCCACGTTTCTCGTGTCCGAGGCGATAGTGCTCGTCTCCCGTCTCCACACTGAACGCGCGCACTCGATCGTCCTCGCGCGGAGCGAGCTCGACGTGCGCTTGCTGCGGCGTGGCGATCGGCAACACCGAACCGCCGTTGTAATCGAGGTGATCGCCGATCAGGTTGATGCGACCCGGAGCGCTCACCCGCACCGTGGGAGTCCTGCCGAATCGTGTCGTGAAGGTCTCGCTCATGCGTCACCTCGCTTGACGTGCGACGGGTCGAGCAACCGGGAGGCGAGCGCGAGGGCTTCTGCCACGCACGTGTCGAGCTCCAGGTCGCGGTATCGGGCCAGGCGGCCCAGGAAGTGGACTCCGGGGACTCTCGCGGCGAGCGCTTCGTAGCGGCGGTGACGCTCGGCGTACTCGGGCCGCGGCACGGGCTGATGCGGCTCTCCGTGATCCGACGGGTACTCGAAGGCGAGGGTGGTGAGGGGCGACTCCTCGCCGGTGAGGTGCTTGAACTCGATCACCCGCGTCGGTCCCTGCTCGTCGCAGTGAATGAGTTCGGCCACGCCCTGGTGCCACGGCTCCTTGAAGGTCTCGAAGCGCGTCTGCACGAAGGTCCATGGCAGCGGTCCGAAGCAGCCCCCGAAGAACTCGTCGAGCGTGCCTGCGTAGACCAGCTGATCCGCGTTCACCCGGTTCACCACGTCGCGGTAGTCGGTGCCGAGCTCGACGGTGATGGCGCGATGGTCGAGCAGCCTGCGGAAGAGCCGCGTGAAGCCGTCAGCGGGGATCGCCTGGTACGAATCGGTGAACGCACGGTCGTCGCGATCGAGGCGCGGCGGCCCGAGCGGCAAGGCGTCGGGAGCGAGCTCTGAGGGGAAGTAGCCCCAGCGCTTGAACGCCCACGCGCGAAAGAGCTTGTCGTAGAGATCGCGGCCGAACTGGCTCACGAGCTTTTCCTCGAGCGAGCGGTGCTCGAACATGGGCACCGATACCCGCGAGAAAAAGGCGAGCAGCTGCACTGCATCCAGCTCCCAGCCCGCGAGCAGATTGATGGTGTCGAGGTTGACGGGGAAGGGGACGCGCACGTCCCCGACCTGCGCCTGCACTCGATGTTGATACGGGCGCCACTGCGTGAACTTCGAGAGGTAGTTGAAGACCTCGACCGAGTTCGAGTGGAACACCGTGAGGCCGTGCCGCTGCACCAGCAGCCCTGAGGCTCGATCGAGCTCATCGAACGACTCGCCGCCGACGTGATCGCGCTTGTCGACCACCAGCACGCTCTTGCCGTGCTCCGCGAGTCGCTCGGCAACGACCGCCCCAGAGATGCCGGCGTCAGCGACCAGATAATCGAAGTGCGGCTTATTCATCGCACCCTCTGTTGTGCACTCGATGTGCCGTCGATCACTCGGAAGCGGTGAGCGGCACCCCGAACTCCCGGAGGATGCTGTCGATGTCTTCCCGGCGGCGCTCGAGCGCGTGATCCAGCGCCTCTCGGAGCTCGCCCTTGTCTTCCCGGACCCCGACGCAAACGTCACCGGTGAGAAACGCATCCCCTTCGCCGGGGTTGATCACCGAGATGCGCAGGGCTGACGCATCGCCGTGCGCGCAGGAACCGGCGCGAGGTCCCCAGAGAATTGCGACGTCGAGCGCCTTCTTCTCGACGGCGGCGATCAGACTTGCGGCCGTGGTGAAGGTGCTCACGTCG
>CBIHPJ010000658.1:0-5164 GCA_966211295.1 uncultured Myxococcales bacterium | reverse complement strand
TCGGTGTGGATGCGCTGGGGCTCACGAACAAGGGGCACCTCGCCTATCCCGCGCAGGTTCGTGAGGGCTGGCTCGTCGTGCACGACGGGAAGAACGGTCCCGTGTTCGACGCGATTGGCGAGGTGCAGCTCACCAACGAGCACCTCGCGTACACCGCGGAGAAGTCGGGCAAGTGGCACGTGGTGCACGACGGCGTTCTGGGTGAGGCGTTCGATACGGTTCTTCCTGGTTCGCTGCAGCTTCAGGGCTCGCGCATCGCCTTCGCTGCGCAGCAGGGCCTCGAGGTCTTCGCGATCATCGATGGTCAGCGCAGCGCCCCGATGGATGGAGTTGGGCTCATCCGGTTCTCTCGTGACGGTACGCGCGCAGGCTTCGTCGGGAAGCGGCTCGGCGCAAGCTATGTGGTGCTCAACAGTGAAGAGCGCGGTCCCTTCGAGAGCGTGGCGGAGTTGCATCCCGGCACTCCGGATCTCTTCGTGGCGCGCACGAAGGAAGGCTGGCGCGTCTTCGACGGAGATCAGCCCGGCGAGCCGTACGAGAAGATCGCAGGGCTGATCGAGGGACCCGCGTACGGAGCGCGACGAGACAAAGAGACCTGGGTCATCGACGGAGCTGTGAAGCGCGGTCCGTTCACGTCACTCAAGTCTCAGCTCATGCGCGACGTAGCAGGGAAGCTCGTGTTCGCAGCGCAGACCCCAGACAGCTGGGTCGTCATGCTCGGAGATCGCGAGCTGCGCGGATGGGAAGAGGTTGAGACTCCGGTGATCAATGGATCACACATCGGTTTCATCGGTGAGCGCAACGGTCGCTACGTGGTGAGCATCGATGGCGAGGAGCGCTCGACCTGGGAGTGGGCTTCGTCGCTCGCGCTCAGTGGTGAACGCGTCGCTCACCTCGCTCGACGGACCGGAAGGACCTTCGTTGTGCTCGACGGGAAGGAACTCACCTTCGATGTTGTCGTCGCAGGGACGCTCGCGTTCTCGAAGGATGGCAAGCGCTTCGGCTGCATCACGGGTGACGCGACGACGAGGAAGCTCTTCATCACTCGCGATGACGGCGCTCGTACTCAAGTAGACATGGAGGAACTCGTGGCTGCGCTTTCGCGTGGAAATCAGGACTCGCTGCTCGCGACTCCCGATGTCACTTTGCTACGCCGATGGGTTGAGGCTGAGCTCGAGCACTAGCCAGGACGCGAAGATCGCCCCTCACCCCTGCCCCTCTCCCCGCTGGCGCAGGGAGAGGGAGATGGCTCAGAAAGTGAGGCCGAAGCCGGCGGTGACCGAGCCGATCGCTCCGCCGCTCGTGATCGTGAGTGAGGGCAGCAAGAGCAGGCTGAAGTACTTCGCGAACACGAGCGCCAACTCAGCGAGCACGGTGCCGCTCAACGCAGTGAGTGAATTCGCGATCGTGATCGGTCCCAGCGTCAGCGCCAGCGTGATGTGCGATCGATCACCGAGTCTCAACCCCGCGCCGAGCCCGTAGCGATTCACCGCCGCGCTCCAGTGTCCGTGCGCGATGCCGACGATCCCGACGCCATTGCGCCAGCGCACGCCCACGTCCGCGGTGAGCGCCAACTCAGGGAAGAGCGCACCCGTCGACACGAGCAACCCGCCGCCGTGCACTCCGAAATCCGCGACCGCGCGGCTCAAGGGTTCCGTATCAACAGGCGGAGGCTTGGGCGGCGCGTGCACTTCCTTCTCAGGCTTGCACTCGCGCCTCACCGCGCCGCTCTCGTCGAGAGACTCGACGCACACCTCTCCCGGGTTCCGAATCACGCGCGGGAAAGTGATCCCCTCGGGGACGGCTTCGGGCGGCAACGGAGGCGGAGAGAGCCCTCCGTCGCTCTGGCCCAACATCAACACCACTACCCACGCGCTGATCACGCGCGTGAGCGTAGCGTCAGTCCTTCTTGCGGTTGAACACCGGCGCCGCCGAAGCAGGACTCGTGAGGTAGGTCACGATGTGGCGCAGGTCATCGTCCGGAAGACGCGCAGTGGTCCAGTTCGGCATCTGCTTGTTCGAGTGACCTTCGCCGCGGCGCACGCGACGCACCACCCAGTCAGGCTCGTACAAACCAGGCGCCCACACCGGACCGACGCGCCCATCGAGGTGACAGGTCATGCAGTACTTATCCGCGAGCTTCTTGCCCTTCGCTGCGTCGCCGCCCTGCGGATCACGCAGCAGCGTCTCCATCGAGCGGTAGGTGACGCTGTAGTCGATCGCCGGCGACGCCTCGGTGCTGATCGCATCGATGAACGCCTGGAGCTGCTCTTCCTGCTCAGCGCTCAACCCAGAGCCGAGCATGTATTGCTTCTGGCAGATGCCCGCCGCCTTTGAGGCCGTCGACGCGAAGCCATTCCAGAACTTCCCGCGCATCGCCGAGTTGAACAGCGTGTTCGCCGCGCGCACGTGGCCGTCCTTCAGCTGCAGCCCCGCCTTCTCGTCGCTCTTCGCGTGACAATGGAAGCAGGTCATCTTGTTGCCCTCACCGCCCGTGGTCGGAGCGTGGAACAACTTCTCGCCGAGCGCCTTCGAGTCCGTGCCCTTGAACTGGTACGTGAAGATCAGCGCGGGCTTCGGCTTGCGCGGCGGTTTCGGCTTGGTCGGCTTCGCCGCTTCCGGCTGCACCTGCGCCACCGTGGGCTGCACGACCTCCACGGGAACGGCCTGAGGAGCACCACTCGCGACGGGCTTTTCAGCGCGCTTCTCGAAGCCCATGTCGAACGTCACCACCGCGACGTCGCCGAGCTTCAAGAACAACCGCTGGGGACGCTGCACGTTGTAGTCGGCGAACGGCACGTCGAACTTTCCATTCACCCGCGCGTGACCATCCGCATCCATCTTCAGCGACACGGGGAACTTCACGGTGCGACGCACGCCGTGCAGTTCGA
The DNA here is from genome assembly GCA_966211295.1 of uncultured Myxococcales bacterium. GTDB lineage: Bacteria > Myxococcota > Myxococcia > Myxococcales > Myxococcaceae > Archangium_A. Next base: position 2,273 of record CBIHPJ010000658.1, on the reverse strand, counting down.
ACGAGCCGTTCACGATGCCAGTCACCGCTCCACCAGGCGCGATCGTCGGAAGCGAAGGCTTCTCGATGTTGTCGATGGTGAGCACCGCGCGTGGAAAGCGGCTGGTCTCGAGGAACTCGACGCGCATGTCCTTATCGCGTTGATCGATGCCGGTACGAATGGTGGTGAGGTCGACGGCGATCGCGCCGCTGCCCTTGCCCCACGCTTCAGGAGCGAACGTGAGCACGCCGCTGCTCTGCCGCGTCTCGCCGTACACGTCGTCGAGCGGACCCTCGACGGTGAAGCGCACGATGCCCTTCGTCTTCACCCACTGCGGATCCGCCGCGAGAGCAGCGGAAGAGAGGACCATCACCGCCGCGAAGAGCGACTTCATCACGGCTCCTCCACGATCGAACCGCGCATGGGCCCGAGCAGCGCGAGCAGCTCGCCCTTCTCACCCTGCGGCACCTTGAACTTGTCGAGCGTCGCCACCAGGTGACCGACCAGCGCGTCGAACTGCGCGTTGGTGATCTTCATGCCCGCATGCGCGGTGACCATGTCGCGGCCCGAGTACGTGCACGGTCCACCCGACGCGGCGCACACCAACTCGATGAGACGCTGACGCAGGCGCGGCACGTGACCCACCGCGAAGCCCGAGTTGATCAGCTCGTCACCCGCGACGCGCCCGAGGAAGTCGTCGACCACCGCTTCGATCGCGCCCTTTCCGCCGAGCCGCTCGAACAACGCCTTCTTCGGCGCCTCGGTCACCGCGGCCTTGTCCGCGGGCTTCGGTTGAACGGCATCAGCGGTGGGCTTGCTTTCCCCCGTGCCGCTGGTGGACGCGCTCGTGGTCGCGCAGCCGGTGAGGAGAACGAGGGAGAACAGAAGAGAACGCATCACGAATTCCTTTCAGAACTTGCCCGACACGCTGACGCCGCCACCACCACCCGGAGTGACGACCACGTCAGTGCCGAGAATGGCGAACAAGAGACCCGTCGCAGCGACCGCGCCGCCACCAATCCACAACGCGTTGGCGACTGCTGCGTTGGTGATCGCGCTCTGGTCACGGTTGTAGAGTTCGACGGGATCGTAGGTGCCCATCGCGAGCGAGGCCTTCACCGACTCGCGCGTCGAGTTGGACGTCACGCCGAAGTACGTGCCCACGCCCGCGGCCGCCGCTCCGACACCCAGCAACACGAAGCCGGTGGTGCGCAGCGGGCTCATCTTCGTGGCCGGCTGCTGCGAGACGGAGACGACCTCTTCGTGCTTCTCCGGAGCAGTCGGAACCAGCCTGGTCTCGACGGGCGCGTCGGGCTTCTTCTCCTCGACCTTCGCCACCGCGACCGGAGCGGGCGCGCTCTGCTTGATCGGCTTGCCCGCGGATCCGAGGAACATCAGCTGATCATTCCGCTCGGTGAGCAGCTCCGCCCACCACTCGATCACGTCACCGTCGACGTCGGTCGCCGCGGCGCCGTTCGCCATGTTCGCCTCGACGGGCTTCCACGCGCCGCCGTCCTTGCGCACGTAGAACTTCGCCTTGCGCACCAGCTTGAGCGGATCATTCCGCACGAAGAGCGAGATCTGCTTCACGCGTCCATCTTCGGTTCCAGGATCGAGCGGACCGACCTCGATGCTGCCATTCGCCTTGAACCACTCCTTCGCGGCCGCGATCACCGGCACCACCTTGCCGGTGTACTTGCCCGTGAGCTCGCGCTTCGGCTCCAGCTGCAGCACCGCGCGGAAGCTCTCCTCGGCCTTCTCCGTCTGACCGAGCGAGGCCTGCGCGAGTCCACGGCTCTCGAGCAACGTGAGCATGCTCTCGCGCTCGAGGCCGCCCTTCTTCGCGGCCGCTTCGATGCTCTTGAGCGCGGCGTCGTACTTCTTCGTCGCGAGCAACTGCTGCGCCTTCTCGAGGTCAGGGTTGCGCTGCGCGAACGCGGTGAGCGACGCCAGCGCGATCATCAACGCCAAGCTCAGTTGAGTTGATGCCGTTCTGACGGCCGGGGCGCTTTCGTTTCTTCGTCTCCCGAAGCGCGCTGGCCTCAGAACGGTGAGCAACTCAACGGAGCTTTGAGAATGAGACTTCAATTGGTGCCTCCGTCGAAGAAGCCCTGCGAGTAGGTGATCGGTGCGTCGTCGGGCAGGTTCTGGAACTCAGTGGCCGGACGAGGAGCGGTGTTCTCGTTGGTGCCAGTGACGATCAGATCGCGCACGTACTCGGTGAGCTGCACCGGTCCGCCGCCTCCCGTGCCACCACCCGTCGCGCCACCACCGCCGCCCGTCGCGCCGCCACC
>CBIHPJ010000657.1:0-5187 GCA_966211295.1 uncultured Myxococcales bacterium | reverse complement strand
GCGGTGCAGAAGATCACGTACGGACCATCCGCCGGCCACAAACCGATCGCCTCGGTGCCGGTGAGCTTCGGCATCTGGATGTCGAGCAGCACCACGTCGACTTCGGTCTTCTTGATGAACGCGAGCACCTCGCTGCCATCGGTGGCCTCGCCCGCGATCTCCACGTCAGGGAGCGCAGTGAGCAGTCGGCGAAGGCGGGCACGAGCGAGCTGCTCATCGTCAGCGATCAAGATCTTCATGAGTTCTCCGAGAGAGGAATTCGCAAGGTGGCGCGAGTGCGATCGGCGGTCGCGGCTTCGACGCTGAGCGCTGACTTGGTGCCGTAGGTGAGCTCGAGCTGACGGCGCAGAGACGGAAGTCCCTCGCTGCCTTCACGCGGTCCACGAAACGCGCCCGGGTTTTCGAGCGTGAGCACGATCTGCCCCGACTCCACTTTCGCACTCAGTTGCACGACGCCACGATGGCCCGCGCCCGGTCCGTGCTTCATCGCGTTCTCCGCGAGTGACACCAGCGACATCGGCGGCACCTTCACCAACGGGAGCGGCGAGGGCAGGGCGCGCTCGAGTGAGAACAGCGCCTTGTCTCGCAACAGGTGGAGCTCGAACAACATGTCGACCAGCTCCAGCTCCTTCTCCAGCGGCCAGAGGGGTGCCTTCACTCCATCGAGCACCGCGCGCAGCATCGCGGAGAGTCTCAAGACCGCGTCCTCCGCGACCTCGCCGTCGATGCGGCACCACTCGGCGATCGCGTTGAGCGTGTTGAACAAGAAGTGCGGATCAAGGTGCGACTTCAGCGCGAGCAGTTGCGCGCGCTCGGCCTCTGCTTGAAGTCGATGCACGCGTTGCTCGAAGCCGATGTCGCGCCCGAGACCCCAGCCGCCGACGAGGAACAGCGCGCTGATCACCAGGAGCGACGTGCGCTCAGTGAGAAAGGTGTACCCGAGTCCGAGCACCTTCGGAATTCCCGCGCCCACGGTGAGCACCACGCCTGCACCGACGAGCGCGTAGAGCACCAGCCGCACCGCGCCGTGCGAGAAGTCGAGGCCGTCGGGGAAGAGCACCCGGTAACTGACGGGCGCGATGAAGATGAAGCTCAGGCAGAACAGCACGCCGATGAGCACGCCGAAGCGGTCGAGGCTCCAGCGCGACTGAGCGATGAGCAGCGGCGCACACACGGCGAGGATCGGAAGGAGCCGCCGCGGATGAAGCAGCGCCCGCCAGGTCGCACGTACGATCGATCCTTCCGGGACTCCGCCGAGCATCAACCACAGCCTGTCACAGCTGGCCTCGAACACGGGTCCATCTGAACGCCGCCTCACCTCCTTGTGGGCAGGCCTGGGGCGAGCGGTCGGGAATCAGGGCCGGGCGGTCAGAGGGCGGAGGTGATGATCGCGCAGACGGCGGTCGCGGGGCTGCCGGTGAAGAACACGCACTGGGAGCCTTCAGTGCACTCCACGATCGAACAGACGGAATCAGGATGGACGCAGCGCTTCTCCGCGGCCTGGCCCAGGCCATAGCGCATGCAGACCAGCCCCTCTGCGCATGCGTCGTCGACGCACGGATCGCTGGCACGCAGATGTGCAATCTGCGCCGCGCCTCCGGCTCCCGGTTCCACGCCACATGCGGCGAGAAGACCGCACAGCGCCACCATCGTGATCGGTCGGTTCATGACCGTCAGGAGTGGCAGATGCCTCTCGTTTCCGTTTTAAGCGCGCCCATGATCGAAGAAGGCAAGAAGGCCCCGGCGTTCTCTCTCAAGGACCAGAACGGCAAGACCGTGAAGCTCGCGGACTTCGCCGGAAAGAACGTGGTCCTCTACTTCTACCCCAAGGACAACACCCCTGGCTGCACCACCGAGGCGTGCGACTTCCGTGATCAGCACAAGGTGCTCGAGAAGGCCGGCGCCGTGGTGCTCGGCGTCTCGCCCGACAAGGAAGCGACGCACCTCAAGTTCGCCGGGAAGTTCGGCCTGCCCTTCACGCTGCTCGCCGACACCGAGCACGAGGTCGCCGAGAAGTACGGCTCGTGGGGCGAGAAGAGCCTCTACGGCCGGAAGTTCATGGGCATCATCCGCAGCACGTTCCTCATCGGCGGCGACGGCAAGGTCGCGAAGGTGTGGCCCAAGGTGAAGGTCGCGGGCCATGTCGACGAGGTGCTGGAGGCAGTGAAGTCGCTGAAGTGATCTGCACCGGGAGCGAAGCCGGCCCAGCCGCAGTTGGCGGGGCGTCGCGAATCTGAAGCGCAGCGGAAGATTCGCAGAGGCGTAGCGACCCAGAAGACAGCTGTATGCTGCGCCGCATGCGTAAAGCACTTGCGGCGTGGCTCGCCGTCTCCGCGTCGGTCGCGCTCGCCTCGGGTTGGGACATCACGCCTCCTCCTCGCGGGGAGTGGGTGTCCGATCGCACGGGCATGGTCTCGAGCGCCACGCTCGCCGAGCTCAACCGCATCGCCGAAGGAGTCGATGCCTCGGGTGCGGGTCAGCTCGGCGTGTTGATCACCACCACCACCAGCGGCGTGAAGCCGCGCGACTTCGCGACCGGCGTCTTCAACAACTGGGGCGTGGGCCATGCGGGCACCAACGACGGCATCCTGCTCTTCATCGCGGTCAATGATCGCAAGGCCGAGATCATTCTCGGTGATGGATCGAAGGTGAGCTCGAGCCAGACCGACGTGGTGATGCAGAACGACGTGGTCGCGAACATGAAGCGCAACGATCTCGACGCCGCGCTCCGCCATGGCGCGCGCTCGCTCGATGATCTGATGCGACGTGCGGTGGGCGGTGCCCCGGTTCCTCACCCCGACGACAACTCGGGCCTCGGTCCGAACTCCTACGTCACGCCGATGCAGTCCACGCCGCTGCTCGACGACGTGCTCGGGCCGTACGGCGATGGCAGCAAGTCGTTCCCCGAGCACAGTCCGCGCAGCTGGGTGATCGATCTCAACGACACCTTCGCCGCCTCGCAGCGCGCGAAGCTCGACGTCGCGGCCAGCGACATCTACTCGGCCGACAAGGGTCGCATCTTCTTCCTCGTGGTGAAGAGCACCGCGCAATACCCCTCGATCACCGAGCTGGCGCGACACCTCGTGCGGCAGGTGAAGCCGATCTCCAGTCTGCCGGTCGCGGTGATCGCGCTCGACGTGACCACTCGCTCGGTGAGCATTCAGCTGCCTGACGAAGCGGTGCGCAGCGGCTGGGAACGCGAGGAGCTGGGCCGAATCGAGCAGACCATTCGCGACGAGGCCAGGTTCGACGCCGATCTCGCGCTGCTGCACGCGCAACCCTTCGTGCAGCAGGCGCTCACCACCGGCATCCCTCCTCGCCCGATGTCGAAGGTGCTCGCGCAGGGCTTCGAGCGCAACAAGGGCACGTTCGAGCTCGGAGGTGGCGGGCTGCTCATCGTCGGTCTGCTCGCCGGCCGTCGGTGGAACCGCAAGCGCGTGCGCACGTGCGAGGGCTGTAAGAATCCGCGTCAGCTCCTCGGTGACGTCGAGGAAGACGAACATCTCGGCTCGTCGCAGCTCAAGGAAGAGTCGATCGGCTCGGTGGACTACGACGTGTGGTGGTGCGGTCGCTGCGATGACGTGTTGGTCCTTCGCTACGGCGCGATCTTCACCAGCTATTCGAACTGTCCCAGCTGCAGCGCGAAGACCAAGCAGAGCAGCACCACCACGCTGCAATATGCGACCGAGTATTCCGGGGGCTTGCAGCGCATCGATGAGAGCTGCGTGAACTGCTCGTACACGAATAGCTACACCCGCACGACCGCGCGGCTGTCTTCGTCTTCCGACTCGTCGTCTTCCGGTGGCGGATCGAGCTTCGGCGGCGGCAGTTCGTCGGGTGGTGGCTCGAGTGGATCGTGGTGACGCTCGCCCCTCAGCTCAGGGATTGAGCCAGGTGCGTTCCCAGCCGCTGCTCGACTTCACGTACTGCTCGCGCCAGTGCAGCCGGAACTCGTGCGCCTTCCAGAACTCGATGCGCTCCGGCAGCACGCGATAGCCACCCCAGTGCGGAGGCCGCGGCACGCTGGTGCCCTCGTACTTCGCCGTGAGCTCAGCCAGTCGTTTCTCCAGCGTCTCGCGCGAATCGAGGGCGTGACTCTGATCAGAAGCCCAGGCACCGAGCTGTGAGATCCGCGGACGGGTGGCGAAGTACGCATCGCCCTCGGCTGCGGTGACCTGCTCCACGGTTCCTTCGATGCGCACCTGCTGATCCATGGCGGGCCAATAGAAGTTCAGCGCCGCCAATTTCGTCGCGTCCAGCGCCTCACCCTTGGCCGAAGTGTGGTTCGTGTAGAAAACGAAACCTCGCTGATCGAAGTCCTTCAACAGCACCACGCGCACGCTCGGACGCCCACGCGCGTCCACGGTCGCCAGCGACATCGCGTTCGGATCTTTCGTGACGAGCTTCTTCGCCTCGTCGAACAACGCTCCGAAGCGAGTGAAGGGCTCCTGCCAGTCGGTGTGCGTCATGGTTACGGTCTCGTCTATTCCCAGTTCCGGCGGACCTCCAGCCGTTGAAATGCTGTACTCACGCGCCTCGTGGGACTTCGCATTCTCTTCTTGAGCTCAGAAGTCGCACCCTTCTCCAAGACGGGCGGGTTGGGTGACGTGGCCGGAGCCTTGCCGTGGGCGCTCTCAGCGCGTGGGCACGAGGTGCGCGTGGTGACCCCGCTCTATCGTGGAGTGAACCGCTCGGGGCTCCAGCTGGTCGGCTCGCCGATCACCATCGAGTTCCCCGCCGGCCGTCACGAGGTCCGCGTGTTCAAGGCGCCGACCGCGACGGGAGAGCTGCTCTTCCTCGACGTGCCCGAGCTGTACGATCGCGACGAGTATTACGGGTACCCCGATGACGCGCGCCGCTTCGCGGTCTTCGGTCTCGCGGCGCTCTCACTCGCGCAGCGCGATGGATTCTTCCCCGACGTGGTGCAGGGCAATGACTGGCAGACGGGCCTCGCGCTGCTCTCGTTGCGCCTCGGCTTCGCCCACACGCCGCTCGGAAAAGCGCGCCGGGTGTTCACCATTCACAACCTCGCGTACCAGGGCCTCTTCTCGAAGTACGAGATGGAGGCCCTCGGGATCCCCTGGGACTTCTTCAACCCGAACGGCGTCGAGTTCTGGGATCAGCTCTCATTCATGAAGGCGGGGCTCAGCTCGGCCGACCTGCTCACCACGGTCTCTCCGACGTACG
>CBIHPJ010000656.1:0-5230 GCA_966211295.1 uncultured Myxococcales bacterium | reverse complement strand
CCAACCCTCACCCCGAGCCTCTCCCGAAGAGAGAGGGAGACAATCCGGCCTACTCCGCTACCGCGTCAGCGACTTCCTCCACTCTTCCAGCTCAGTGACGACGCGCGAGGTCTGAAGCGTAGGCGCTCCTGCGGCGCCGAGGTGCTGATTCACGAAGGTCACTCCCTCGTCGAGCGCAGCGAACACTTTGTGCGGGAACGCGGGCTGCGAAATGATCGTGAGCCCCGTCACCACGCTGCGAACGATCGTCGCGCGCAGGCCGCTCCCTTCGAAGCAGATCGCCGAGCTCTTCACGTTGGGCGCGTCGGAGAACATGCGCGCGAGCTGCCCGCGCACGTCACTCTCAGGAGGCACCGCCTTGGGCGGCACGATGGTGATCAGGCCGATGCCCTTCGGTTGTTCCTTCGCGAGCGCAGCGACGTGCTTCACCCACTTCTCGATCCCCTCGGCGCGCGTGTGGACTCGCCACAGCGCGACGAAGAGATTGTCCAACGAGGTCATCGCGTAATCGGTCGTCAACTCACACTGCTGCAACGGCATGAAGCAACCTTAGCGAACTGATCTCGATCAGAAGCCAGCGAACTTTCGCAGCGCGGCCTTGGTGCCATTGAATACGTCGTGGTCGTAACCAGGACCGTCGCTGTACTGGACGAAGGGCATCGAGTGATCCGCGCGGCCGTTGGTCCACTTCGCTTCCCACATCGGAGCGTGCGGCACGACCTGCTTCGCGCGCGAGACCTGGCTGGCCGAGGTGTAGATCATCGGCCACAGACCCGTGACCTTGTGCACGTAGTTCGCGGCGTCCTTCAAGGTCTGCGGGCTCGAGAGCGCCGAGGCCTCCCAGTCGAGCGCGAGGCGGGTGCCGTCCTTCAGCTTGCCGTGAACGCCGAGCGCGTTGAGGAAGTGCTTCGCCTGCGCCTCACCGTTGCCCTTGTCGAGGAAGCAGTACGCGACGCGGAGGCTCATCTTGCCCTGATCGATCTTCTGACCGAGCTCGTTCCAGCGCTTCTTGAAGGTCGGGTCGGTGTAGTTGGTGCCCTCGGTCGCCTTGATCGCCGCGAACTGCGAGTTCTTGATCGCCGCGTGGAAGGTCGCGTCTGACTGGTAGTGCGAAGTATCGGAGCCCACGAGCTGACCCGGGCCCGGCTTCCACGGCTGGCCATACGGCGCCTCGGGCGGCTTCGCGAGCGGCTTCAAACCGAGCGCCACGCGATCCTGGTTGAGCTGCTTGAACGAGAGCGCGGGCTGCGCCTGCGGGAGGAGGGCGCGGCCGTCCTTGCGCTCCTTCGCGATCGCGGAGTCGAACTGATCGTGCGTCGCGTGGTCCTTCTTGCCGAGGTTGATGAGCTTGGTGACCGAGCCCATGAAGCTGTCGGTGGTCGGGTTCGCGAGGAACCGAGTGACGACCTTCTGCTCCGCGGTCTTGATCGCGGCGAGGGCCTTCTTCTCCTGCGCCTGCAGCGTCTTCATCTGCGCGAGGTCCGTGTTCAGTTTGCGAACGGCGAGCTGTGCCTTCATGGGAAGCCTCGTGTGCGGCGGGTGTGAGGAGTTGTCGTTCACCCACCCGCTCCGACCTCGAGACGGCCTGCAAGGCGCGTTGACGGATCGATGGCCATTTCGCTCGGAATTTCTCTCTGGATTCGAAGCGAAACGCCCCACTGCTCCTGATTTCTTGCACGTAGCTCTGGGCACTCGGGTCTGGCCGCAAACCCTCACCAAGGACTCTCATGTTTCGCACGTTCGTCGCGCTCGTCACCCTCGTCGCCGTTCCCGCCTTCGCCGCTGACTACAAGTGCAACAGCGGTCGCGTGGAGAAGGGCGGCAGCACCCAGTACACGTACAAGGAAGGCTCGAGCGAGATCGTGATCGAGAAGGGCGGCTCCACGAAGGGCAAGGCGGTGAAGCGCGGCTCGAAGTGGTACGTCGAGGTCGGCGGCAGCACCCAGGCCACCATCGAGAACGGGAAGATCGAGAAGGGCGGTTCGAGCTGGGCCACCGCTTCCGACGCGCAGCGCACCTACGATTGTCCTGCCGATGTGGCGGCGACGCTGTGGGTCCTCGCTGAGAAGGGCCAGCTCTAAGAGCCCCTCTCCCCGACCCTCTCCCCGCGTCGTCGCAGGGAGAGGGAGACAAGCGTTGGAGCCAGGGCAGGGCCGGTGTAGGAGCACCGCTCTCCGTGAAGTCCTTCGCCCCGGTCGCCATCGCCATTGTGGTGCTCGCGCTCCTCCAGGTCCTCACGGCCGGGAGCGAGTACTTCGTGTACCTCTCGCTCCTCGTGGGCGTGAACGTGGTGTTGGCGGTCAGCCTCAACATCATCAACGGGATGACGGGGCAGTTCAGCATCGGCCACGCGGGCTTCATGGCGGTGGGCGCCTTCAGCTCGGCGCTCGTGTCGATGACGCTCGACCAGTACCAGACAGGCTTCCTCCCGCCCGCGGTGGAGCGGCAGCTCTTCTTCGCCATCGCGCTCGTGGTGGGCGGGTCGTTCGCGGGGCTCTTCGGATTCCTGGTCGGCCTGCCGAGTCTGCGGCTGCGCGGTGACTACCTCGCGATCGTCACGCTCGGCTTCGGCGAAATCATCCTGGTGGTGGTGCGCAACACGCCCACGCTCGGCGGCGCGTTGGGACTGTCGGGCACGCCGCAGCACACCACGTTCTTCTCCGTGTGGTTCGCGGTGTTCCTCGTGGTCCTCTTCGCGCGCCGGTTGCTCGCGTCACCGCACGGGAGAAATCTGGTCGCGATTCGTGAAGACGAAGTCGCGGCGGAAGCGATGGGCGTCGACACCACGGGTTACAAGGTGCGCGCCTTCGTGGTCTCCAGCTTCTTCGCCGGAGTGGCGGGCGGACTCTTCGCGCACTTCCAGAGCATCATCACGCCGGGCGACAGCTTCAGCTTCGTGAAGTCGATGGAGATCGTGGTGATGATCGTCGCCGGCGGTCTCGGCAGCACCACCGGAGCGGTGATGGCGGCGGTATTGCTCACGCTGCTCCCCGAGGCGATGCGCGCGGTCTTCATCACCGTGGGCGGAGAGAACGCGGCGCTCGCGCAGAGCATCGATCAGCTGCGCAAGCCGATCTTCGGTCTGCTCCTGGTGGTGATGATGCTCACCCGGCCGCAGGGCATCTTCGGCACTCACGAACTGTGGGACTGGTTCAAGCCTCGCAAGAAAGGCGCGCCGACGTGAGCGACGCGCTGCTGCACGCGAAGAAGGTCTCGATTCGCTTCGGTGGATTGAAGGCGCTCTCGGAGTTCGATCTCGAGATCCGTAAGGGTGATCTCAAGGGACTGATCGGTCCCAACGGAGCGGGCAAGACCACCGCATTCAACGTGCTCACCGGCGTGTACCTGCCGACCGAAGGCGACGTCTTCGTCTGCGGAGAGCGCGTGAACGGGCGCCGCCCGCATCAGATCAATCGGCTCGGCCTGGCGCGCACCTTCCAGAACATTCGCCTCTTCAAAGATCTCACCGTGCTCGACAACGTGCGCATCGCGATCCTCGCGGAGCGCACGCCGCTGTTCGATCGCACGAAGGTCGAGGCGATGAAGCGCGGTCCGTATCCCGGACGTGCGATCGGTACTGCGCTCGACGCGCTCGACAATTATCGCGACTGGTGGCGTGCGCTGCTCCGCACTCCGGGCTTCCTGCGCGAGGAAGAGGGCATCGAGAAGCGCGCGGTCGAATTGCTCGGAGTGATGGGCCTCACGCATCGCGTCGACGAGCTCGCGCGGAATCTGCCGTACGGAGAGCAGCGCCGCCTCGAGATCGCGCGCGCGCTCGGGACGCGGCCGAGGGTGCTGCTCCTCGATGAGCCTGCTGCCGGCATGAACACCCGCGAGAAGGCGGATCTGATGGTGCTGATCCGCGAGCTTCGCAGCCGCTTCGAGCTGGGCATTCTGGTCATCGAGCACGACATGAAGCTGGTGATGGGAATCTGCGAGCACCTCACCGTGCTGGATCATGGAGAGACGATCGCGCGCGGAGATCCCGCCGCGGTGCGTACGGATCCGGCGGTGATCGAGGCGTACCTCGGGGAGGCGCCCGCTCATGCATGAGCCGCGTCGCCTGGGAGAACGTGCGCCGTCCGAGAAGCTGCTCGAGGTGAGCGCGCTCGAGGTGAGCTACGGCGCGATCAAGGCGCTGAAGGGCATCGCGCTGAGCGTGGGGAAGGGTGAAGCGGTCGCGCTCATCGGAGCGAACGGCGCAGGCAAGACGAGCACGCTGCGCGCGGTCTCCGGAATGCTGAAGCCGCAGGCGGGGACCATCACCCTGCGCGGCGAGAACATCACGGGGATCAAGTCGCACAACCTGGTGCCGAAGGGCATGGCGCACGCTCCTGAGGGACGCGGCGTGTTCCCCAATCTCACGGTGCAGGAGAACCTCGATCTCGGCGCGTACCTGCGTCGCGACAAGGACGGCATCGCGGCGGATCTGCAGAAGTGCTTCGGGTACTTCCCGATCTTGAGTGAGCGGCGTTCGCAACTCGCGGGAACGCTGTCGGGTGGTGAGCAGCAGATGCTCGCGATCTCGCGCGCGCTGATGTCGCGGCCGACGTTGCTGCTGCTCGATGAGCCGTCGCTGGGGCTCGCGCCGCAGGTGACGCAGACGATCTTCCGCATTCTTCGCGAGGTGAACTCGAGCGGGATGTCGATTCTCCTCGTCGAACAGAACGCGCACCTCGCGCTCGGTCTCGCGCAGTGGGCGTACGTGCTGGAGACCGGCGAAGTGGCGCTCGAGGGGCCGGGCAAGGCGCTCCTGGAGAGCGAAGAGATCCGCAAGGCGTACCTCGGGGAATGATTCCTCCGCCGCTTCACCCTGAGGTGGTGAAGGTCGTCGAGGTCCTCAAGCGCGCGCTCGGCATCACGGACGAGTTGGTGGCTCAGCCGCTGTCGACGAAGTGGCCTGACTACAACGATCCGAACTCCGCCGAGCAGCGCTGGGATGCGGGGCCGATCAGCGTCGTCACTCCGGGCTACTACCCAGACCCGAGCGGCTACAGCGGAGGCCAGCAGTCGTGGATGATCTCGATCGAGAGTCTCGGGTTCTCGATGGGCATGGGGCTGCATGACTACGCGGGATGGCAACAGAGCACCGTGCTGAAGAAGGATCCGCGGCACGCGCCGATCCTCGACGCGCTCCTCGCCGCTGGCATCAGCCACGGCTGGCCTCGAGAGCAGTGAGCACGTGTCTCCCTCTCCCTTCGGGATAGGGTCGGGGTGAGGGTTGAAGATC
>CBIHPJ010000655.1:0-5231 GCA_966211295.1 uncultured Myxococcales bacterium | reverse complement strand
GCACGCTGAAGTTCTCGCTGAAGGATCCGATCCCCGAGAAGTTGATCGAGCGCGTCGTGAGAATCCGCGCGGGCGAAGCGCTCGAGCGGCTGGCTGCCAAGTCGAAGAAGAAGAAGCCGAAGGCAAAGCGGTCATCGAGGTAGGGGGCCGGTTTCGGTTGCGAAGTTCGCCCCTCTCCCCTGCCCCTCTCCCCGCTGGCGCAGGGAGAGGGAGACGAGTGTCGATTTCTTGCGACATCGCGTTCGACCTCGTGTCTGACGGCAACGCATGGAACCGAGCGCCTGCCCTGACGAGGAACAGCTGACGCGTCTCGCCGACGGAGTCCTCCCGCCCGAGGAAGCCGCCGCGCTCGGCGCGCACACCGAGACCTGCAATTCCTGCCGCCGGCTGGTGGGCCTCCTGGTCAAACTGAAGAGCGGCAAGCCCAGCCTCTCCACCACCCTCCCCTCCGCCGACACCGGCAACGCCAAGGCGATCCCCCTCGGCACCGAGCTCGGGCGTTACGTCACCAAACGCTTCGTCGGCGCCGGCGCGATGGGCGTGGTGTTCGAAGCCGAAGATCCCGCGCTGCAACGCCGCGTCGCGATCAAGGTGATGCGGAGCGCCCGCTCGGCCACCGCGCAAGAGCTCCTGAAGCGCGAAGCGCAGGTGATGGCGCAGCTCTCTCACCGCAACGTCGCCACCGTGTTCGACGTCGGAGTGGTCGACGAACGCTCGTGGGTCGCGATGGAGTTCATCGAAGGTCCCACCCTGCGCTCCTGGCTGCAGAGTGAACCGCGCAGTGAGCAGGCGATCCTCGCCCGCATCCTCGAGGCCGGAAGTGGACTCGCCGCCGCGCACAAAGCCGGCGTGATTCACCGCGACTTCAAGCCAGACAACGTGCTCGTCGAAACCTCGAGCGCGCGCGTGGTGGTCACCGACTTCGGTCTTTCCTTCGGCAGTGGCGAGACGAGCCAGGCCACACCCTCCGGCTCGATCGTCGGTACTCCCGCGTACATGGCGCCTGAGCAGCGACTCGGAAACGCCGACGCCGCGAGTGATCAATTCGCGTTCTGCATCTCGGTGGTCGAGGCGTTCGCAGGAAGACGTCCCTTCGACACCGGCCGCCTCGACGCGCAGGTCCTCGCGCAGGTGCCGCGCCGCATCCGCCCCGCGCTCGCGCGCGGACTGTCGATCGATCCGAAAGATCGCTGGCCCTCACTCGAGGCACTCCTCACTGCGCTCACGCCTCCCCGGCGAGAGCGCCAGGTCCTCGCCGCGGCAGCAGCGCTGAGTGTCGTCGCGGTCGGAGCGGTGGGAACGAATGCCTACCGCCGCGCGCACGTCTGCGATGGAGCAGGCACCGCGGTGCAGAGCGTGTGGAACGCCGAAGCCCGCGCGAATTTCCACGCGGCCTTCCTCTCCACCGGCCTGCCCTTCGCGCGCGTGGCTGCTGATGGTCTCGCGACCGAGCTCGATTCGTGGAGCACACAATGGTCGAAGACCGCCTCTGAGATCTGCGAGACCACCGAGGTCGCGCACACGCAGTCCGGCGAACTCGGAGATCTCCGCCGCGAGTGTCTCGATGATCGCCTGCGCGAATTGAAAGCCGTCACCGCCGCGCTCACGCACGCCGACGCGAAGATGGTGAAGAGCGCGACCTCGATCGGACGACAACTCCCTTCTTTGTCGGACTGCGACGATGAGAAGGCGCTGCGTGCGCCGGTGCGGCTCCCTGCCTCTCCTGAGCTCGCAGCGAAGGTCAGCGTCGTGCGCGAGTCACTCGCTGCTGCCAGCGCACTCCGCGTGACGAGTCAGTTCAAGGAAGCGACCGCCGCGATGCCCGCGCTGGAAGCGGCGGCGATGGCTGCTGGTCATCGCCCCCTCGAGGCCGAGGTGATGGTGCAAGCCGGTCTCCTCTCCTCTGAGCTCGGTGACTACGCGGCCGCCCAGACGAAACTGCAATCAGCGCTGGTCGCCGCCCAAGCCGGAGGTCACGCGCTCGCCGCCGCCCAGGCGTGGATCGGACTCACGCTCGTCGAGGGCGTGAAACTCGGTCACCCCGCGCAAGGACATCAGGCCGCCCAGCTCGCCGCTGCTGCCTCGGAGCGACTCGGTCACCCGGAGACGCTCGAAGCCCAGCTCGCCACCAACCTCGGCACGCTCTACTCGAGCGAAGGCAAACACCCCGAAGCGAAGGCCGCGTACGACGCCGCGCTGAACCACTACCGCACGCTCGGCACCGACACTTTGCAGCTCGCACAAGCGATCAACGCGGTCGCGGCAGAAGAAAAAGACCTCGGCAAGCCAGACGACGCCCTCATTCATCACCAGGAGGCGCTCAAGCTCGTCACCGACCGCTACTCCGCCGCTCACCCCGACGTCGCGCCGATCTTGAAGAACATCGGCAACGTGCACCTCGAGGCAGGCCGCTTCGACGAAGCGATGAAGTTCTACAACCAGACCCTCGAGGTGCAGCGCGCGGCCTTCGGCGCCGACTCACTCGAAGTGGCGAGCACCGGCAGCAACGTGGGCGGCACGCTCCTGCGACAGGGGAAGTTCACCGAGGCCGAGCCGTTCCTCCGCGGCTCCCTCAAGATCGCGACCGACAAACTCGGTGAAGACAACCCCGCGCGGCTCGCTCCGCTGAACAACCTCGCGGTGCTCCTCCGCTACACCGGCAAACTCGAAGAGGCCGAGAGCTCGCTGCGCGACGCGCTGAAGGTGATGCAGAAAGCGTACGGTCCGGTGCACGAAGAGATCGCCACCACGCTGATCAACCTGGGCGACGTGCAGCTCGCCCGCAAGGACTTCAACGCCTCGGTGAAGAGCTACGAAGACGCCATCGTGATCACCGAGAAGACCTCCGGCCCCGAGCACGCCAACCTCGCTGACTGCTGGGGCGGCCTCGCGTTTCCGCTGATGGAGCTGAAGGACTGGAAGCGCGCGCTCGACGCCACCGAGAAGGCGCAGGCGATCTACGCGAAGTCGAAGGGCCAGCCGTACCCCGAAGGCCTGGTGCACTTCGCGCACGCGCGCGCGCTGTGGGAGGTCGCGCCCACCAGGCGCAAGGAAGCGAAGGACGAAGCCGCCGCCGCGCGAGTGGCGCTCGAGAAGGTGGGTGCTCAGCCTGAAGAGCTCGCGGAGATCGACACGTGGCTTCGCCGCTGACCGTGCGTCAGCTCTCCAGCCAGCTCTCGCAAGCGATGAAGTGGGCGTGGGAGGCCGCCCCCTCCACCGTCGTCCTGCTCTGCATCTCGCAGCTGGTGATGGCCCTGCTGCCCGCGGCGATGGCGTGGGTCGGGCGACTGATCATCGACGGCGTGATGAAGGCGGCCAGCACTCACACCGATGAAGATCGCCGCTTCGCGCTCATCGCGATGGCGATCGAGTTCGGTCTCGCGCTGCTGCTCCTCGCGGGCCGCCGGGCGCAGACGTACCTGCGCAGCCTGCTGAGGTCGAAGCTCGGCAATCTCCTCAACCGGCGAATCCTCGAGCGCGCGCAGTTGCTCGAGTTCGCGCAGTTCGAAGAAGCGAAGACCTACGATCTCTTGCTGAACGCGCAGCGCGACGCACCGACGAGACCGAACTCGCTGGTGCACGCCAGCTTGATGCTCATTCGCAGCGCGATCACGCTGCTCACCCTCGGCGCGCTGCTCTGGGACATCGCGTGGTGGAGCGTGATTCCGCTGGTGCTCTGCGCGATCCCCGAGTTCATCATCGAGACGAAGCTGAGCGGCCAGGCGTTCGCCCTCTCCACCGGCCGCGCGCCCGACAGCCGGCGCCTCGCCTACCTCGAGACCGCGCTCACCCGAGACACCCACGTGAAAGAGGTGAAGTTGTACGGCCTCGCTCCGCTGCTGCTGGGAAGACATCGCGCGCTGTACGAGCGCTTCTTGAAGGAAGACCTCGCGCTCGCGCGGCGGCAGTTCTGGCTGATGACGATCTTCACCGGGCTGTCGTCGCTCTCGTTCTACGCCTGCTACGCGGCCGTCGGCTGGCGTGCCGCGTCGGGACTGATCACCATCGGAGCGCTCACGCTCACCATCTCCGCGTTCCGCCAGGGTCAGGGCGCGCTCGAAGATGTGCTCTCCTCGGTCGCCGGCATGTACGACGACGCGCTGTACGTCTCGAACGTGAGCTCGTTCTTCGAGATCCCCGTGCACGCGCGCACGCAACGTCAACTCCCAGCGCGCGCCTTGCCGCCGTCGCGCTTCAGCATCGAGCTCGAGAAGGTCTCCTTCAGATATCCCGGCAAGGAGACCTGGGCGCTGCACGATCTCAGCTT
Source organism: uncultured Myxococcales bacterium (assembly GCA_966211295.1). Taxonomy (GTDB): domain Bacteria; phylum Myxococcota; class Myxococcia; order Myxococcales; family Myxococcaceae; genus Archangium_A. The sequence continues at coordinate 964 of CBIHPJ010000655.1, read as the reverse complement.
CACCATCGCGCCCGGAGAGAAGCTCGCCCTCGTCGGAGAGAACGGCGCGGGCAAGTCGACGCTGATCAAGCTGCTCCTTCGACTCTACGAGCCGACCGAAGGCGTGATCCGTTTCGGCGGCATCGACGTGCGCGAGCTCGACACCGAGACGCTGCACGCTCGACTGGGCGCGGTGTTCCAGGACTTCGTGCGCTACCAACTGAGCGCGAACGAGAACATCGCGCTCGGTGACGTGACGCGCGCCGATCAACCAGAGGTGGTCGAGAGAGCCGCGCGCGACGGCGGCGCCGACGAGGTGATCGACGAGCTCGCGAAGCGCGGCGATACCATGCTCGGCACCTGGTTCGAGGGCGGACAGGATCTCTCAGGAGGTCAGTGGCAGAAGCTCGCGATCGCGCGCAGCTTCATGCGGCTCTCCGGCGGCGCAGGAGCGGGCGCTGATCTGCTCATCCTCGACGAGCCCACCGCGGCGATCGACGCGCAGGCCGAGTTCGAATTGTTCGAGCGCTTTCAGAAGCTCACTGAAGGCCGCACTGCGATCATCATCTCGCACCGCTTCTCCACCGTGCGGCTCGCGGATCGAATCGCCGTGCTCGAGCACGGAAAGATGATCGAGCTCGGCGGTCACGACGCGCTGCTCGCGGCGGATGGACAGTACGCCCACCTCTTCAAGCTCCAGGCGCGCGGCTACCAATAGGCACGGACGCTGCACCACGAAGCAGGATGTCCGTCGCAGTGAGCAACAGTACTGGCACTCTGGAGAGCACCGCGGTTTCCGGTGCAACCCGAACGTCCCGCAGCACGGCGATCGCTGGAAGCCAGGGGACGCTCGACAGCCTCGGCGTCGCCGGCAGTAGCGACACAGTCGCCAGCGTGGCTGTCGCAGGAAGTCTCGGCACGGTGGCCAGCGTGGCCGTCGCCGGCAGCTGCATCACCTGGGGAAGCGTCGCGGTCGCCGCGAGCG
>CBIHPJ010000654.1:0-5236 GCA_966211295.1 uncultured Myxococcales bacterium | reverse complement strand
AACTTCTCGCACCTGAACTCGTTCCCACCGTTGCCAACCAGCGCTTCTCCGCTCGAACACGACGGCAGTTTCGGAGGACGATCGCACCTCCACCCCGACGAGCCCTCACTCCGCAACGTCTCGCCGCTCGAGCACGAAGGCATCAGCGACGATCGATCGATGCAGTGCCATCGACCAAAGCCCTCGCTCTCCAACAACTGACCGCTGGAGCACGAAGGCAGCACGTATTCCACGCCTGAGGAGAAGTTGCTCCGCACGCCCTTGAGCACCTCCTCGGCGCTCTTGCAGCGATACCCGGAGCCGTTCGACACCAACAGCTCTCCGGAATCACAAGTGGGCACCACCGGCGCCGGAGAAGCACCGAGCAGCACCCACGCCACGCCAATCGCACCGAACACTCTGATCATTGAAATGGTCCTCTCGAGGTCAGGGTGGCTCCTGACGAAGCGCCTCGAGATAGCTTCAAGGCGCGCCCGCGGCCCCGCGAGACGGCTCGCGCTCCCCGCTGGCGCAGGGAGAGGGAGGACTATTCGCGATTCACCACCGGGCTCGCAGGCGACAGCACGCAGTCAGCGCACTGCGAGAGCACCAGGTTCTTCTCGTGCAGCACCAACGTCTGCACGCCACCCGGCTCGATGCGAGTCCACAACAGCCACACCCGCGCAGAGCCATCAGGACCGATCGCCTTCGCCGCCACCGCGTAGAGCCCGGGCATCAGCGGCATCTGCTTGCGAGTGCCCGAGTCGATGCTGGTGCCAGCCACTCCCTCAGGCAGCCCGCGCAGCACGAACGATCCATCCTTCAGCTGCACCGCCGCCTGCTCCGCCTCGTCGTAGTCCTTCTGCGCCGCCGCGGCGTGCTTGCTCACCTCGAGCGCCGTGCGCTTCGCCATCAGACTCTGCCGCGTGAGGAAGCGCCGCTGCGCGTCCATCTCTCCCACCGAGGCCGCTTTGCGCACCACGTCGAGCCGGCGGAGCAGGATCTCCCCGCTGTCCCTGCGCAGCTGCGCCGCCGCCACCGCCTCCTCCGCCCTCCACTGCTCCGCCTTCGACTTGAGCTTCGGTCGCGCCGCCACCTGCTGCTCGAGCTCACTTCGCGACTGACTGAGACGAACCGAGAGGAAGGACTTCACGTCCTCCTCGGGAATGAACCGCACCTCGACGGGCCCACGCGCCTGCACCTCGGCGGTCAGTTCGAGTTTCCCTTCGGTTCGCTCAGTCAGTCGCGAGGCCTCGCCAAGGCAGCCTCCCAACACCACGCCCAACCACACCCCTACGCGCGCCTTGCTCATGTTCGCCGCCCTCGCTGTTTGGAGGGACGGAGCAACCGTCGTGCCTCGCTGACCCCGCTCGATGCGGGAGGTCGCGGAATGGAAAAATACGAAAGCAGTGCGCGCATGAGCGAAATCTCGAACGACGGATTCACCGCTTCTCGAGGCGGACAATCGCCGGATTCGAGCGCGCTCCCTCATCGTCCCAGACGACGTAGGTGAACGCGTCGGCGCCGGTGAAGCCCTTCGTCGGCGTGTAGACGATCACCCCGTTCGACCCGACCGTGACCCGGCCATTCTGCGGAGGGCTCACGATGCCGATGGTGCCCGGCACGATTTGCCCGTCGACGTCGTAGTCGTTCGACACCACCGAGAGCCGAATCGGCCCCTCGCGCGTGAAGGTGACCCGATCGTTGATCGCCACCGGTGGATCATTCACCGGCACCACGGTGATCGCGACGATCGCCGGAGCGCTCAGCCGCGAGCCATCACTCGCCGCGTACGAGAACACGTCCATGCCGCTGAAGTCCTTAGCGGGCGTGTAGTTGAGTGAGCCGTCGGGCTGCAGCGTCAGGGTGCCGTGCGCTGCGTTGGTCACCAGCACCGCCTTCAAGTTCCCCGTGGCGCGCGCTCGATCGTTGTTGAGCACGCCAGGAAACGAGACGGACGCGGGAGTGTCCTCCGGCACCGAGAACGAATCGTCGTACGCGAGCGGCGGCATCGGCTTGGTGAGCGCGCCCTCCACGTTCGTCGGCAGGAACAGCGCAAACACGCTCACTGCGAAGACCAACGCCACCCGCCTCATGAAGACTCCCTGGTTGCTCGGCTCACATCGCGACTACGGGTTCGACACGCAGACCACCGAAGGAGAGGGAGACGCGCGAGCCGGGCTTGATGGTGCCGTGCGCGTTGGGGAAGAGGACGAAGCACGACGCGTCCTTCTGCAAACGAATGCTGCGCCACGGGCCGTTCTCGGGCGACTGCAGCGAGAAACCAGTCTCAGCGGCGATCAGACGAGGCGTCTTGCCCATCAACTGCTTCGCTTTCATGGTGTCGACCACCGTGAAGCGCAGCTCCACCAGTCCGCCCGAGTGCGACACCGCGATGCGCGTGAGCTGAATGCCGAAGCGTTTCTCGAGCGTGTACTTCGAGATGGGAATTCCGCCCGGCGGCAGCGCCTCGACGCGCGGCGAGGTCCAGGGAAGCGAGAGGCCCACCGCCACGAGGAACACGAGGACGCCGAACGTGGCTCCGGTGATCATCGAGTGTCCTCTGGGCGTCAGCACACCTGGTGGGTGAGCATTTGGCGTGCCGCGCATGGCCTCTTCCTTCTTGGTCGCTCCGGCCAGCGAATCTTGCGCTGCGCTTCAGCTTCAGTGGACCAGCTGCGCTGGTCCGGCCTGCGCTCCTCGCGGGGCGAGTTGCCCGCGAAAGGAATGCGTCAGGGCGCTTTGAGTTCGACCTTACCTGCGTGAACTCGGTACCACTTCGTGTCTGCACCCGCGGCGCGCGCGACCAGCGCGGCATCGGTCGTGGTGAGCAACGTCTGGGCCCCGGAGTCGGCGAGGTAGCCCATCAGAAACGCGTTTCTCTCGGGGTCCAGCTCACTGGAGACGTCGTCGAGGAGCAGGAGCGGGAGGAACCCGTTTTGCGCCTGCAGGTTTTCGATCTCCGCCACCTTCCACGCGAGCACCAGCGCGCGGCTCTGCCCCTGGCTCGCGAAGGCACGCGCCGGCTTCTCACCGAGCGTGATGTCGAGATCGTCAGCGTGGGGACCGACCGAGGTGAAGCCGCGCTCCACGTCGCGAGTCAGCCGCGCATCGAGGCGAGCCAGCATGCGCTCCGCGAGCTCTGCTTCGGACGCGGTGGCGAAGGCGAGTCCTTCACCCAGGTGCGCGGGCTCGTAGCCCCACTGCGCCTCGAGGGGAGAGCGGCCGATGCGTTGAAACGCGGCGCGCGCTCGCTCCACCAACACCGCCATCAGCGAGCGACGGCGTGCCCAGATGCGCGCACCCAATCGCGCGAGCGTCGCGTCCCACGCCTGCAGATGACTCATCGGCGCGCGATCCTTGAGCAGCTTGTTCCTGCTCTTCAGCGCGCGCCCGTACTCGCGGCTCTCATCGAGGAAGGCGGGCACGAAGTTGAACACGCTGCGATCGAGGAAGGCGCGACGCCCATCGGGCCCGCCCTTCACCACGGAGAGATCATCAGGCGTGAAGGCCACCACCGAGACGCCGCCGAAGTACGCGTCGAGCGCCTGCGCGCGTTTCCCATCGACGAACGCGGTGCGTCCTCCGGGGATCACCTCGACGGCGATCTCCCGCTCTGCGCCGGCGATCAGAAAGCGCCCTGTCACCTTCGCGCTCGGAGCTCCGAAACGAATCAGCTCCGAGAGCTTGTTCGCGCGCAGCGGCTTGAGCGTCGCGAGCAGATAGAGCCCCTCGAGCAGGTTCGTCTTTCCCTGGCCGTTCTCGCCGACCGCGATGGTGGCGTGCGTCGACGGCTCGAGCGAGACCGCTTCGAGATTCCTGAATCGTTCGTAGGTGAGAGAGAGGAGCTTCACTTCGACGCGCGGCGGAGATGGTGCGCCACCTGGCGCACCTCGTGTTCATTGAAGATGAGTAGCCGGTACTGCTGCGTTCCGCCGTCTTTTGGATCTTCGGCGACGAAGAGCTTCCCGCCCTCGGCACCGAGCGGAGGATGCATCCACGGCGTGGGATTGGCCCCCGCGATCTTCACCTCGCGCCAGGTCATCGGCTTGTTCACGCCATTGGGAAAACGGTTCTGCAGCTTGCCGTCGACTTGATCCCACCCGGCGATGAAGAGCCCCGTGGTCGCGTACGCCACCGGCCAGCCACCGAGGTTCTCGAAGTCGATCACCTGGCCTGCGGGCAACGGCTCCGCGAGCGGGTATCCACCGGGCAGGGAGAAGATCTGTCCGTCGCGATAGCCCACGCGCCCCAGCGCGCTGCGCGCCGAGTCGAACCACACCTCCACCGGCTCACCCGCGCTCAGCAGCAACGGCGTCGACGACCAGCGCGCGGGATCTCCCGAGAGCTCCCACGAGTAGAGGTTGCGCGAGGTGACGAGGTACCCGCGCGCAGCGTCGATGCCATTCGTGCCCAACGGAGTGCGCTCGAGCGCGAGGCTGCGAATCGGCACCGAGGGCTCAGGCGTGAGCACCGGCACCAGCACGTCTTCCTCGGGATTCTCCGGCTTCGGCGCGAAGTAGAGGCTGTCATCAGCGGCGATGAAGAACGCCCGCAGACCGCCATCGTCTCCGATGTACCCCTCGCCGCCGATGGTGGAGCGAATGGGCTCGTCGTTCGCGGTGACCAGCTGCGGTCCATGCACCACCCGCGGAGGACTCCCGCCATCGATGCTCACGCCGATCAACTCGCCCTGGTCGGTGATCGCCCAGCCGTTCACGCCGTGGACGAACCCCATCAGCTTCGAGTCCTCGAGGTCGGCGGCGGCGAGGCGACGGAAGCCGTTGATGCGCTCGTTGGGGAGCAACGTCTCTGGAGTCTGTTGCACCGCGAGATACTGGTCGGTGATCACCGCGACCGAGCTCGTCGCTCCGGTGCTGGCGGGCGCGACGTCGAGCGGTACGCGGTCGAGGAAGAGGGGTTGCAACGTGGTGAGTGAGTCGCCGTTCCACAGCTCGCCCGATTTCCCTCCGAGCAGGATCCCCGCCTGGCTGTTCCAGCTCACCACGCCGCCATCGCTCGCATCGACGAGCTGCTGCAGCTCGATCGACGGCTCGAGTGGCTCGGTGATGCAGCTCTCGAACTGCGTGAGCGCCACGCTCCCCACCACGCGGAAGGCGTGCAGCTCATTCGTACGGCACAACACATCGACGGTCGGCGCGCCGCTGCGTACCGAGGGCGCGACCAGCTCGAGTCGTCCCGCGCGGCACGGCTTGCAGTCGGGCCAGGGCGAGCTCAGCGTGAGCCCGTCGGCGCC
>CBIHPJ010000653.1:0-5242 GCA_966211295.1 uncultured Myxococcales bacterium | reverse complement strand
GATGGCCTCGACAACAACTGCGACGGCACGACGGACGACGGCAATCCGGGCGGCGGCGTCGCGTGCAACACCGGCAACTCCGGCGTCTGCGCGGCTGGCACCACGGTGTGCAGCAGCGGCGCGATCGCCTGCACGCAGAACGTGCAGCCGTCTGCCGAGCTCTGCGATGGCCTCGACAACAACTGCAACGGCACGCCGGACGACGGCAACCCGGGCGGTGGCGTCAGCTGCAACACCGGTAACCTGGGTGTCTGCTCCGCGGGTACCACGGCGTGCACGTCCGGCGCGGTGGTGTGCAACCAGAACGTGCAGCCCTCCGCTGAAGTCTGCGACGCGGTGGACAACGACTGTGATGGCACCGTGAACAACGGCAACCCCGGCGGCGGCGTCAACTGCAACACGGGCCAGTCGGGCGTCTGCTCGGCGGGCACCACGGCGTGCAGCAACAACGCGATCGTCTGCAACCGCAACGTCGCTCCCAGCGCCGAGGTCTGCGACGGCCGCGACAACGACTGCAACGGATCGGTGGACAACGGCAACCCGGGAGGCGGCGTCTCCTGCAACACGGGTCTGCTGGGTGTCTGCGCGGCGGGCGCCACCGTCTGCAGCAACGGAGCGATCAGCTGCGCTCAGCTCGTGCAGTCGTCCGCCGAGGTCTGCGACGGCCTCGACAACAACTGCAACGGCACGGCCGACGACGGCAACCCGGGAGGCGGCGTGGCCTGCAACACCGGACTCCAGGGCGTCTGCTCCGCGGGCACCACGGCCTGCAACGGCGGCGCGGTGGTGTGCAACCAGAACGTCCAGCCCTCGGCCGAGGTCTGTGACGCCGTCGACAACAACTGCAACGGTCAGGTCAACGAAGCGAACCCCGGCGGCGGCGTCGCCTGCGCCACGGGCCAGTCAGGCGTCTGCGCCGCCGGCACCACGGCCTGCACCGCCAATGCGATCGTCTGCAACCGCAACGTCAACCCCAGCGCCGAGGTCTGCGACGGCCTGGACAACGACTGCAACGGACAGACTGATAACGGGAACCCAGGCGGCGGAGTGAGCTGCAACACGGGCCAGTTGGGCGTGTGCTCCGCGGGCACCACCGCCTGCACCGGCGGCGCGCTGGCCTGCAACCGCAACGTCGCCCCCAGCACAGAGATCTGCGACGGCCTCGACAACAACTGCGACGGTCAGGTCGACATCAACCCTGTGATCAGCGACGGCATGCCGAACACCTGCGGGACCGCGGGCAACAAGACCGTCACCGTCGTGCCCGGCAGTACGGTCAACGTCAGCGGCTACGTCGACGTGAACGGCGACGACTACTTCATCGTCAACTTCTCGGGCGTCCCGGGCGTCGGCAACTACTACCACCCGAAGATCGACCTCACGAACAACGCCAGTGGTCAGTTCATCCTGACCATCGAGAACAGCTGTGGCTCTGGGGTTTGGTGCGGCACCAACGTCAACACGGTCGAGATGAGTTTCCCCTCCAACCCGAACAGCTGCCTGTCCTTCGGCACCTGCACTGACAACACGCCGCGCTACTCACAGTGGGTGGTGCGCGTGCGTCGGACGAGCGGCTCTCCGACCTGCGCGCAGTACACGGTGCAGCTCAGCAACCTGTAGTCCTGATGACCCTGCGCTGAGCTGGCAGTCAGCTCAGCGCAGGCAGCTCAGCTCAGAGGCGAGGTCGCTGCGTCGGCCTCGTCGAAGATCCACGGCGGCTCGGGCACCTTCTCGAGCTCATAGAAGCCGCCGCAGAACACGGCGTGAGGGCAGGTCGCGCAGACGGGCTTCTTCACGCGGCGCTCGGCGAGGTACTTCGAGAGGTTCACCTCTTCGTTGTTCACGAAGATCATGTGGCGCTCGAGCTTCGCGAGATCGCCCATCAGGTACTGCTCGTACCCGCGCATGAAACAGAAGGGCAGGTTGATGACCTGGAACTTCATGCGATCTTTCCAGGCGTCGATCACCCCGCGCGTGACCGCGGCGGCGCGCTCGGTGTCGGGAGCGTGGCCCACGGTGGCGCGGCCAAAGGGCGTGAGGAACTGAATGTTCATCCACTTCAGGCCCAGGTCCCACGCGAGCTGCGCCACGGCGGGCAGCTTCTCGGTGTTGCTGCGGGTGAGCGTGATGTTGAGGCCGAGGTCGACGTTCTTCGGCTTGTGCTTGAGCGCGTTGCGGATGCCGGCGGTGGTCTGCTCGAACGCCTCGGCCACGCCGACCTGCTGCGCGTGACTCTGGGCGTCAGGCCCGTGCACCGAGAAGAGCAACGTGGTCAGGCCGCTGCGCACCAGTCGGCTGGCGAAGTCGTCGTACGCGAGCAGGCGGCCGTTGGTGGTGACGTTCACCTTCCGGTAGCCGAGGTGGCGGGCGTAGCGCACCAGGGTGATCAGCTCGGGGTGCAGCGTCGGCTCACCGCCGTCGATGTCGAGCATGGTCACGCCCTGCGCGCGGTGCCGCTCGAGGTGCTCACGCTGTCGCTCCGGGTGCCCGTGCAGCTGGGTGCGGGTGCCCACCGCGCAGAAGGTGCAGTGGTTGTTGCAGACGTAGGTGAGGTTGAGGATGACCTTCTTGGGCCCGGTCGAGTTCTGGAGCCGCTGGTCGAAGGTCCACTTGAAGCGGAGCAGCTCCTCGGGGGGCACCATCGCTCCCGGCTGGCTGGGCGCGCGCTGGAACGCTGGCCCCCAGTCGGCCACCTGCGGCAGGGTGCGGCCGCGCGCGAGCTGGGTGCCCGGCAACGGAGTGGCGAACTGCACCGCGGGCCAGGCGCCGTACTCGTCGTAGAGCTCCATCGCCCAGGCGAGGGTTCCGTTGATCTCCTCGGCGGTCTCGCCGGGCATGCCGATGATGAAGTGGATGAGGAGCGGAACGCCCGCCGCGTGCGCTGACTTCGCGGCGGCGGTGATGCGCGCGAGGTCGAGCTTCTTCTTCACCACCTCGTTCACCACGCGTTGCACGCCGCTCTCGGCGGAGACGCTCACGGTGGTGACGAAGGGCTTCATCATTCCGAAGTGGCGGTCTTCGAGCCCGTCGGCGCGCAGGCCGTTGGGCACGTCGAAGCGAACCTTCAGCTCTGCGACCAGCGCGAGAAAACCATCGAAGTGTTTCTCATCGACGTTGAGCAGCTCGTCGAGCACCTCGAGGCGGGTGGCCCCGTGGGTGCGCACCAGGGTCTCGAGATAAGCGCGCAGCTTCGGTGCCGAGAGGCGGCGCTGCACCTTCGGGGTTCCGGGCAGGCGATCGGGGTTCGAGCTGCAGTGCACGCAGGAATACGGGCAGCCTCGGCTGGTGACGAGGGGCAGGGTGCGGCCGTCGATGGGGAAGGCCCAGCCGCCGCGGCCGAGGTGCTGCACCACGCGCGCGCGGAAGGCGTCGGCGGCGTGGAGATCGATCAAGTCCCACGCGGGAATGGGGAGCGCCTCCAGCTCTGCCGTCTCCCCGCGGTGCATGCCGGCGATCAGCTCTCCGCGGGCCAGCTTCTCGAGAAGCTTCGGCACCGTGGTCTCGGCCTCGTACTTCACCCAGGCGGACACCTCTGGGTAGGCGCCGAGCACGTCTTTCCCCTCGGCGTCGACGTAGTGCTGGCCCGATTGATACGCGTCGACCAGCAGCAGCGGCGCCTTGCCGACGAGCGCGGCGAGCACCTCACCCAGCAGCGGATCTCGCGCCGGCGGGCGATGGAAAGGAGAGAACGTGACGATCACCGCATCGACCGGGCCCGCGGCGTTGGCCTTCTCGAGCACGTCCTCGACCGGCGCGCCGAGCAGGGCGCGATCGTCGACCCAGGTAAGCGAAGCATGTTCGAGCGCGAAGGCGTCGACGAGGCTGACCTGGTGGCCGTGCTGGCGCAGCACCGCGGCGAGCTGCACCGCTCCCAGATCGGAGAAATACGGATAGTCGATGAAGTCCTTCGCCACCGAGACCGGTGGGTGGACGACGAGGACCCGACTCATCCGACCTTCTCAGGGAGTCCAGCGATGACGGGCTTCATCACGCCGTAGCCGTGCGCGCGCACGTAGTTGACGTGGAGACCGCGGCAGGAGTCGACGTGCACGCACTCCGCGCAGCGCAGGCTCTTGGTGAAGTAGTGGTCGAGGATGTAGCGCTTGGTGAAGCGGAAGGCCTCGAGGCGCCCCTCCGCGGTCATCATCGCGGTGTCGAGGGTGGAAGGATCGCTGCGGGTGTGCGGGGTGATGCAGGCGGGCACGCCCTCGGCGGGGATTGGCGCGCGCAGCGTGGAGAAGAACTCGCCCAGCTCGACGTCGTGGGTCTGCGAGTCGGTGAGCCGGTCCCAGGTGGGCTGGCGGACGATCAGCCGCGGGGGCGCGAGGGTGAGCGAGGAGAGCCAGCCCGCGGTCTCCTGGTTGAGCTCGACCACCACCTCGTAGCTCGCGGTGCCTTCGAGGAGCGCCTGCGCCTGGGCCGTGGTGCGCGCGAAGACGCGCGCGATCTTCCGGCCGTCGAGCTGCTCACCGACCGCCAGCACCTCGCCCGGATCGTCGAGCTCCAGCTCGAGCTCGAGGGGCAGCGTCCAGGAGCGGAGCAGCTCGCGGGCGCGGGAGAGGTTGGGCGCCTTGATCCAGAGGCGCTTCACGCCCGAGCGGCGGGCCAGCTCCACGGGCGCACTCACGGGGAGGAACGCGTCTTCGGGGGAGTTGATCACCTTTCCTTCGGCCTTCAGCTTCGCGAACAGTGCGTTGCGGCGATCGTCGGCGCGGGCGCGGCTGGCGGGATCTCCACCGAACACGGGGGCCTGCTTCGCCTCCCACTCGGTGTCGACGCGCACGCGGTCGAACTTCTCGGCGGTGACGGCGTCACGCAGATCGTAGAGGGTGTCGCAGAGGGGCTCGAGGTAGCAGTACTGACAGCGCTCCGGATCGCGGCAGTCGATGTCGACGCCGGTCTCCAGCAGGCCCGCGAACTCTTCCTTCCGGCCGCGCACCTCGTCGTTGAGCTTGTAGGGATCCTGGATCAGGTGCTCGTAGCCTTCGAGGTGCTGGGGCGGAAAGCGGTTGAACCACATGTGCATGTCAGGGCGCCGGCTGATCTCGAGCGCCTTGAGGAGGTAGGGGCGCATCTCCTTCAAGTCGTAGAAGAGGGTGGTGCGGCCCTCGGTGAACGCGCGGCCGAAGGGCACCACCTGGAGCAGATCGAACTCGCGCACGCCCCACGAGATGAAGAGCTCGAGCATGTCGGGCAGCACCTTGATGTTGCCCTTGTTGATCACGATGTCGATGTTCACCAC
>CBIHPJ010000652.1:0-5251 GCA_966211295.1 uncultured Myxococcales bacterium | reverse complement strand
TGTCCGCTCTGCGCCTACAGCGCCTCGTCTGTCGCTGTGGCGGACTCCGCCCCTCATCGGGATAGGGGCTGGCGTGAACGACCGCCAGTCCCCTCCCACACCACCGGACGTACGGGTCCGTATCCGGCGGTTCGATGACTTGAGGTCAGGAGGTTCCAAGTTGCGGGACCCCTTGTCGTGCGAGGTAGCTGGCGGTGAGCACGGCGTGCAGCAGGGTGGCTGAGGAGCGCCACCAGTGTCGCGTTCTTGATGCCACATGCCGTGCGAGCACGTCGCTAGCTCCGAGCCGACGCAACGCGCGATACGTGGACTTACCCCGCTTCCACTGTTTCAGCTGCACTTGCCGTAGCCGGCGCCGAATCCACGAATCCAGCTCACGGAAGACCTTGGGCGTGTTCGCCAGTTGGAAGTGTTGCTTCCATCCGGTGAGGTACTCGCTCAGCTCTCCGTAGACCGTCTTCATGCTTCGTCCGCCGTTCCGGGCCGTAATTTCTCGGACCCGGTTCTTCATCGCCTCAAGGGCCTGCGGTGCGACTCGGCGCTTGATGGTCTGCATGGGCGCCACCCAGAAGCTGTACCCGAGAAACTTCCTGTTCCACGGGCGGTCCACTGCACTCTTTCCCTCGTTGATTCGGAGCCGGAGCCGCGCGTACAGCTGCCGAAGCAGCTGCATCGCGTCCGCACCTGCTCGCCACGAGCCGACATAAACATTCAAGTCGTCTGCGTAGCGCACGAAGGAGAGTCCTCTCCTCTCCAGCTCCTTGTCGACTTCATCGAGGAGCACGTTCGCCAGCAGCGGCGACAGGGGGCCACCTTGCGGTGTTCCCTCGTGCTTCTCCGTGCTCACCCCGTTCGTCATGATGCCCGCTTCGAGGTAGCGACGGGTGAGGCCCAGCATCCTCTCGTCCTTGATTCGTTTTCCCAGCCTTCCCATCAACACGTCGTGGTTCACGCGGTCGAAAAACTTCTCGAGGTCCACGTCCACCACCACCCGCTTTCCCTGCTGGATGTACTGCTGCGCTTCACACACGGCGCCGTGCGTGCTGCGCCCCGGCCGGAAACCGTGGCTGTGTTGCGAGAAGGTCGGGTCGAACCTCGGCTGTAGTACTTGCAGGATGCTCTGCTGGATTAGCCGGTCGAGCACCGTAGGAATCCCAAGCTTTCGGACTCCTCCGTCTCTCTTCGGTATCTCCACTTCCCGCACCGGCTTCGGCTGGTAGCGCCCGTCGAGCAGCTGCGCTCGGACTGCGCTCCATTCTTTCGCCAGATGCATCGGCAGTTCGTCGACGGTCATCCCGTCGACTCCAGGGCTTCCCTTGTTCTGCATCACCCGCTTCATCGCCTTCTCAACGTTTCGCTGCTCCACCACCAACTCCATCAGGTGGTCGCTTCCTGAGCGCTCGTTTCCGTTTCCCGCCGTCTGCGATTCACCGCTTCGTTGGTCTCTCGGGGCTTCACCCCTACCCCCCAACGGGAGCTCCGCTTGTTGCGCGGTCTTCTGGTGCCCGTCGCTTCTGAGGTTCACGTTCGTCTCGCCCTCGTCATCGTTCAGCCCTTCGCTGCTCCCTGAGCCTGCGGCTTCCGGTAGGCGGGTCGCCATCCCTGCCGTCTTCTTGTTCGCAGCTCCTATGGCCTCTGCTGACTCCTCGCTCCGACCCGCCTTCTCTCGGCGGTTCGTCGCCCTTTCAGGCGTGAGGCGAGTTCTCCCCAGGTAAGGGCTCGTGGATTTCGCTGCGCAGTCGTCGGATGTACACGATGTACTCCTCGGTCTTTGGCCGTCAGAGATTCGCGGTTGGGAGCCCGCTTCCTCGACCGTCGTGCCTCGTATCCGCCACGCTCCGTGATGGGCGGCGCGTTTCCTGTTCGTCGACTCGCAGTTTCACTACCCGCTTCTTTCAGCGCCCTACCGGCCGCCTTGCGGTTCATGTGGGTTGGTACGGCCTCCTTCCCAGAGGACTTTCACCTCCTATCCACGCCCATGCTGGGCACACTCCCCTGCCCCTCTCCCCGCTGGCGCAGGGAGAGGGAGTCACCGCTTCTTCGCGATCGGCTTCTTCTTCTTCGGCACCGGCGCCTTCGCCTTGGTCTGCGGCGCGGGCTTCAGATCCACCGAGAGCGCGAGGTCTTCGGTGAGCGCGACCTCGCGCGTCTCATCGACGTAATTCGCGAGCGCGAACGAGAGCGACGCCTTCTCCGCGCGCGTGACCTCGAGTCGCAGCGGAGTCACTCCGAGAATCTCGTCCCCGCGCTTCACCTGCGCACCCACGGGCTTCGTCTTCAGCTCGAGCCAGACGTTCTTGGGAACATCAGGCGGAGGCGCGACCTGCGCAGGATCCGGTTTCGGATCAACCGGAGCAACCGGAGCAGTCGGCGTCGGTGCGGGTGCGGGCACAGGCTCCGTCACCTTTGTTCCAGTCGCGGTCTCGGACGCTTCACCGGGCGGAGAGATGAACGTCCAGGCCACCGCGGCCGCGAGCACGAGCACCACGACAATCGCCGCGATCAGGGGCGCTCGTGATGGACGCACCGCCGCCGCGAGCTCGGCCTCGTCGATCTCCACCGGCTTCGATGCAGCTGCGCGTGCAGCGCCCTTCCCCATGAACGGCTCGAGAGCATCCGCGAGCGCCGCGGCCGACGGGAAGCGGGCATCCGGATCTTTCTCCAGACACCTCAACACCACCTGCGCGAGTCCCGGGGGAATCGGCTCACCTCCGGGGGTTTTCGGGGGCAGCGGCGGTACCGGACTCTGGGTGATCTCGATCACCAGCTTGCCGAAGTTGTCCGCGATGAACGGCTGCACGCCCGCGAGCAGCTCGTACATCACCAGCCCCACCGCGTAGACGTCGACGCGCGCGTCGGCCTTGCCGCCCATCGCCTGCTCGGGCGCCATGTACTCGGGCGTGCCGACCACGATGCCCGCCTTGGTGCCCACGAGCTTCAGATCACCGATCGGCTTGAGCAGCTTCGCGACGCCGAAGTCGAGCAGCTTCACGAAGTCGGGCTCACCATTGCGCGTGGTGAGGAAGATGTTCTCGGGCTTCACGTCGCGGTGCACCACGCCGACCTCGTGCGCCGCGTGGAGCGCGCGCGCCGCCTGCTGACCGATGGTCACCGTGCGCTTCACCGCGAAGGGCCCCAGGTTGATCGCTTCGGCGAGCGCGTTGCCGTGGAGCAGCTCCATCACGCAGTACACGCAGCGCTTCCCGTCAGGCAGCGCCTCGTCACCGAAGTGCGAGACGCCCACGATGTGCTGGTTCTCGATCGCGTTGACCGCCTGCACTTCCTGAACGAAGCGGTGGATGTATTCGGGTTCGAGCACGTGCTCCTGCTTGAGCACCTTCACCGCGGCCTTCTCGCCGTTGCGCGTGTCGGTGGCGAGGTAGACCTTCGCCATCGCGCCTTCACCGAGCACCTTCTCGATCTTCCAGGCGGAGAGGGTGTGGCCCTCGAGCTGCGGTTCCACCACCTCGACCTCGACGATCGGGTGCTTGCCCGAGACGGTGCGCGCCTGCGCCCGCACTCGCATCGCATCGAGGGTCTTCTGCAGATCAGCCGCGGAGGCCTTCTCGGCGATCGCGCGTTGAAGCGCCGCCTCGAAGGGACTCGCATCCTTCGATCCGGAGCCCGCCGCCAGCAGCACCTGCGCGAGCATGCGCACGTCGTGCTCGGGTGTGGCGTCCGCAGGAGCGAGTCCCAACAACGACGCGTCGAGGATCGCCGGAGAACCCGGATAGAGATCGGCGGGGCTGATCGATCCGAGGAAGTGTCCCGACTGATGCAGGGTGGCGAGCGCGTCGGCGACCTCCGTCCCGAGCGCGATCAGCGCCTCCACTGGCTGGCGCGCGCTGCGATGAAGCGGAGTCCACGGCACCAGGGACATCACCGCGGCGGGGCGGCCATCAGGCAGCACCACGCCACTGCGCACCATTCGCAGCGAAGGATGATCGAGCTGGTTGAGCGCATCGATGCGAGCGAGGAAGGTGGGCACGTCGACCGCGGTGCCTTCCTTCACGACCCGGAGCTCGACTTCCACTCCGTCGATCTTCCCGCGGCGACGCTCGGAGCGCGGGTCTTGAGAGATCAGCTCTCCCAGCTCGATGACTACCTTGCTCACCCGGTCTCCTTTTTTGATGCGCTCGCTCGGAGGAATCACTCACTCTTGAGTACGCGCGAGAGTACCCGGGCGGTGAAGTTCACGAGCGGAATCACGCGCTGATAGTCGAGCCGTGTGGGGCCGATGACCCCGACGGTCCCCAGCACCTGCTCGTCGGTCCCATAAGGACTCGCAATCACCGTCACGTCGCCCTGGCTGCCGAACTCGCTCTCGGCTCCGATGAAGATCTGCATCTCCCGGGCGCGCTGCACGCGATCGAGCAAGGAGAGCAGCTTGTGCTTCTCGTCGAGCGCCCTGAACAACGCGCGCATGCGGCGCACGTCTTCGGCGAACTCGGGGCTCTCGAGGAAGCTGCCGGTGCCTTCGATCACCACGCGCTCCGCGGAGGAGACGTCGGTGGCGGCTGCTCCCAGCTTGAGCGCGCGCGCGACGACCTCGTCGTACTGGGTGCGCTGGTTCTCCAGCTCCTGGAGGATGCGGCTGCGCACGTCTTCGATGGTGGCCGCGCTGCGCAGGAGCTCGTTCAAGTAATTGCTCGAACGAATCAGCTCCTCGGTGGTGACCGGGCTCTCGAGCATCACCAGCTTGTTCTGCACCTGGCCGCCCTGCCCCACCAGAATCGCGAGCGCGCGATCTTCCGCGAGCCGCACGAATTCGATGCGCTGCAGCGTGCCCGCTGAAGGCCGGGGGATCAGCACGACACCTGCGTGATGAGAGAGTTGGTGCAGCACCTTGCCGGCTTCCTGCAAGCGCTCCTCCACGCCGCTGGTCATCGACAGTCCCGCTTCGATCAGCTGCTGATCAGCGGGAGACGGCGACTTCAGTTGCAGGAGGGAGTCGACGAAGAACCGGTAGCCCTGGTTCGTGGGAATTCGGCCCGCGGAGGTGTGCGGCTTCTCGAGGTAGCCGAGCGATTCGAGGTCCGAGAGGACGTTGCGCATCGTCGCCGGAGACACCTCGAACTCACCCCGGCGGGTCAGCTGTTGGCTGCCGACGGGGTCACCCGAGGAGATGAACTCCTGTACGACGGCCCGAAGCACGTCACGGGCGCGGTCATCCAACTCTTCAGACATTCCGCCGCATTGTGTCACAGCCTCCCCCGCCGATGTCACCGCCGGGAGTCAGGAGTTCCCACCC
>CBIHPJ010000651.1:0-5268 GCA_966211295.1 uncultured Myxococcales bacterium | reverse complement strand
GCTACGCAGGGTTGACACTCGGTGTGCGACACCGTATGTCGGCCGCCCTTTCGCAGCTTTCTAGGAGTTTCAACGTCATGCCCAAACTCAAGACCCGGAGTGGCGCGAAGAAGCGCTTCCAGGTGAAGAAGAACGGCAAGGTCAAGCACGCCAAGGCCTTCGCCAAGCACCTCTTCACCCACGCCAAGTCCATGGATCAGCGTCGCCGCAATCGCGGCACTTCGCACCTCGACAAGATGGACGCGAAGAAGGTCATCAAGGAGATGTTCCCCTACGGGGCGAACTGATCTTCTTCACCGCAACATCAAGAGACACGAGAGAGACATCCAATGCGCGTCAAGAAGGGCGTAAAAGCCCGCCGCCGTCGTAATTCAATCCTGAAGTTGGCCAAGGGTTTCCGCGGCCGCCGCAAGAACTGCTACCGCCGTGCGAACCAGGCCGTCGAGCGCGCGCTCGATTACGCCTCGCGCGATCGTCAGCGCAGGAAGCGCGACTTCCGCTCGCTGTGGATCGTCCGCATCAACGCGGCGGCCCGCGCGGTCGGCCTGTCGTACTCCAAGCTGATCGCTGGCCTCGCCAAGGCGAAGGTCTCGATCGATCGCAAGATCCTCGCGGATCTCGCCGTGCACGACCCGGCTGGGTTTGGCGCGGTCGCCCAGATCGCGAAGGCTGGCTGAAGCTCGCTTCAGCCCCTGAAAACGGGCTGAGAGCGGCTCGCAGGTACTGAAGTAACGCGGGGTCGCTCTGAAAAGGGCGACCCCGTTTTCGTTTCTGGAGGCGAACATGATCGAGAAACTGAAGACGATCTCTGACGCTGCGAACCGTGAGCTGGACTCTGCCGTCGGAGTGGATGCGGTCGAAGCGCTCCGCGTGAAGTACCTCGGCAAGAAGGGCGAGCTCGCCGGCATCTTGAGCGGCATGGGCAAGCTCAGCCCCGACGAGCGCAAGGAGCTGGGCGCTAAAGCCAACACGGTGAAGGCCGAGCTCGAGACGAAGATCTCCGCCGCGCTGGTGCGCGTGCAGGAGCAGGCCCTCGAGGCCGAGCTCAAAGGCGCGCGTCTCGACGTGACGTTGCCTGGCCGCGGACGTACCGGCGGTCACCGTCATCCCGTCTCGCAGACCCTCGAAGACATCTGCGCCGTGTTCGCGCGCCTCGGCTTCGTGGTGGAGCAGGGGCCCGAGATCGAGCTCGATTGGTACAACTTCGAGGCACTCAACGTGCCGGCCGATCATCCCGCGCGCGACATGCAGGACACCTTCTACGTGGACGGAGGAACGCTCCACGCCGGCTTCTCTCACGCGAACCCCGTGGTGCTTCGCACGCACACTTCGCCCGTGCAGATCCGCACCATGCTCGCGCAGAAGCCGCCCGTACGCGCCGTGATGCCGGGCCGCGTGTACCGCAAGGACAGCGACCAGACGCACACGCCGATGTTCCACCAGGTGGAAGGTCTCCTGGTGGATACCAAGGTCACCTTCGCTGAGCTCAAGGGCACGCTCGACGCGTTCGCCAAAGCGTTCTTCGGAGCGAAGTCGAAGACGCGTTTCCGCCCCAGCTTCTTCCCTTTCACCGAGCCGTCGGCCGAGGTCGATGTCTCTTGCGTGTTCTGCGCAGGCAAGGGCTGCCGCGTGTGCAAGCAGACCGGTTGGCTCGAGGTGCTCGGGAGCGGAATGGTGCACCCGAACGTCTTCCGCCACGCTGGCTACGATCCCTCGCAGGTCACCGGCTTCGCCTTCGGCATGGGCGTCGAGCGGCTCGCGATGCTCCGGTACGGCATCGACGATCTGCGCACCATGTTCGAGAACGACTACCGCTTCGTCGCGCAGTTCTAACAGCTTCGATTGGCGTGATGCCGTCGACGAGCTGACGCTCAACGCTTCACCAAGGGTCAGCGAGTGCGACGGTGATCACGACAATCGAAGCGTGAAAGAGGAAAGATCATGAAGCTCTCTCTCAAGTGGCTGGCGGATTACGTCGCGCTTCCTTCCTCGGTCGACGAGCTCGCGAAGAAGCTCACGATGGCTGGGCTCGAGATCGAAGGCATCTCGCGCCCCGGTGACGCCGTGCGCGGAGTGATCGTCGCTCAGATCCTCGCCTCCGAAAAACACCCGAACGCCGACAAGCTCTCCGTCACGAAGATCGACGATGGGAGCGGCACGCCGCTGCAGGTGGTGTGCGGCGCGAAGAACTACAAGGTCGGAGACAAGATCCCGCTCGCCACCGTCGGCACCGAGCTGCCCGGCGGTATGAAGATCGGCAAGGCGCAGATGCGCGGCGTCGATTCGAGCGGAATGCTCTGCAGCGCGAAGGAACTCGGCCTGCCCGAGGGCGAGCACGGCCTGCTGATCCTCGATCCGTCGCTGAAGGTGGGCACGCCCATCGCGCAGGCCCTCGGCCTCGACGACGTGATCTTCGAGGTGAACGTCACTCCGAATCGCAGCGACGCGCTCTCGCACCTGGGCATCGCGCGCGAAGTGGCCACGCTCACCGGCGTCGCGCTCAAGAAGCCCGAGGCGAAGCTCAACGAGTCGTCCACCGACGCGTCCACCAAGGTGCAGATCCGCATCGACGATCCCGAGCGCTGCTGGCGCTACGTCGGCCGCGTGATCGAGGGCGTCACCGTGAAGCCGTCTCCCGCGTGGATGCAGGAGCGCCTCAAGGCTTGCGGCATGCGCGGCATCAACAACCTCGTCGACGTCACCAACTACGTGATGCTCGAGTCCGGGCAGCCGCTGCACGCGTTCGATCTCGATCGCATCGGCGGCGCGCAGATCGTGGTGCGCACCGCGAAGGGCGGCGAGAAGCTCAAGACCCTCGACGACAAGGACCGCACCCTCAACGCCGAAGACCTGCTCATCTGCGACGAGAAGTCTCCGCTGGTGATCGCCGGAGTGATGGGCGGCGCCTCGAGCGAAGTGACCGAGAAGACTACCCGCGTGCTCCTCGAGTGCGCGACCTTCCAGCCTGCGACCGTTCGTCGTTCCTCCAAGCGCCACGCGCTGCACACCGAGTCGTCGCATCGCTTCGAGCGCGGCACCGATGTCTCCGCGGTGCTCGAGGTGATCGATCGCGCCGCTGCGCTGATCGTCGAGGTCGGCGGAGGCACCGTGCTCAAGGGCCGCGTCGACACGTACCCGAACAAGAAGATCGCGCGGACCGTGAAGCTCCGCACCGAGCGAGTCGCTGAAGTGCTCGGCGTGTCCGTGCCCGCGGCCGAGTGCGAGAAGATCCTCACCTCGCTCGGCTTCAAGAAGACCGGAGATGCGTGGGAAGTGCCGATGGCGCGCGTGGACGTGTCCATCGAAGAGGATCTGATCGAAGAGATCGCGCGCATTCGCGGCTTCGACGCGATCCCCAACGCGCTCCCTCGTGGCCTGAGCGCCCTCGAGCCCGAGCGTCCCTGGGTGACTGCTGAGCGTCGCCTGCGTTCCGCGCTCGCGGGGATCGGCTTCGACGAAGTGGTGAACTACTCCTTCGTCGCGCCGGCCGAGCTCGCGGCGTTCCAGGCAGAGAAGGGCGCCATCGCGGTGGCGAACCCGCTCTCCGTGGAGCAGTCGGTGATGCGCACCACGCTCTTCGCCAGCCTCGTGCCCAACGTCGCGCGCTCCGCCCGTCACCAGGCGCAGGGGGTTCGCTTCTACGAGCTCGCCCGCAGCTACCGTCCCCATGAGGGCGGAGGAGAGAAGGGCAAGCCCGTCGCCTCCGAAGTGCTGGAGCTGAGCGGCGCGCTCTGGGGCCTGCGCGATGGCGCACGCACCTGGACCGGCGGACAGAGCGCCGCTGACTTCTACGACGCGAAGGCCGCGGTCGAAGCGGTGCTCGAGTCACTCCACATCACGGGCGCGAAGTACGAGCCGCTCGAGTCGCCCTGGTACCACCCGCGCGCTTCCGCCACCGTGAAGGTCGGCGATCGAGTGCTCGGCACCCTGGGCGAGTTGCACCCGCGTGCGCAGAAGCGGCTCGATGCCCCGGGCGGCATCTTCCTCTTCCAACTCGACGCCAACGCGCTACTCGCGGAATCGAAGCTCGTGCCCCAGGCCACGCCGCTCTCGCGCTTCCCTTCGGTTCTGCGCGACCTCGCGGTGGTGGTGCCGACCGACCTCCCCGCGGAGAACGTGCGGAACGTGATCCTCGAAGTCGGCCAGCCGCTCGTGGATCAGGTCGAACCCTTCGACGTGTACTCAGGGCCGCAGGTCGGGGAAGGGAAGAAGAACCTCGCGTTCGCCCTTCGCTACCGGTCTCCCGAGCGCACCCTCACCGACACCGAGGTCGCCGAAGCGCACCAGAAGATCGTCGCCGAGGTGGGGAAGCGGCTGGGTGGGGCGCTTCGCTCCTGAACCCGGCAGAAAGCCCGTAAAAGCCCGATTTTCAGCCTCCGGATGGGCCTGAAGACCCAAGTCTGCGGCCTGCCGTAAAACCATAGTGATGTCGGTATGTTGACTTGAGCGTGCCGAAAGCTACGCTTCGACTCCTATGACCAAGGCAGACATCATCGAGAGCGTCTACGAAAAGGTGGGCTTCTCGAAGAAGGAGTCAGCTGAGCTCGTGGAGCTGGTGTTCGACACGCTCAAGGAGACTCTGGAGCGCGGCGACAAGGTGAAGATCTCGGGCTTCGGGAACTTTCAGCCCCGATACAAGCGCGCGCGCCCGGGCCGTAACCCCCAGAGCGGTCAACCGATCGAGATCACGGCCCGTCGAGTGGTGAAGTTCGTCCCCAGCCAGGTGCTGAAGGCCGATCTGAACGACGGTTACGTCGCTGAGGACGAGCTCTCCGCCGAAGACGAGGACGAAGGCATCGTCGACAAGAGCGGTAAGGAAGATGACGACGACGACGAGTGAGATGCCTTGACCGATCTCGGTCAGGCGGGCATAAGGCCCGCCGTCTCAACCCAGTCGTTTCGGGGCGTAGCGCAGCCTGGTAGCGCACTTGCTTGGGGTGCAAGTGGTCGCAGGTTCAAATCCTGTCGCCCCGACCATTCAACGCCCTCGGAGTTTTGGGAGAAATCCCAACGCTCCGAGGGCTTCGTTTTGCGAAAAGTCCGACGCTCGTACCAAGGACGCAAGCCTCCGCACCATCGGCGCGTTTCTGACGGTGCGCACGCGCTCGTCTTGTCGGGACGGAGCGTGCCTTCATGGCGCGTTCGATGAGCAGCCGGTGACCCCCGGCGATCGTCAAGGCGAGCAGGTGCCGTGACTCGGCAGGCAGATGACGTCGCCCGCCGCCCCCGCGCGTTCGCGAGCGCGCGAGACGTTGACGCGGAGCCGCG
>CBIHPJ010000650.1:0-5272 GCA_966211295.1 uncultured Myxococcales bacterium | reverse complement strand
AGCGGTGAGGAGGCGAGCTTCGTGGTGAGCGTGAGCTCTCCGCGTGCCTGCTGCTCCAGGGTCGCGGGCGCGGTGCCGTAGCTGAGGCCGGTCGGCTGGCTCCAGATCGAGATCGTCTGCACGTCGAGGAAGAGCTCCACGTCGAGCGGCGACGGATGCCACGTCTTGCTCACGCGCGCGTCGGCGCGCAGCCAGGCACCCGCGAAGCTCACCTGATCACGATCCTTCGGCACCCAGCGCGGCGAGCCACGTTGCGGATCCGTTCCCGCTCGTTGTTCCTGCGAGAAGAGTCCACCCACGAGCGGAGGTCCTGAGGTCACCGTCACCGCGAGCCCGACCTTCCAATCGAGCGGCAGCTGCAGACCGAACGCGCCGCGCACTGCGTGAGTCTGCTGGTGCTGCCAGGGCACCCACGCCTGCGCTTCGCCGATGGGAAGTCCGTAGGGGCCGTAGCGCGTGATCGTCGCAAGACGCCACGACTGCTGAAAGCTGTAGCTGACCTCGCCCCAGCCGAGCTTCGGAACGTTCACGTGGTAGCGGAGCTCGCCGCCCGCGGCCCAGCCGCTGCTGCGCTTCTTCGCGATGTCTTCGTCGGTGAGATTGGCGAGCTGCAGGAAGTTGTCGTCGAAGGGACTGAGCTCGAGCGCCCGGAGCAGCGCGGTGCCGAACACACGCGCCTCGAGCGCCTCGTACTTCGATTGCCGCCAGGTGAAGCGCGCGTCGGCATGCGCGGATTCCTGCACTCCGTAACGGAGCGCGGCGGACTCGAGCACAGGGACGGTGACGAGCCACGAAGGCGCCTGGTGCATCACTCCGGCGGCGAGATCGAGTGAGCCTCGCTCGGCGATGGTGCGCGTGGTGGTGATTCGAGGATCCGCCGTGGCGTACGCGGGCGCGTCGGCGGGCTTCCACACGTCTCCGCGCAGACCGAGCGTGGTGCGCCATGCGCCTTCGGTGAGCAGGATCTCTCCGAAGACTCCGCTGATCACTGCGACGCCGAGCTCGCGGCGAGTGCCGTCGATCGCGGTGGTTCCATCAGGCAGCTGGAGCTTCGTGCCGCGCGCGAGGAGCAGCCGCCGCACCTCAACGTCAGCGCCGAGCGCGAGGATGGTGTTCGGTGAAGTCACGAGACGCGTCTGCGCGCGCGCGGTGAGTGAGTCCTCTTCGCCGTCGATCGCGTTCTTCGCGGTGACTCCGTTGAGCGTGAGGCCGATGTTGCTGATGCTGCCGCCGAGACCGAGCTCGACGGTGCCGACGTCGTCGCTGCGCCAGCGCAGATCGACCTGGTGTCCCTGCATGCGCGCGGCGAGTGGAATTCCCGAGACGCTCAACGCCACCGAGTCGATGGCACCGAGCGCGAGCAGCCGGAGCTCTCCCTTGCCAATCGGTTGCACCACGCGCGCCTGGTAGTCGCCGAGGAGGAGCGAGCCCTTGATGATCAGTCCTGCCGCAGAGGGAATTCCGAAGAAGCGCGCTGCGCCCTGGAAGGTGGTGCCGCCTGCAAGCCGATGCTCCGCGTAGACGCCAGTCTGCAGCACGTCGATGCGCGCGACTCCGCCGAAGGACTTGCCCGGCTGACGAGGGAGCAGTGTGACGTTGCGCCCGAGTGAGCGGCCTCGCTGCGCAGAGTCCACTCCGGGGCCGAGCTGCACTCCGGCGATCCACGCGGGATGAAGTGAGGTCGGGCCGAAGAGCGCGTGCGCGGGCATCTTGAGCACCACGCCGTCGAAGGTGAACGTGGTGGAAGCTGGAGGCAGTCCGTCGAAGCTGACCGCGTTGAGCCCCGAGAGGATCGGTCGCGCTGCCGCGTCGAGAAACACGGCGCGAGTCGGTTCTCCCCAGCTCCCCGGAACGTCGAGGGGAAGTTGACCGAGCGCCATCGCGAGAAGAAGGGCACTCATCACGTACTCCCTCTCCCTGCGCCAGCGGGGAGAGGGCCGGGGAGAGGGGCGGCGCGCCGTCGCCACAACAACAACACCAGCACCACCAACGGTGCCGCGAGGACGACTCCACAGCTCATCGGCTTCTTCGCAGTCACCGAAGGCAATCCGGCACTTTCCGCAAGCCACACATGCGAAGTCACGGTGCGAGGCTGCTGAGCGACTCGCAACTCCGCACGAACGCGTGCCGCCTGACCCGACGGCGCATTCAATGTGAACTTCGAAATGAACGAATCCTCACTCACCTTCTCTTCGCGAGTGACCACTCCATTCTCGATCCACACCAACACATGACCCGCCCCACCGCGCACTGTCGCTTCGAGCTCGACACTCGAACCAATCAACGTGTCGCCCGAGCGAGAAAGCGCAGTGAGCTCCTTCAACTCGATCATCGGATCTTCAGGTCCGCGCAGCTTCACCACCGTGCGCCCTTCCTTGAGTCCACGCACCAGCGCGCTCACCGAGAGCTCATCCGCGAAGATCATCGTGGTCGGGGATCCAATCGCGCTCTGGGTCTGATTGAGCCCCACGCCCGCGCGGTGATCGTCACTGCCTCCGACCGCCGCGAGATGCACGCCGCGATCAGCGAGCGCTTCCCAGAACACCAACGCGCTCTCGTCGAAGAGCGAACCCGTCTCGTCCCAGCCGCCGACTCCGACCTCCACGGCACCGAGCCCATCGACGAGCGGCTGCTGCCACGCGCACCCGATGCAGAACGTGCCGAGATCGAGCGTGGGGTGATTGATGGTCGGCACCGCTCCTTGCGCGGCGAAGTCGGTCACCGCGCCTTCGAAGGTCGCGCCCTCGAGGCCGAGCCAGAACGGCGGAAGTCGCGAGACTCCGAACACGTTCATGTGTCCCGCGTACGTCGTGTATTCGACGGACGGAACCAGCAGCACTTCGCGCGAGCGCGCCTGCGCGTCGACGAAGAAGTCGAGCCCCGAGAGCGTGTTGTGTTCACTGAAGGCGATGAAGTCGAGACCACGACCGCGTGCGAAGGCGGTGATCTCCGAGATGCTGGGCCGCGCGTCGCCGCTCTCCAGCGAGTGCACGTGCATGTCGCCTGCGTAGTACCGAGCGTTGATCTCGAGCGGGGTGGCAGGGACGTACGGCTTGCGCTCTTGAGGAGCGAGCGTGGGAGAGAGTCGCGTCTCCACCTCGACGCGGAACTTCGCCGGCTTCTGCGTCACCAGCGCTTTGCCCACGAGCACGCGCCACGTCCCCGGAATCAGCTCGGTCGGTCGATAGCTGCGACTCGCGGCATCCGCGTTGATCACGGCGGGCTCGGAGTTGCCTCCGCCCCAACCGACGTAGCCACCATCAGGAGTGAAGAGCCCCCAGTCGAGGATGTTCGAGCTCGAGAGATCGTCGTGGCGAAGCTCGAGCTCAGCAGTGCCTGCAGGAACTTCGATGGGCACGGTGAAGAACGCGCCGTCCTCCGGCACGTCGCCTTCGATCACCACCGGGTCCGCAGCGAGCAACGAGACGACGAGAAGATGGATCAATCGCTACTGACCTTTGCGAACTCGGGGGACGCCAAGCTCATCACTCAGCTTGTCCAAATCAAGCTCGGGCAAACCACCTGTCACCTTCAGAGGCACCGTGCGCGCGCGGACCTGTCCCTCTTTCGTGCAGGTCACCCCGAGCGCCTGCGCGTCGCCGTCTCCGGAGCCGAGGAAGGGACCGAGTGAACGCGCGAGGATCTTTCCATCGAGGTTCTCGACCTCGACCGAGGCGCCACGCCCGCGTCCGACGGCGACATGCGCGCGCTTGCCGAGGAGCATCGCGGGATCTGCTTCCGTGAGCGCGATCACGCAGTCACCATGCAGCTCGGGGATCGGCTTCGAGGGATCGATTCGGGTGAGGAGCACGTCGAGCCCGTTGATGCGGCGCCGCACTTCTTCTCCAGGAGCGAGAGAGAAGAGGGTCAGCTCCGGGCCCATGAAGAAGCGGTCTTCCTGCCCGCGAATGTTCTCGAGCCCCTCGAACTTCGGCGCGCCCATGTCGCGCGTCGGATGCCAGGTCCAACCCTCGTGGAAGGTGAGGCCGGTGGAAGAGGCGACGTCGCCGGTGATCAGCACGCTCGCGCTCGGTGAGGGCGTCGGAGTTCCGCTGGTGAACGTGAAGTACTGGTGGCTGGTCGAGTCGGTGATCAACACGCGACGGCGGCGCTGCGAGTTGGTGTGGAGAATGCGCGTCGCCTTCGAAGCGCCGCGCAGTTGAGCGAAGCGCATCGCGACGAAGAGTGACTCGGGTGAATCGACTTCGCGCAGGAAGAGCGCGTCGAGATCGAACGCCATCACGCTCGAGTACGCGGACTCGTCGTGGAAGGTGGCCCAGGGGGAAGGTTGGTAGTGCGAGAAGTCGACGCTCGCGACCACCAGTGCGTCGGGAGGGAGTGTTTCGTTGAGCTTCTGCGCGAGGACTTCGAGATCTGCTCGCGGAGCGGCCCATTGCAGGATCACGGGGACGAAGCGCGCCTGCGGTAGTGCGCGACGGATGAACGGCGCGTGCACGTGGACGGAGTGTTCGCCGACGAATGCGGAATCGCGTTGTCCTCCGCCCAACTTCTTCGCGAGCTCGGTGTCGGCCCTGAGTTCGCCGTACACCGTGTCGTAGGTCACGTTCTGCGCGACGGTGATTCCGGTTCCGTGCGCGTAGTGATCAGGGGCGATCACGACGACGACTGACGGTGAGTTCTTTGCGAGTGCGGTCCAGAAGCCGGCGAGCTCGGTCGCGTCGATCAGATGATGCGGAGCTACGACGGCGACGGGCTTCTCCGTCAGCGTGATCGATTCGGCGTGATTGTGGATGTCGTCCCACATCGTTCGGTCACCTGGATAGGTGCCGAGAACCGTGGTTGCGCAGCCGCTGAGTAGGAGGAGGAGGCAGGTCCTCGCTCCGACAGTCACTTCTCTCATTCGCGGTAGAGCAAGCCGCCCCACTCGACCGCAGCGAAGCCACTGCGCTTCGAGTGCGTGAGCTCCTGCTTCTTCAACTTCACGGGCGCATCCAGCGCGCGGAAATCGATCAGCACCCGAATGATGCTGTCCGGCTGGGGAGTGATCTCGAGCGGCGCCGCCTTGTCGATCTCTTCGCGCGGCACGAAGCGAATCGCGGCGAACTTCTTCTGCGTCATGCGCGGCAGCCAGAACTCCATGAAGTCGGCGATCTCGCGCTCATTGAGCCCGAGGTACGTGAGCTTCTTCTCGAGGAACAACTTCACCTCTGACTTCTGCATCACGAAGCCCTCGGTGAGCGGAGCGGGCGCGTCCTTGAGGCCGCTCTCCCAGAACAGGTACGGCACCTCCTGCTTGCTGCTGGTGACGATG
>CBIHPJ010000649.1:0-5290 GCA_966211295.1 uncultured Myxococcales bacterium | reverse complement strand
CTCATTTCCCGCATCGCCGTCATCATGGGCAGCGCGTCCGATTGGGAGACGCTGCAGCACGCCGCCGCCACCCTCGAGGAGTTCTCAGTGCCCCACGAGGTGCGGGTGATCAGCGCGCACCGCACGCCTGAGCTCATGTTCGATTTCGCCCGCTCGGCAGCGGACGAAGGCTTTGCGGCGATCATCGCGGGAGCTGGAGGCGCCGCGCATCTCCCCGGCATGGTGGCCTCGCTCACCTCGCTTCCGGTGCTCGGTGTTCCCGTTCAATCGAAGGCGCTCGCGGGCGTCGATTCGTTGCTCTCCATCGTGCAGATGCCGGCGGGCGTGCCCACCGCGACCTTCGCCATCGGAGCCGCGGGCGCGGTGAATGCAGCGCTCTTCGCGGTGCGCATGTTGGCGGTCGAGGACTCCTCACTTCGGGTGAAGCTCGCGGCGTATCGCGAAGGGCAGGCGCAGAAGTCGCGCGCCTCCACGAAGGATCTCGAGCCCGCGGCTCCGCACACTTCGCCTCCCATTCCCCGCTCCAACTCTCGAAAGAAGAAGAGGTAACTCGTGCCCACGGTCGGAATCCTCGGCGGAGGTCAGCTCGGGCTGATGCTCGCGGAGTCGCTCGACCGTCTCGGCCACGAAGTCGTCACCCTCGAGGCTGACGTCGATTCTCCGGTCGCGCAGCGACGCTCCAACGTGATTCCCGCGGCTCCTTCGGATCCGAAGGCGCTCGCCGAGTTCTTCTCGCGCGTCGACGTGGCGACGTTCGACTCCGAGAACACGCCCGCTGCGCCGCTGGCTCCCTACGCGAAGCAGCTGGTGCCCTCGCTGCGCGTGCTGGAGATCACCCAGGATCGCGCGAAGGAGAAGACGTTCCTCCGCGACCATGGCTTCCGCACCGTGAAGTTCGAAGTGGTGCCGCCCGGTGGTGACGTGAAGGCCGCGGCGCGCAAGTTCGGCCTGCCCTGCATCGCGAAGTCGGTGCTCGGGGGCTACGACGGCAAGGGCCAGCACCGGCTCAACACCGAGGTGGCGATCGACGCGCTGCCAAAGGACGCTCCGGGTGGTTGGGTGCTCGAGGAAGTGCTGCAGCTGGAGCACGAGGTCTCGTGCCTGGTGGCTCGCGACGCGAAACACGCGGTGAGCTTCCCCCTCTTCGAGAACCTGCACGCGCACCACATCCTCGATTTGACGGTGCTCCCCGCGCGAGTTGCGAGCTCCTTCCAGGACGAAGCGCGCAAGGTAGCCGACGGAATCGCGCACGCGCTCGGGTTGGTGGGCCTGCTCACCGTCGAGTTCTTCATCGGCACCGGCCGCGATGGAGAGCGCCGGCTGTACGTGAATGAGCTCGCGCCGCGCGTGCACAACTCCGGGCACGTGACGCGCCAGGCGTGCACCGTGAGCCAGTTCGACGCGCTCGCGCGCATTCTCACCGGAGTTCCCGTGGTGCAGCCCGAGGTGCACCGCGGTGCGTGGTGCATGGGCCAGCTGCTGGGAGAAGTGTGGATCGCCCAGGGACGCACTGGCGGCGCGCTGGATCTCTCGGCGTGGAAGGACTTCCCCGACGTCGTCGATGTGTATGTGTATGGAAAGCGCGAGGCGCGGCCCAACCGGAAGATGGGTCACTTCGTGGTGCACGCCGACACTCCGGAGCGTGCGCTCGAGCGCGCGGTGCTCTTCAGGGAGCGATTGCGTCGTCGCTGATCAGCTCGGATCTCGTCGGTGATCGCCTCGCGAGCGCGTTCACGACGTACTCCTTCAGTGACGGGTTGAAATACGGCTTTTGCACGAGACCGGTCGCTCCCGAGGTCATCGCCAGCTGCAGGTCCTCCTCTTCTGCGCCAGCGGTGAGCAGCAGCACCGGAATGTCGTTCCGCCACTTTCCGCCACGAACTGCACCGAGGAGCTCCAGCCCGTCGACGATCGGCATCACCCAGTCGGTGATGATCAAGTCGTAGTTCTTTCGGCGGAACATGGTGAACGCCACCGCGCCGTTCACGGCTTCATCGATGAGCTGAATACCCACCTCGCGCAGGAGGTAGGAGATGCACAGACGCATCGACGCGCTGTCATCTGCCACGAGAATTTTGGCGTGCGCTCGTTTCATCGGCGCGGGGGCTCTCGCAAGTTGCGGGCCTCGGCTTTCCCGAGCGACGAACGATTACGGATCGCGCACTCTTCGCGCATGATCGTGAAAACTGCCGCGCAGGCGCTCGCGTTGGTGAAGCGTGAAGGGCTGGTCACGCTCGCCGCGCACGTGGAAGGTGTCTCGTGCTTCGTCGAGGCGGTCACCGGTGAGCGCGTGCGCGGAAGTTGGTGGGGACACCCGAAGGGGAAGTTGATCTTCACGCTCGCCGAGGGACTCGAGGACTCGGACCAGGTGGTGGTGGTGAAGCTGCTCGAGGGGAAAGCGACCTTCGTTCACCGGGAGCTGTGGCCCGGTTTGTTGGCGATGGTGCTGGATGCTGAGTGGCGCGCGCCGCGGGTGAAGAAGCTCAGTGCAGCCGCGAAGGCGCTGCTGAAGAAGGTGGAGAAGGAGTCACGGCGCGGGGAAGCCGGGAAGCCGGTGAAGGAGCTCGAGGCGTCACTGCTCGTCTACTGCGCGTCCGAGCACACCGAGAGTGGACGCCACGAGAAGCGGCTCACGTCGTGGGAGGAGTGGGCGAAAGCACATGACGTGACGCCCGTGGCCTCTGACTCATTTCGGAGGCGAGTGTCGAAATGACCGGAAGCCTGAAGGGAGGGTGGTGTGGATTGTTCTTCGTCGACGCTCGACCCGCCCAGGTCTCACTTTCACGAAGCGATGCTGCAGTGAGCACCAGAAAGTGCCGTGCGGAGAGGCCTCGTCGCCTCTCGAGACAAAGCTGATCATCAACCACCGCCCCTCATTCCTGCGGACGAGTGAGCAGCACCACGTCGTACGGTTCTTCGCGACCCAGCGTTACCGCGATCACGCTACGGAACGGGCCGCTCGATCGCTCGATGGTGTTCAGGTTGATTGCGAGTCTGCCGCTCAACGTTTCGTTCTTCGCGTCGAGCAGCTCGAGTGCCTGCGGTGGATCCTGATCAGGTCGAACGTCACGCTCCATCACTCGCTGAGTGAACGTGTCGAGCCAGGTGATCGCAACGCGACCTTCGCCCAGTGAAGTGAGCGAGGTGTGTCCGTTGCCCGCGCCCGCGGTGACTTCGCGGGTGAGCGATCCATCCGCGCGTCGCATTCGGTACGCGAGGATTCCCGAGCCGTAGACGAGGTGCACGTCGTCGCCGACTGCGAGTGCGTTGAAGTGTCCGCTGCGGAACTTGCCACCCGAGAGGTCTTCTCGAGGACCAGCGGCGCCACTCGCATTCCATCGCTGACCCGTGAGTCTCGCGTCTCCATCGGGGACCCACGCCCAGTACGTATCGCCGTTCGCGAGCGCCACTCCGAGCGGATCAGGGAAGGTGTCGGTCCCGTCGTCACTGAGAGCCGCAGGAAATCCGCTCGCGGTTTCCCAGGCTCCATCACTTCTCGCAGAGCGGCTGATCATCGCGCGATGGGGCGGCGCCTGCGTCTGACCTCCGGTGAAGAGCACAAAGCCGATCCACGGGAAGCCCGCCGCATCGACCAGCACCTTCGGGTACAGCACGTTCTCGGTGGGAGCGACGTCGAACGCGAGCTGCTGCGCTTCCCATGCGATGGTGCCGTCACTCGAGGGACGACCGCGCCGGTAGAAGACGTCTTCGCCCAGGTTCGCGAGGCAACACGCCGAGTGCACGTCCGTACCATCGAAGGTGAACGAGCAGCGATGCCCGAACACCCCTTGCTCCAGGACGACTCTCGGCTCGCTGAACTCGACGCCGTCGGTGGTGGTCTTCACCACGAGGTTGGTGCCATCCGCGTAGAAGACCCAGAGGCGATCGGCCATCCACAGCAGCTTGCGTTGCTTCGGGTAATTCACCGCCCAGCCTTCGTCCGCGGTGGTCTTCGCGACGAGGGAGCGCGTCACGTCGGAAGCGCGGGGACCGCAGTTGCAGCCGCTCAAGGCGAGCAGCAGCAGCGCGGCTCTCACCACACGACGATCGCCGTGACTCCGAGAGCGAGCCCCGCGGCCCCTGCTCCCGCGGCGAGCCCGAGCTGCAGCGTGGCGGAAGAGTTCGCCGACTGGGCTTCCGAGCCGGTGAGATCGGAGCGAACCAGCCCATCTTCGCCACGTTCACCACGCATCAACTTCGCCTGCGTGTTGAGTCCGTTCACCAGGAGCCCCACTCCCGCACCGATCGCCGCGGCCGCGACCACGCCGAGCACGATGCCCGCCGCGTGCGACTTCGGGGGCGGTGGCGCTGCGGGCCGCTGCACCTCGAGGGGGCGGAGCAGGGTCGGCACCACCGGCACTTCGATCGGCTTCGGCGTCAGCACCGCGGGAAGCACGCGCGCGGACACTCGCTGGGCGAAGCCATCGAGCATCTCGGTGGGTACTTCGCCGCGCTTCGGGAGGAGCAGCGAGTCGCGCTCCAACACCTGCTCGGAGCCGACGTTGAAGAGCTCGAGCGCGAGGCTTTGATCACCTCCGAGCTGACTCACCGAGACCAACACCAGCCAGCCGACCTCGAGCTGACGGCCGAGCTCGGCGTGACAGGCTGACTTGCCGCCGCACGTGGTGCCGTCGGTGAGCGCGAAGGTCGAGAGCTTGCGCTGCGACTCCGAGAACTCGAGCAGGCCGGGCACCGCGAGACGCTGGGTGACCTTCTGCATCAGGCTGTTGGCTTCCTGCACGGTCACTCCCGTGCGGCGCACCAGCACGGTCGCGGTGTTGGGCTCAGCGACCAGCGCCAACGAGAGAAGGAGCTGCGTGACCATCGGGCGCTTCAGTCTGGCAGCCAGAGGAACCGTTGGCCACGGGCGTGGGTTTGACTCACTGATGCTCGCCGCTTTGCTCTTGCTTCTCTGCGCCTCACCCAATGTGCGGGTGCTCTACAAGTTCGACGTGACGACCAACTCGTGGCGACGCGTGAAGCCGGTCGAGAAGTTGGAGGCGGGACTCTACTCGCGCGTGGTCGAGGCGAATGGTGTCGTCACCCGCGAGGCGCTCTTCGTCGGAATGAAGTGCAACGACGTGCGGCTCGCGCCGCCGGTACCGAAAGGCCACATCGCGACCTGTGTTCCCGGAGAGCGGAGCGCGACTGCGATGTACGTGCCTGACCCGGCGCTCTTGCCCCATCGCTAACCCGACCCTGTCCTGAAAGTACGCGAAGGGCGCCCCTCTCCCTTGCCCCTTCTATGAGGAGGTCGTCCGAGGTCAAGCACGGTGGCGGTTGGGGCAAC
>CBIHPJ010000648.1:0-5293 GCA_966211295.1 uncultured Myxococcales bacterium | reverse complement strand
CGTTCACGAATGCGGTCATCTCTACGACCTGCACCTCTCGAACGGCTTGTCGTCCGTCTATTACTTCACCGGCGCCACTCGCTTCTCGTGTCAGCGCGGGGACACGACCTCACGCGGCGGCGACACGTTCGCGCGCAGCCGGATCCGCACCGACAGTTACAGCGCGATGTGGCCCGCCTGCAGCACCACCGGCGGGACAACCAACTGCGACAGCTACGCGGACATCTATCTCGACGGCAATCCCGACGACTCGACCTTCGACAGCGGCGATCAGGGCTTCAACCTGCTGTTCGAAGAGGACATGCAGTACGTGAACTCCCTCGCGACCGCATGGGCCTTCGAGGACCAGGCCCCGTCGGGTCGCCGCACCAGTGCCCGCGACGGGATCCTGAACTTCCTCTGGTACACCGAGCGCTATCTCCACATGGCCCGCACGACGTATCCGGCCGCGTATCAACGACTCAGCACCGATCCATGCTGGCGCGACGCGATCCTCACGTTGTGGGGGCGCGCGTGGCTCTACCTCCAGGCAACGCAGGGAATGCGCGCGCTCGGCATCGACGACGCGCGATTGCTGCCGCTGGTGACGAACCCGGAACTTCTCGACGAGATCGAACGCATTCGCACCGCGGCGAGTTGTCCGTAGCTCCGCGGGTCCCAGGAGCCTCGGGGCAGCTGCTGGCAGCTCGAAGTGAGGTCCCAGGAGCTTTCGGCGACCTGCCGGCAGGTCGAGACGGGCTCCCAGGAGCCTCCGGGCACCTGCGCGCACCTCGAAATGGGATCCCGGGAGCCTCACCCCACCTGCGCGCAGCTCGAAATCGGGTCCGGGGGAGCATCGACCTCAAAGCACGCCGACGACTCGGGCGGTCTTCGAGGAGTGCCGGTGTGCGCACAAGCCCCTAGACGCAGCCGACATGCTGGGCTACGTTCCGCGCCCCACTTCGAGCAACACGAGACCCGGACACCATGAGAACCCGAGGAAGCGACCGAGTCCCGGTCGTGCTCGTATGCGAGAAATGCGGCGCACGGAACTACAAGACCTCACGGTCGAAGAGTCCCGACGCGAAGCCGATCGAGGCGCGGAAGCATTGCCGGACTTGCGGGGTTCACACCCTGCACCGGGAATCGAAGTAGCCGAAACTCGGCGCGAAAGCGTAGGAGACTAGCTCAGTTGGTAGAGCAGCGGATTCCAAATCCGCAGGTCGTGGGTTCGAGCCCCCCGTCTCCTGCCCGTCTTTTCTGAACCTTTTTCACGCTCGGATCGACGTCAGCGACCGAGCCCACCGCGGAGCCCCTCTCGTGACCATGCAGCCCGACACGCGCGCCACCGGCTCTCTCCAGCTCGGCGTGCAGAAGTACCTCTACGCGGGCTACTTCGTCGGCGGCCTCATCGTCGCGTACATCGCGCATCAGGTCGTCACGAAGGCCTGGGGCGAAGGCCACGACGGGATCATCACGGCGATCGCCGGCGTGGTCGGAATCGTCGCCGTCATCGCCGCGTGGAAGAACAACCGCATCCGCACGCTCTCCCAGGAGACCCTCGACGAGCTGGCTGCGGTGAGCTGGCCGTCGCGTCAGGAGTTGTACACGGCGACGGTCGTCGTGATGGTCACTGCCGTCGTCTCGGCGCTGGTGATCTTCTTCCTCGATCGGTTCTGGAGCTGGTTCACGGACATGATCTTCCGCTGAGTCGGACACGAGCTCGGCGCAAGGATTCGCGGGGGGAACCGCAGGCGCCGTAGCTTCCGAACGCGTCACGCGTTTTTTGCGATCCCCCCGTGACGTCTGAAAACGGGTGTGGTAGTCACCGCCCCCCAACGGTCCCCGGCACGAACCGAAAGATGGTTCCCCCGCACGGTGGAACCAGCGGTCTGGTTCACGGACACGAGGCCCCGATGGCAATGAAGTACTACATCATCCAGGCGTACTCTGGATATGAGAACAAGGTGAAGTCGAGTCTCCAGGAGCGCATCAAGAATGCTGCTCTGGAGAAGTCGTTCGGTGAAATCCTTGTGCCGTCGGAGAACGTTCAGACGTCGCGCGCCGGCAAGCAGCGCGTCGAGAACAAGAAGTTCTACCCGGGCTACGTGTTCGTGCAGATGGAGATGAACGAGCAGACCTGGCACCTCGTGAAAGAGACGCCGAAGGTCACTGGCTTCATCGGCAACCAGAACCCGTCGCCGGTCCCGGACAAAGAGATCGCCGTGATCACCAAGGCGATCAACGAAGGCGGCGTCGCTGCGAAGCCGCGCATCACGTTCGATGTCGGCGACCAGGTCCGCGTGGTCGACGGCGCGTTCGCGAACTTCACGGGTCAGGTCGAGTCCGTCGTCCCCGAGCGTCAGAAGGTGAAGGTCGTCGTGACGATCTTCGGCCGTCCGACCCCGGTGGAACTCGGATACAACCAGATCGAAAAGACGACTCAGTAACGTTTGATTGCTTGATTGAAAGCGAGCCTGCGCGCTCGAACCGCGGTAGACACCACGGCCGAACGCATCGGCGCACCAGCACGGCCCCGCGAATGGAACTGCGGGAATCCCGTGCGAGACGGAAAGCTCGCAAGTGCGACGCCGACCGCCGCTAGCACCGAAAGAGGAAGACGATGAAGAAGGTAACTGGACAGGTGAAGTTGCAGGCCCCCGGCGGCGAGGCGAAGCCCGGACCGCCGATCGGCCCGGTTCTCGGCCAGCACGGCGTGAACATCCCGATGTTCATCAAGGACTTCAACGCGCGCACCGCGGAGATGAAGGGCTACGTGATCCCGGTTGTGATCACGGTGTTCTCGGACAAGAGCTTCACGTTCATCACCAAGACCCCGCCGACGTCGATTCTGCTGATGAAGGCAGTGGGCGCAGACAAGGGCTCTGCAAAGCCGAACCGCGACAAGGTCGGCAAGCTCCCGATGAAGACGATTCGCGAGATCGCGCAGCGCAAGCTCGCGGACCTCAACACCGACGACCTCGAGTCCGCGATCCGCACCGTGAAGGGCACCGCGCGCTCGATGGGCATCGAAGTCACGGAGTAGCGAGTTCGCGGTTCGTTCTTCGACTGCGCGTCCGAGCGGGCGCAGCGGGCGGGACGAAACGGAACACGCAGCTGGAAAAACTTCGGACCGAACCACGCGAGTAGCTCGGATCCAAAGCAACCACCGCGTCTCGGCACCACTCCTGGTGACGTGGACGGCCGGTGGGAGGCAACGGGGATTCCCCGGGGCCGAAGGAGGAGTGGATGGCAAAAGTCTCGAAACGGCGCAAGACGATCGAAAAGGTCGTCGATGTCACGAAGCGCTACGGCCTCGACGAGGCCGCACAGCTCGTGAAGAAGTGCGCGACGGCGAAGTTCGACGAGACTGTCGAATTGGCGGTGCGACTCGGAGTGAATCCGAAGCACGCCGATCAGATGGTCCGTGGCGCCCTCGTGCTGCCGCACGGAACCGGTCAGAAGGTTCGTGTGCTCGTGTTTGCAAAGGGTGAACGTGCCAAGGACGCAGAGACCGCCGGTGCCGACGTTGTCGGTGGCGACGAGCTCGTGCAGAAGGTGAACGACGGCTTCCTGGACTTCGATCGGGTCATTGCAACACCCGACATGATGGGCCAGGTCGGCAAGCTCGGTCGCGTTCTCGGTCCGCGTGGACTCATGCCGAACCCGAAGGTCGGCACGGTCACGATGGATGTGGCGTCGGCAGTGCGTGAAGCGAAGGGCGGCAAGATCGAGTACCGCACCGAGAAGGCCGGCGTAGTCCAGGCCCGCATCGGCAAGGCATCGTTCACGCCGGATGCTCTTCGTGACAACGCGAAGGCGCTGATCGGCGCACTCGTCCGGGCAAAGCCGGCGAGCGCGAAGGGTCAGTACCTCAAGTCGATCACCATCTCTTCGACGATGGGTCCGGGCGTGAGAATCGACCCGGTGGCCTTCATCGAGAAGACCGACGAGGAGGGCTGAGATGAACCGCACCGACAAAACCGCGGCAATCACGACGGCGAAAGACAAGTTCGACCGCGCGATCTCGGTAGCGCTCGTGGATTTCCAGGGGCTCTCCGTAGACACCGTGACTGCGCTCCGACGCGCGTTCCGCAAGGCGGGCGTCGAGTACAAGGTCCTGAAGAACACGGTCATCCGCCATGCTCTGAAGGACAGCCCGTACAACGTGCTCGTCGGAGACATCTCCAAGGACCGCAAGAACGCCGCCAAGGCGCACGCTGCAGTCCGCGGAATGACCGGCGTCGCGTGGAGCTACGAAGATCCCGCAGCGGCCGCGAAGGTCGTACAGGACTTCAAGAAAGCCAACGCCGACAAGGCCGCGAAGCTCAAGATCAAGACCGGCATGCTCGGCGGGAAACTCATCGAAGGTGAGTCGCTCGCAAAGATCCCGGGCCTGAAGGAGACGCGCGCGGAGATCTACGGCTTGATCACGGCTCCGGCTTCGCACATCTGGTTCTCGCTCGTTGCCCCGGGTGCGCAGATCGCTGCGATCCTGGACACCTGGGTCGAGAAGCAGAAGGCCGCAGAAGGCGCCGCAGAGGGTGGCTGAGTTCGCCGGTGCCGGGGCGACGCACTGGCACGTTGACGGAAACACGTAGGCAAAAAGTTTCGAGACGCCGGTCAGAGAAAAACCGGTGTGAAAGATTCAGGAGAAGATCATGGACGTTACCCAGCTCGTGGACAGCATCAGCAAGCTCACCCTCGTCGAAGCGGCGGAACTCTCGAAGGCTCTCAAGGAGAAGCTCGGGATCGAAGCCCTCTCGTTCGGCGGCGGCGGTGGCGGTGGCGCAGCAGCAGCAGCGGCCCCCAAGGCCGAAGAGAAGACCGAGTTCGCAGTCGAACTGACGGCGGCCGGTGCCAACAAGATCAACGTGATCAAGGCCGTTCGTGAAATCACGGGCCTCGGTCTCGGTGAGGCGAAGGCACTCGTCGAAGGCGCGCCGAAGATGCTCAAGGAAGGTCTCGGCAAGGCCGAAGCGGAAGACCTCAAGAAGAAGCTCGTCGACGCGGGCGCGACCGTTACGCTCAAGTAATTCCGTACGCAGCGCGAGCTGCGTGGAATGAACGCACCAGCGCCTCGTGGCTCGAAAGAGTCACGGGGCGTTTGTGTTTCTCCCGCACAGCGGCGTGGAGATTTCACAGGGGAGATTTCACAGGAAGACGGGGCGGGGAGATTTCACAGGAACACGCAAGGCGGGAAGGGGAGTTTCGACGAGCGGTCGATCGCTGCTCTTCGTTCTTCGGGGGCTGTGGTGGGGCGGCGGCGCGCGGCACACGAACTCGCCTCGCGTGATGCGTTGACCGGCCTCTA
>CBIHPJ010000647.1:0-5309 GCA_966211295.1 uncultured Myxococcales bacterium | reverse complement strand
GTTGCCGGGCGCACTCCCCGACGCCGGCCCGCCAGCCCCAGGAGTCTCAGCGCGTCGACCAGCGGTTCCCACCCCTCGAGTTGGTTCTTCGGAGTCACCGTCTCCACCAGCGCCGGAAGCAATGCCACGTAAGACAGCTCGCGCGCGCAGCTCGCCACTGCGAGCACGTTCCGCTTCGGAAAACGGAGCGCTTGTTCGATCACCCCGAGCACCGGTTCAGCGGGGGTGGTGAGACCCGCACACCTGCGACGCTCGAGCAGGGATCCGAGGAGCACGAAGTTCTTCTGCTGCGCCAAGACGGGCGCCAGCACCGCGCTATCGGGATGCCAGGCCACGGGATCCACCACGATCGTGCCAGTGGTCGCCATGCTCTCGATGAGCGCTTCCACCGGCGACGAGTTCGGCACACCGGCGAGCATCTTCACCGCCGCGGCGCGCACGGCCTTGTAATGCCGGTGCATCAAGGCCTTGCGAAGTTCGAGAAGCAGGTCGCGCTCTTCGACCTTCACGTCTCGGAGCGCGTCGATCGCGGCCAGACAGCTTCTCTCGCCGGCGATCGCGAGGACCTTCGCGAGCCAGGTGGCCCCCGTGCCCTCGCGGCGGTGCGAATCGGTGAGACGCCCAACTGCCTCGCTGTTGTCGTGGAGCTTCAGCTCCCAGAAGCGCTCGGGGTTCACCCGCTCAATCGCGACCGCCGCCGCTCGTCCGACGTCGTCATCCATGCGAGTCGACGCCAAACGCTCGAGCATCGCGAGCCCCGTCGGCCCCGCGCGCTCGCGGAGATGGCCGATGCCGTCGATGCCGTGGCGCAGCTCATCGCTCTTGCGGTCCCGTTTGGAGAGTTCGATGAAGAACGGGAGCGCCTCTTCCCCCAGCTGCGCGAGCTCCGAGATCTTGCCTGAAGGACTGCGCGGATTCGGGACCATGTCGTGGTCCGCCTCCCAGTCCTCGTAGGCCCGGACTTCATCCCAGAAGGCGTCGATGCGTTTCTGAAGTTCACTCATGTGCAGGCCGGCGCTCGAACTCTTCCTGTGTAACGTTTCCCACCGGGCAGGCCTCGGGGCTCTCAACCCCATATTCCTACAGGCGTTCGCTCGATTCGCTGGTCGGGAAGTAATAGAAGCGGTCCCCCAAGCCCACCCTCAGGAGACACCATGCAGAAGCCAGCCAATCCTCCGTCCTTCGGCGCGAAGGACTACGCCTTCACCGAGTACGTCAACATCAAGAACTGGATCGGCGGCAACTGGCGTGAGGGTGCATCGGGCAACTGGCTCGACATCGAGAACCCGCGTCACGGCAAGGCGATCGGCAAGATGACGATCTCCACCGCGAAGGACGTGGAGGCCGCGGTCGAGGCCGGCAAGAAGGCGTTCCCCGCGTGGAAAGCCACTCCGATGCGCGAGCGCGCCCAGGTGCTGTACCGTCTGAAGGCGCTGATGGAGCGCGATCTCACCGAGCTCAGCTGGATGGTGAGCCACGAGAACGGCAAGACCTTCGCCGAGGGCAAGGGTGACGTGGAGAAGGGCATCGAGTGCGTGGAGTTCGCCGCCTCGCTGCACATGATGGCCGACGGTGGCCAGCTCGACGTGAGCCGCGGTGTGAACTGCCGCGTCACCCACGAGCCCCTCGGCGTGGTCGCGGGCATCGTGCCCTTCAACTTCCCCGTGATGGTGCCGCTGTGGATGGCGCCCAACGCGATCGTGGCGGGCAACGCGTTCATCCTGAAGCCGTCCGAGCTCGTGCCCTACGGCGCGATGAAGCTCGCCTCGCTGTGGCAGGAAGCCGGCCTCCCCGACGGCATCTTCAACGTGGTCAACGGCCAGCGTGAGTGCGTCGAGGCGATCGTCGATCACCCCGAGATCAAGGCGGTCGGCTTCGTCGGCTCCACCAAGGTCGCGCAGATTCTGTACGCGCGCGGCGCGGCCACCGGCAAGCGCATGCTGTGCCTCGGCTCCGCGAAGAACCACGTGGTCGTCGTTCCCGATGCCGATGTCGCGCTCACCTCTTCCAACATCGTGGCCTCGAGCTACGGCTGCGCCGGTCAGCGCTGCATGGCGAGCTCGCTGATGGTGGCGGTCGGTGACGTGCAGAAGATCATCGACGGCATCGCCGATCACGTCCGCAAGATCCGCCTCGGCGAGGACATGGGCTCGATCATCCACGGCGCTTCCAAGGAGCGCATCCTCAAGTACATCGAGTCGGCCGAGAAGGCGGGCGCGAAGGTCGTGGTCGACGGCCGCGGCAAGAGCGTGCCTGGTCACGAGGGCCATTGGATTGGCCCCACCGTGCTCGACAACGTGAGCATCGACATGCCCGCGGGCTGCGAAGAGATCTTCGGGCCGGTCTTGAGCATCGTGCACACCAAGACCTTCGACGAGGCGATCAACTTGCAGCACAAGAGCCTCTATGCGAACGGCGCGGCGATCTTCACCACCTCGGGTGCGGTCGCGCGTACCGCGGCCGATCGTCTCGAGGCCGGCATGGTCGGCATCAACGTCGGCGTGCCCGTGCCGCGTGAGCCGTTCTCCTTCGGTGGCTTCAACAGCTCGAAGTTCGGCCACGGCGACATCACCGGCTGGGACGGCTTCCGCTTCTGGTCGCGTCCCAAGAAGGTCACCGAGAAGTGGGCCGCCGCGTCTGACGCGAGCTGGATGAGCTGAAGTTTTCGAAGATTTCGCCCCTCGCCCTTTTGGAGCAATTGCAATGACCAGCCAGTACCTCGGATACCCGAACGAGTTCGCCAAAGAGCCGATGCCGACCCAGCAGATGGTCGACCTCTGCAAGGAGCACACGCTCTACACGTGGGCCGCCGGCAACACGGTGAACCCGCTGCCCATCGCGCGCGCTGAAGGCGTGTACCTCTACACGCCCGAGGGTCAGAAGATCCTCGACTTCAACGCGCAGCTGATGAGCGTGCTCGTGGGCCATGCGCACCCGCGCGTGATCGCGGCGATGAAGCGCCAGATCGATGAGCTGATCTTCGTCTACCCGCAGACCGCGACGCAGGTGCGCGCGCGCCTGGGCAAGCTGCTCAGCGAGATCGTGCCGGGCATGTCGAGCTTCTTCTTCACGCTCGGCGGCGCCGAGGCGAACGAGAACGCGATCAAGATGGCGCGGCTCTACACCGGCCGGAACAAGATCCTCGCGCGGTACCGCAGCTACCACGGCGGCACCAACCTCACGATGTCGCTCACCGGTGACCCGCGTCGCTGGGCGAGCGAGCCCGGAGCGCCCGGCATCATCCACGTGATGGATCCCACGCCCTACGAGTTCAGCTTCGGAGCGACCGAAGAAGAGCGCTGCAAGAACCACCTCACGTACCTGGAAGAGACCATCAAGTACGAAGGCGGCCACAACATCGCGGCGATGATCGTCGAGACGGTCACCGGCACCAACGGCGTGCTCGTGCCGCCCAAGGGCTGGTTCAAGGGCCTGCGCGCGCTGCTCGACAAGTACGGCATCCTGCTCATCTGCGACGAGGTGATGGCGGGAGTCGGCCGCACCGGCAAGATGATGGCGTACGAGAACTTCGACGTGACGCCCGACCTGGTGACGATGGCGAAGGGCCTCACCTCTTCGTACTTCCCGCTCGGCGCGGTCGGCATGAAGAAGGCCATTCACGAGCACTTCCAGAAGAACGTGTACTGGGGCGGCCTCACGTACAACTCGCACCCGGTGGGTCTCGCGACGGCCGAGGCGGTGCTGCGCGTGACCATCGACGAGAAGCTGGTGGAGAACTCGCACAAGCTCGGCGCGGTGATGCGCAGCGAGATGGATCGCCTGCAGAAGAAGCACGTGTCGGTGCTCGAGGGCCGCAACATCGGCCTCTTCGGGATGATCGATCTGAGGAAGAACTCGAAGAACGAGCCGCTCGCTCCGTACAACGGGTCGCACCCGGCGATGGCGAAGCTCGCGGGCTTCTTCCGCGACAACGGGCTGTTCACCTTCACCCGGTGGAACAACTTCACCTGCAACCCGCCGCTCACCATCACCGAGGCGCAGCTCAAGGAGGGCTTCGCGATCATCGATCGCGGGCTCGAGCTCACCGACGCGGTGTTCGAGGGCTGAGTGAAGAGGCGCGTGCTCGCGGTGCTGTTGATGGCGCTCGCGGGCACGTTGCTCGCTGGGAGTACCTCCGTGTCTGAGGAGCGGCCGGTGAGCGTCATCGAGCCGGTGCCGCCGCTCCCGGGCGACGGAGGGCAGTGAAGCGATGAACCGGCGCGGCGTAGCGCTGGTCGTCGTGGTGGTGTTGGCGATCGGGTTTGGCGCGTGGTGGTTGAGCGCGCTGCCGGTCGAATTGAGCTCCTCTCCTCCTCCTCCTCCTCCTCCGACTACGATGCTCGTCGAGGCGCCTGCGCCTCAGCCGATCGCGCCCGCTCCCGAGCCTGTCGTCGTCGCTCCTCCCCCTGCTCCTCAGGAAGTGGACGCAGGCGTGATGGCCGAGGTGGAGATCGAAGTCGTTCAGAGCGGCAAACAGCTGATCGGCGTTCGCGTCGAGCTCGAAGGTCCTGGCGGGCGCGTGAGTCGGCCGACCGACGTCATGGGCTACGCGCGCTTCAACATCCCCACGGGCAAGTGGCGCATCAACAGCCCCACGCTGCCGACTCGAAGAGTCGCCTACGACGGCGGATCACGGGCGGACTATCTCGCCGCGTGGGAGCAGGCGAACACGCTGCCCCTGCAGGTATCTGCGCCACTCACGACCTTCCGAATGGAGCTGCCAACCGAGCGGTTCATCGTCGGCCAGGTAGTGGACAGTCGAATGAGGCCGGCGCCTGGCGTCGATGTCGAATGGACACCCTCATTGTACGAGGGACAGTCGGTCGCCACCGGGCCCCAGGGCGAGTTTTCAATCAAGACCACAGAGCCGGCGCTGCAGCTCCAGGCCACCCGTCGCTCGTCGCGATCGCCGGTGCGCATGGCGAGCCCCGGAGTCCCCATCAAGCTGGTGCTCGAGGAGTGGACGCAGCTGAAAGTAGAGGTCACCAACAAGCGAGACTCGCAGCCACGCATCCGCGTCCTGCACCGCGATGAGATCGTCGCCGTGGGAATCGACGACGAGGTGCTGCAGGTCCCGGTCGGACACCTCGAGGTGCTGGCGCGCGCGAAGGTCTGGGGACAGATGCAGTCTGGCAAAGGACAGCTCGACGCGAAGGCCGTCGGAGAAAATCGGCTGCAGATCGAGCTCAAGCCGACTCCACCCATCAGTGGTGTGCTCGTCGACGGCGCGGGCAACCGCATGCCAGGTCTCGGAGTGGCGATCCTCGAAGTCGATCCCACCACGGTCATGTTGCGCGGCGACGGTGGCA
>CBIHPJ010000646.1:0-5309 GCA_966211295.1 uncultured Myxococcales bacterium | reverse complement strand
CGGTCACACGCTCACGCTCACGAAGTGAAGCAGGTCGGCGAGCTGGGGCCTTCGGTCCTCCTCGTTCACCGCTTGCTGCATTATCCGCTGTCGCGCACAGTGCCGCGTTGAGCTGCGCGCGCGTCGATGGCGCTACCGAACACGCGTGGCCGATCGATGGGCCGACCTATGGCTTGTGATTCGCCGAGGACGATCTCGCGATCTTCCGAGCAACCCGTCGCGCGCTCACGCTGCATCAGTTTGGCGGAGCCGTCGCCCGGTTCGAGCTGCCTGACTTTCGGCCGGCCTCGCTCGATCTGCGGTCCCGATCGGCGTTCTTTCAGAGCGACCGTGCACTCGAGTTTGTGGAACTCGACCTGTCGAGCGGCCGTGCGCGCAACTCTGGCCAACTTCCTCCCGGGTTCATCGCGGTCGATCTCACCGCACGCAGGCTCGCGGCCTTGTCATGGGAGCAACAGACGTTGAAGGTCTTCGAGTTGCCGTAGGCTGCGCACCGTGCCTGTTCCCCAGGAGTGGATCGCTTCGCTCGAGTCTCGCTGGCCCGGAGTGGCTGTCGTGGACTCCGTGGTGCGGACCGCTGAGTCGCAGGACGGAGCCGATCTCCTTCTCGCAGCAGCTTGCCTCGCGAATGACGCTCGCGCACTCGGTTACCTCGAGGCCCTGATCGTCAACGAAGTGCGGCGCGCGGTCTCGCCGCTCGACACGACGAACACGCTCGTCGACGAAGTGACGCAGCTGGTTCGCCAGAGGCTCTTGATGCCGCCACCGCGGCTCGCCGAGTACTCGGGGCAGGGTTCGCTCGGCTCGTGGATCCGCGCAGTGGCAGTGCGGGTCGCGCTCAACGCCAAACGTCCCGCAGCGAGAGAAGAGGCGGTCTCCACCGTCCCCGATCAGCCGATCGCCGACGCAGATCCCGAGCTCGCGTTGCTCCGCTCCCGCTACCGCGAAGAATTTCGCAAGGCCTTCGCCGAAGCCGTGGGCACCCTCTCACCGCGCGATCGCACGATCATGCGCCTCACCGCGCTCGACGGGCTGACCTGCGCACAGGTGGGACAGATGTACGGCAAGGACGCCTCCACCGTCTCCCGTTGGCTCGCGTCCTCCCGCGCGGTGTTGCTCGAAAAGACTCGGCACTCCCTGGGGAGCACTTTGCAGCTCTCGCCCTCCGCCCTCGACAGCCTCATGCGCGTGGCCGACAGTGAGCTCGATCTGAGTATTTCCAGGCTCCTGGAGAGCCGGACCGACTGAAATGCAATGCGGGTTCGAAGCTCGTGTCCTCTTTTCTGAAAGGGGAACCACACCATGTGTCCAGATGAAAACGAGCTGACGCAGTTCGCCCGCGGCGGAGCGAAGGACCTTCCTGCTCTCGAGACCCACCTCGACGGCTGCGAGGACTGCCGCCGTGCCGTCGCCGCAGCGGTATCGGAGCTCACCCTGCCGGTGCAGCGGCCTGCGAGCGATCTGACCCCCGGCGTGCGCGTCGATCGCTACGAAATCGAGCGTGAGCTCGGCCGGGGCGGCATGGGCGTGGTGTACCAGGCGCGCGACGTGACCCTCGATCGACGGGTCGCGCTCAAGCTGCTCCACGCGCGGCGCGACGAGGCGGCGCAGGCGCGGCTGCTCCGCGAGGCGCAGGTGATGGCGAAGC
The DNA here is from genome assembly GCA_966211295.1 of uncultured Myxococcales bacterium. Taxonomy (GTDB): domain Bacteria; phylum Myxococcota; class Myxococcia; order Myxococcales; family Myxococcaceae; genus Archangium_A. Next base: position 3,661 of record CBIHPJ010000646.1, on the reverse strand, counting down.
TCGCGCACCAGAACGTGGTGCCGGTCTTCGAGCTCGGCGAGTGGAAGGGTGATCTCTACCTCGTGATGGAGCTCGTCACGGGCGTCACCCTCGAGGCCTGGCTCAAGCGCGCGAAGCACCGCAACGGCGAGATACTCTCGCACTTCCTGCAAGCGGGCCGCGGTCTCGCCGCAGCGCACGCCGCCGGAGTGGTGCACCGGGACTTCAAGCCGGCCAACGTACTCGTCGGTCTCGATGATCGCGTGCGAGTGACTGACTTCGGGCTCTCGCGGCCTGGCCCGGCGCTGGAGCTGCCCGCGACCAACTCCGCGGTCGTCACGCGCGACGGCGCGATCGTCGGAACGCTCGCGTACATGGCCCCCGAGCAGCTCGAGGGCAAGACGGCGGACGAGCGCAGCGACCAGTTCTCGTTCTGCGTCTCTCTGATCGAGGCGCTCTCGGGGCAACGTCCGTTCAAGGGTGAGACCTGGGCCGAGCTCACGAAGAGCCTCGGCGAGAAGCCTCGCTTCGGGGCGGGCATCTCGGCGCAGCTGCGCTCGGTGTTGCGCAAGGGTCTCGAGCGAAACCCCGCGCATCGTTATGCGTCGATGACCGCGCTCCTCAACGCGATCGAGCGCGCGCAGAAGGTCGGTTGGGGTGCTGTCGCGCTCACGGGCTTCGCCGCCACCCTCGCGATGGGCCTCATCTCTGCCGCGCGCATGGCGAATCCGGCCCCCGCGCCCACTCCGGCCGCCGCCTTCGCAGCCGAAGACCTGGTGCCCGTGGTGATCGCCGCCGCCGACATGGAGGCGGGCACCGTCGTCACCATCGAGCTGATTCAGCAGCGCAGCATGCCCTCCGCGTACGTCACCAGTTCGGTGGTGAGGCCCGACTCTGCCTCGTACATCTTGAATCAAAAGCTCAACGTGGCGGTGCAGAAGGGCGACCCGTTGTTGTGGAGCCAATTCGAGACCTCGGCGCCCTCACTCAAAGACGAGGAGTTCGTGTCCGTGGTGCAGGCCGCTGCCGACATCGCCGAAGGCACCGTGCTCACGATGTCGATGGTTCAGCAGCGGCAGATGCCGAAGATCTACGTCACGGACTCGATCATCACGCCCGAGAACGTGGAGTACGTCGTGGGACAAAAGCTGCATGTGCCCGTGCTGAAGGGCGACCCGCTGCTGTGGACGCAGTTCGAGACCGGATTCGAGAAGGGTACTGAGAAGAACACGGTAGTACTCGCCGCTGCGAAGGACATTTCCTCGGAGACCATCCTCACTCCGGACCTGATGCAGGAGCTCAGCGTGCCCGGCCAGCTCGCGACCTCTTCGGTGTTGCGGCCGCACGCTCTCGAGCAGGTCCTCGGCGCCAATCTGAAGGCGCCGATGAAGAAGGGCGACTTGCTGGTCTGGAGCAATCTCGGAAACGAAGTCGCCATCTTCGCGTTGGCTCGAGATCTCCCCGCGGGCATTCACATCACCAGCGAAGACCTCGTGGCTCGCCCGGTACGCACCGACATGTTGACCGACATGATGATCAGGATCAGAGCCGGGGGCGTGCTCAAGAAGGTCATCAGCATGAGGACGACCGGCGCGCTCAAGAAGGGCGACTATCTGCTCTGGAAGAACCTCGAAGAGCCCGGCCCCGAAGATGGTCTGACGCGCGACGAGATCATGAGCGTCGTCGCGGCGCACCCCGACGGACTCGCGCGTTGCAGGGCCCTCGAGGAGCGCACGATCGACGTCATGCTCCGCGTGGACATCAAGCCCGGAGGGAAGGCGGTCGCCTCGCTCGCCAGGGACGAATTGGAACGCGCGGGAGCTTCGGGCGCGTGCATCATCGAGGAGTTTCAGAAGCTGAAATTCCCGACCCGCACGGCCTCTACGTCGACCTTCCTCCCGATTCGCCTCGAGACGACTCCCTGACTGTCAGTGCAGACCGGGCGCTTCGCGGCCCGTGCGCGCGACGTACTCCGTATAGCCGCCGCCGTAGGTGAGCGGCCCTTCCGGAGTGAGCTCGAGCACGCGATTCGACAGCTCCGTGAGGAAGTGGCGATCGTGCGAGACGAAGATCATCGAGCCTTCGAAGTTCCGCAGGGCCTCGATCAGCATCTCCTTCGTCGCGAGGTCGAGGTGGTTGGTCGGCTCGTCGAGCACCAGCAGGTTCGGCGGATCGAACAGCATCAGCGCCATCACCAGGCGCGCCTTCTCGCCACCCGACAGCACGCGCACGACCTTGTCGACCTCGTCCTTGATGAACCCGAAGCACGCCGCGAGCGATCGCATGGTGCCCTCAGTGGTGCGCGGGAACGCGTCGATCAGCGTCTGCCAGACGGTCTTCTGCCCATCGAGCAGGTCCATCGCGTGCTGGGCGAAGTAGCCCATCTTGATGCTGTTCCCGATCACCACCGTGCCCGTGTCGGGCTTGGTCTGCTCGGCGATCATCTTGAGCAGCGTCGACTTGCCTGCCCCGTTGACGCCCATCACCGCCCAGCGCTCCGTGCGGCGGAGGAGGAAGCTGAAGTTCTTGTAGATGACGTGGTCGCCGTAGGCCTTGTTGACCCCGCTGAGCTTCGCCACGTCTTCACCTGCGCGAGGCGCGGACCTGAACTCGAAGTGCACCTTCTCGCTGCGACGCGGCGGCTCGACGCGATCGATCTTCTCGAGCTTCTTCACGCGAGACTGCACCTGGGCCGCGTGTGAAGCGCGCGCCTTGAAGCGCTCGATGAAGGCGATCTCCTTCTTCAGCATCGCCTGCTGGCGCTCGAACGTGGCCTGCTGCTGCTCGTCGGCGAGCGCGCGCTGCTGCACGTAGTACTCGTAGTTGCCGGAGTAGGTGGTGAGCTCTCCGCCGTCGATCTCGATGATCGAGCCGCACACGCGGTTCAAGAACTCGCGGTCGTGGCACGTCATCAACAGCGCGCCGTCGTACTGCTTCAAGAAGTTCTCGAGCCAGATCATCGACTCGAGGTCGAGGTGGTTGGTCGGCTCGTCGAGCAGCATCGCGTCGGGCTTCATCAGCAGAATGCGCGCGAGCGCCACGCGCATCTTCCAGCCGCCCGAGAGCGCACCGGAATCGCCATCGACCATCTCGTCGCGGAAGCCGAGGCCCGCGAGGATCTCGCGGCAGCGGCCCTCGAGCGCGTAGCCACCGAGCTCGTCGAAGCGCGCCTGCACCTCGCCGAAGCGCTCGATGTTCTTCTCCATGTTGTCCGCCTGATCGGGATCGGCAAGCGCGTGCTCGAGCTTCTTGAGCTCAGCGGCGACGGCGGAGACGGGACCGGCGCCGTCGAGCGTCTCCTCGAGCACCGAGCGGCCCTTCATGTCGCCGACGTCCTGGCGGAAGTAGCCGATGGACACTCCGCGATCGACCGACACCTGGCCTTCGTCGGGCAGCTCTTCCTTCATGATGCAGCGGAAGAGGGTGGTCTTGCCGGAACCGTTCGGGCCCACGAGGCCCACCTTCTCGCCTTTATGCAACGCCGCCGACGCGTCGATGAAGAGGATCTGCTGGCCGTGCTGAAGGGAGATGTTGTCGAGGCGAATCACGGCGGGCGCCATGACACACCGCGCGGCGTCTGTCAGCGGGCGAGAGCGACCTCGGCCTCGTGCTTCAGGGCGCTCGACGCAGGCAGATCGGCGACCGCCTCTTCGAGCAGGGAGCGCTGGCGCGTGTCTTTGGT
>CBIHPJ010000645.1:0-5317 GCA_966211295.1 uncultured Myxococcales bacterium | reverse complement strand
CCTGCCGATGATCTTCGTGGTGGGGGCGCTGCTGATGCGTGGCGCCTCGCTCGAGCTGCGAAGTCACGTCGGCGACTCCTTGTGGCGGAGCTTCTTCGACACGCTCTTCGTGCTCTCGTCCTTCGCAGTGCCGTTCTTGATGGGCGTGCTGCTCGGCAATCTCGTGCGCGGAGTGCCGCTGCGGCAGGACGGCTCGTTCGAGCTCGGACTCTTCGGAGCGGAAGGCGAGCTCGGCGTACTCGACGCGTACTCGTTCACGTGTGGGGCGCTCACGCTGGTGATCATCGCGGCGCATGGTGCGAACTGGCTCGTGTGGAAGACGGAAGGAGCGGTGAACGAACGCGCACGCGAACTGCGCCTTCAGCTCTGGGCAGCGGCGATTCCAATTTGGATGGTGACGATGGTCTTCACCTGGAGAATCGCGCCCGAGGTGATCAACGCGCGCTCCGTGGTCGGCTTCGTGGTCGCGCTCATCGGACTCGGCGTGATCTTCTTCAAGCGCTCGGAGGAGCTCACTCCGTTTCTCGGTGGCGCGACGTTCATCGTCGCTTGCCTCGTGATGATCGCGGCGAGTCTGTTTCCCACCGTGCTGCGAGCACATGATCCCGCGCTGTCGCTCACGGTGAGCAACAGCGCGACAGGCTCAGGCGCGATGCGAGGCGCACTCGCGTGGGTGTTCCCCGGGCTGGTGCTGGCCGCGGGGTACCTGTGGTGGGTGCTTCGGCACTTCAGAGAGAAGGTCTGAAGACGTCTGCCCTCACCCCGACCCTCTCGAAGGGAGAGGGAGATTTACGCCGCGGGCATGGGAGCGCGATCGCGACCGAACGGATCCCCCAGAATCGCCTCGGTGTGCATCGCGCACTTCCACTGTCCATCGCGCTTCACCCACGTCGACGAATCGGCTGCGTCGAGCGAGACAGGCTTGCCGTCGACGACCAGATCCTCATGCACGCGGTACGCAACCACCGCGACGTTGTCGCCGATCAACTGCACCTGGGCGCCCTTGCCGATGCGGTAATTGCGCAGCTCGGTCTTGGGATCGCCGAGCATCGCGGCGAGTTGATCGCGGCCCAAGCTGGAGAAACCCTGGGGGCCCGTGACCACGCACGTATCGTCGGTCAACGCCGCCGCGGTTTTGACGTCGCGGTTCTTCATCGCCTCCCAGAACTTCCGCTCCAGGTCCATCACCTCGTCAGCGGCACTCTTCATGGGGCTGCCTCCTTGTCCCCAGAGATCGAGCATGCGCTGTGCCACATGGGCCGTTCAGGCGGGGCCCGTTCGTCTCACTGTTTCCGGACGAGCGCGGCGGAGGAGTCGAAGCCTGCGACGAACGACACGAGCTCCTCGAATGGAAGCGGCGGGGCGAAATAGTAGCCCTGCACGGCATCGCAGCCAGCACGCCGCACGTACTCGAGCTCGTCCACCGTCTCGACGCCTTCCGCGGTGGTGGCCATCTTGAGCCGGCGAGCGAGCATCACGCTGCTCTCCACCACGGCGCGCGCGGCCTCTTCGTCGCGGCACCCTTCGCGCACGAACTGGCGATCGATCTTCAGCTCGGAGAACGGAATGTCGGCGATGCGCTGATGCGTGGACCGCCCGGTGCCGAAGTCGTCGATGGCGAGCGAGAAGCCACGCAGGTGCAGGCGCGCGAGCATCTCGATCATCCGGCGTGGATCCTGATCGACCTCGGTCTCGGTGAGCTCGAAGTGCAATCGCTCGGGAGCGATCTTCTTCGCCTGCACCAGCTTCATCACGCGCGCCATCACCTCGTCGTCGCACGCGGTGTTCGCCTCGAGGTTGAGCGCGACCGTGAGTCCAGGGAACGCGTCGAGGAATTCGCACACGTGCTCCACCGAGGACAGCAGCACGTCGCTCATCAGCCCCGCGCTGGCGGCCATGGGGAGGAAGGCGGCGGGAGAGATCACTCCGAACTCGGGATGCACCCAGCGCGAGAGCGCCTCCACGCCCGTGACGCGGCCCGAGTGCAGCGAGACCTTCGGTTGGTAGTACGGCTTGATGCCGCCGTTCTGAATCGCCGCGCGGAGATCCTCCACGGTCCAACGCGGACCGCGCAGCACCTTGCTGTTCACCTTGCGTCCGCGCTGCTTCTTCAGTCCCTCCTGCACCAGCTGCAGCGCAGAGGCGAGCTGGCCACTCGACGCGGGCTTCGCGAGAGAGGCGACCACCTGGAGTCCGAGGGAACGCGCGAGCCGCTCCACGCTCTGGCGCAAGCGCACGTCGGCCACGCTCACCACGATCACCGCGCCGCGGAACTGCGCGTCGGCGAGCTGGCGAATGAACGTCACGCCATCCACTTGCGGCATGCGGAGATCGCAGATGATCGCGTCGAGCGGAGCGGACTCGGTGAAGTTCGCGAGAGCGTCGAGGGCTTCCTGCGCCGAAGCGCACACCACCACCGGCTGCGAGGTGAGGTGACCGAGCATCACCGCCAGCGCCGAGCGCACGAAGGGATCGTCGTCGACGATCATCAAGTGGAGCGCGGTGGGCGGCGTGCGATCCGTGTGTCTGGTCTCAGGCTCGACGTCGCGCGCGAGACGTTGCCCGAGCCAAACGACCTCCTTCTTGATCGCGTTCACCAGGGGAGCGATCTCGCCGCTGCGATCTCCGCGGCCCGCCACTCCTTCGAGGCGCGCGCAGAGCTCGGCGAGCACATCGGCACCGACCATCGCCGCGGCGCCCTTGAGTGAGTGCGCGGACGCGCTGTTCACGTTGCCGTTGTCGAGCGCTTCGCTCAGCTTCTGCGCGGTCTCGAGGAACGAAGCGCGGAGCCGTCGCACGCCTTCATCAGGCAACCCACCCATCAAGCGCGAGAGCCGTCCCTCATCGAAGCGCGAGTTGTTCTCGAGGAAACCCGAGGCGGAAGAGGCGAAGGGAAGCTCGGCCTCTTCTTCTTTGAGCGCAGGGAAGAGCAGATCGATCCGCGTGTCGCCGCCCGGCTGCTGCACGAGCTTCCAGGAGAGCCGCTGAGCGATCAGCCCCAGCAATCCCAACCGCGGATCCGGAGCGAGCCGCAGCGCGCCCACGCTCACGCCGAGCTGTCCCTGCGAGGAGCGGCACGCGACGACGATGGTGTCGCCAGGCGTCGACTGCTCGAGCACGGCGCTCACCAGCAGGAGCAGGAGATGCTGCGCGCGCTCGTGATCAGCGAACACCACCGGCTCGGTGAGACAGAGCCGCTCGACTCCCACGGAGACCGCGTGCTCTTCGAGGAGCGGCGTGAGGATGTCGATGGTCTCGGCGACGATCGCTTCGAGATGCACGGGCGCTGGCTGCGGAGGAGGCGCGCCGGTCGCGACGTCTTCAATCATCCGGCTCAGCGCGCGCACCTTCGCCACGTGTGAGGCAGCGACGGCGCCTCCGGGGGAAGAGGCGAGCAGCTGGGTGATGCGTCGATGTTCTGCGAACAACTCTGCGAGCACGTGGAGCCCCTCGCCCGAAAACCAAAGAGTGTTTATCACCCCACTGGAAGCGGGCCGAGGTGGGCAGTTTCCTACGTTGGAGCGGAGTCGGAGTTCCGGGGCTCACTGAGCAGGCTGAGCCGGCATGCTTCCGCGATCCCGCCCATAGGGGTCACCCAAAATCACCTCAGTGTGCAGGGCGCAGCGCCACTGTCCGTCCTTCCTGACCCAAGTCGAGGAGTCCGCGGCGTCGACTGACACGGGCTTTCCTTCGACCATGAGATCTTCGTGCACGCGGTACGCGACGATCGCGACGTCGTTGCCGATCATCTGCACCTCCGGATCATTCTCGATGCGGAAGTCGCGGAGCTCGTACCGGCCGTCGCTCATCATCGCGGCGAGCTGCTTCGAGTTGTAACTCCCGTAACCCTGCGACCCCGTGAGCAGACATGGGTCGTCACTGAGCTGGATGGCGGTCTTGGGATCTTTGTTTTTGAGAGCCTCCCAATATTGCCGCTCCAGCTGCATCAACTCGTCGTTTGCGGTGGCCTTCGCCATGACTGCCTCCTTGTAGCGGTGGAGTTCAGCATCCGGTGTGCCAGCGGCGGGACTTGGAATACGGGGAGGGGGTGAGCGAGTTGCATCCCATGGCCCAGCGACGCGCGCTCTACGTGACTGCGTTTTTCCGCGCGGTGACCACGAGCCTGCTCGGCGTGTTGCTCGGCGTGTATCTGGCGAAGCTGCACATCACGGGCGCGGCGTTTGGCGCGGTGATCTCGTCGGGTTTGATCGGCGCGGCGCTCGCGGCGGTGCTGGCCACGTTCTTCGCTGACGCCTTCGGCCGGAGACGATTCCTCGTCGGGCTCGCGCTGCTCTCGGTGGTGGGCACGTTGGCGTTCGCGATGAGCTCCAGTCCGGTGACGCTCGCGATCGCGGCGTTCATCGGGATGTTGAATGGCATGGGGAAGGATCGGGGCGCGGCGCTGAGCGTCGAGCAGGCGGTGCTGCCGGGCACGACGACTCCGGAGAAGCGCACCGAAGTGATCGCCTGGTACACGATGCTGCAGGATCTCGGTCACGCGACGGGCGCATTGCTGGCGGGAATTCCCACGCTGCTCGAGGTCTCCACGCAGCTGCGCGAAGAGAACCCTCAGCGAGTGACGTTGATCGGCTGCGCGGCGATCGGACTCGTCTCCGTCGTTCTCTACGCGCGGCTGAGCTCGAGCATCGAGGTGAAGCAGAGCGGAGTGCGTCAGCCGCTCTCGCCGCACACGCGCGCGGTGCTCACGAAGATCTCGGCGCTGATGTCGATCGACGCGATTGGCGGCGGCTTTCTCACCACCGCGTTGCTCTCATATTTCTTCTTCACGCGGTTCGGCGCGTCGGAGGGCGTGATCGGCGCGCTGTTCTTCGCGGCGCGGGTGATGAACGCGGTCTCGCACCTGGGTGCCGCCTGGCTCGCGAAACGAATTGGCCTGGTGAACACCATGGTGTTCACGCACATCCCCTCGAGCTTCTTGCTGGCGACGGTCGCGTTCGCACCGAACTTCCCCGTGGCGGCGGTGCTCTTCCTGCTGCGCGAGGGATTGGTGGAGATGGATGTGCCCACGCGCCAGTCGTACGTAATGGCGGTGGTCGAACCAGAGGCGCGCACGTTCGCGTCGGGCGTGACCAACCTCGTACGTATTGCGTCGTGGGCGGTGGCTCCGGCGTTCGCGGGCGCGCTGATGGTGGGTGATTCGATGTACCTACCGCTCGTGATCGGCGCGGCGATGAAGGTCACGTACGACTTGTTGTTGTGGAAGGCCTTCAAAGATCTCCCGCCGCCCGAAGAACAATCGAAGTGACCTGTCCTCCCTCTCCCTGCGACGAAGCGGGGAGAGGGTCGGGGCGAGGGG
>CBIHPJ010000644.1:0-5321 GCA_966211295.1 uncultured Myxococcales bacterium | reverse complement strand
GAGGCTTGGAGCGCCGCACATCAGCACTGGCGATTTGCTGCGAGACATCGTCGCTAAGGATCCGAGCGCGAAGGTCGGAGAGTTCATGCGAGCCGGCCAATTGGTCCCCGCGGAGTTGATGCGCGATCTCGTACTCGAGCGACTCCGTCAGCCCGACTGCCGGCTCTTCGGCTTCATCCTCGACGGCTATCCGCCCTCGCGCGAAGACCTTGGGAATCTGCAGAGCGGCGGAGTGAGTCCTGATCTCGTCCTCTACCTCGACTGCGGAGATGGCACGGCGGTGCAGCGCCAGGTGAAGCGCGCGGCGCGCTCGACCGACAACGCGGACAAGGCGAAGGAGCGGCTCTCCGTGTTCCACCGCGCGGAGGTCTCGTTCGAAGCGCTCGCGACCAGTTGGTATCCGGACAGCGTGGTGATGCGCATCGACGCAGAGCAATCGGCCGCCGCGGTCGAAGCCACGGTGCTGAAGACCGTCGAGCACCTCTTCGGAGATCCACGCCGCACGAGCTCGTTCTTCCTCGTCGAGCCGCACAAAGCAGACAAGGTCCGCTCGACTCGCGTGCACTTCCACGTCGACTCGAAGGACGCGGCGACCGTGCACGAGATCGCGAAGCGCATTCACGCGCGGCACAAGGGAGCGCAGGGCCAGGTGAAGCAGTACCCGATTCAATCGCTGCACCTCGGGCCGCAGCTTCAGAAGCTTCCCGTCTACGCGCAGATGCCGAACTTCCACGTGATCACTGATTCGGATGACGAAGCGTTCCTCACGGGGCGGCTCGGCGACGGTGACGACGCGCTGATGAAGGTGGTGCTCGAAGAGACGCGCGTTGCTGGAGGAATGGCGGAGCTCGAGCAGTACCTCGGTGAGTGGACGCTGAATCCCGACGGCACCGTGGTCGAGGACTCTCGTTACTCACCGCTTCCGTTCTCGGATGCGGCGTTCAGCGAGTTCGCATCGGCGCGCTGCAAGAACATCCCGACGCTGGAGCTGCACCTGGGCTTCGACGTGCCGAAGAACGGGAAGATGCCGATCGAGCTGCGCGACCTGATGAACGCTTGCGCGAAGAACGGTCTCGAGAACGGCGGCTGGTTCCTCTTCAAGAAGGAAGGCCACTGGGCGTACCGCTCGAACGAGTTCTCCTCCGCGGATCCCGTGCGTGAAGAGGCGCGACTCTTCGAGCAGGCGCGTGCCCTGAAGAAGATGATCGGTGAGGTAGGTCTGACTTGCCCAGTTTCGTTGAGCCTCGAGCTCGTTCACGGCATCTGGACGTTCTGATCAGCGCCGAACCATTCGCCATCTGCATCGACTGCGCAGCAACGTGTGCGCCAAGACGTTGGCGAGTAGTTTCACTCGCGTCATGTCCGACGAACTCCCGCTGTACCCGAGCTACGCGCCGGTCACGCATTCCACGCAGAGCACGTCTACCCGAGTCGAGCCCGGCTCACTGGCTGTCGGCTTCGTGACCGTGTCGACCAGCTTCGCGCCCACGCTCACCACGCATCACTCGCGCTGGTTCGAGGTCGAAGCGCAGCCGAAGGACGAGATCTCTCGCGACGTGCCCAACGTCGGCGAAGAGGCGCTCATGCAGCTCGACGAGCGCGGCGTCGCCCGCGTGGGTGAGCCAGTCAAGCCGGGCACGATCCTCATCGGGAAGATCACGAAGCGCGAAGACACCGATGAGCTGACGCCCGAAGAGAAGCTCCTCCGCGCGATCTTCGGAGAGAAGGCAGGAGACTGCTTCGACAGCTCTCAACGCGCCCCCGCCGGCTGCTTCGGAGACGTCACCGCTGCCGAGCTCGACGGCAAGAAGGCTCGCGTGCAGGTCTCGTGGACTCGCCCGCTCGAGGTGGGCGACGTGCTCGATCTCGGTGGACAGCTCGCGGTGGTCGCCGCGATTCAGCCGCAGAGCAAAGACCTCGAAGGGCGCAGTGCACCCGCCGGCATCAGCGTGAAAAAGCACGCGCTCGCCCGCGATCTGATCCACGCACGCGCCATCGGTCCCTACGATCTGATTACCCAGCAGCCGCTCGAGGAGAAGGAGGACTTCGGCGGCCAACGCGTGAGCACCGAGCTCGCTGCGGTGCTCGGCACGCACGCTCCCTGGTTCCTCTGGGAGTGTTTCACCATGAAGTCCGACTCGGTGATGGCTCGCACGCGCACGTACGAGGCGATCATCAAGGGCGAAAACGCCGGCCGCGACGCCTTGTCTGTCGAACCGGAGCAAGTCGAGGCTCCTCCCGCGCCAACACCTGCGCCAGCACCGACCGGAGTTCGCGACATCTTCAGCTTCTTCGAGAAGCCGAGGGTCGATCGCGAGCAGCCCGAAGTGATTTTGCGCTTGTCAGCCTGGTTCCGCGCGCTGGGTCTGGAGGTCGAGCTCAAGGCCGACGGGGCCAGGGTGAAGGTGATGAGCGAAGCGCGCATCCGCGAGCTCTCTCACGGGCAGATCACGAAGCCTGAGGATCTCGGCTCCCAGAAAATCTTCGGGCCGCTGCGGGACTACAAGTGCCAGTGCGGCAAGTACACGCGCATGAAGGACCGCGGGGTCGTCTGCGAAAAGTGCGGAGTCGAGGTCATTCAATCGCGCGTCCGCCGCGAGCGCCTCGCTCACCTCGAGGTGAGCTGCACGCATCCGCTCCTCGGTCACTCGATGACCCTGCTGCCGGTGCTCCCCGCGGGCATGCGCGAGAAGAACTCGCCGCTCGATCCGCTCTACGAACGCATCCTCACCACCGAGAGCGCCACCGAGCGGCAGCACGCCGTCGAATCGCTCTTCAACACGCTCTCCTCGGACATCGAGGCGGTGTGGCGCAGCCAGGTCTTCTCGAAGACCGTGGACTCCAGCGGCGTGGCGCACCTCACGGTCGACCCCTCGCTGCCGAAGGGCTCGTGCCGTATTCCGCGCGAGATGCTCAAGGAGTTGTTCAGGCCCTTCATCTACGGAGTCCTCGAGTCGAAGGGCTTCGTGACCACCATCAAGAGCGCCAAGCGGATGGTGGACGGAAAACGCCCGGAAGCGATGAAGGCAGCCGAGGCGGTGAGCGCTGGGTATCCACTCCTGCTCGCGTGTGGCGCGAGCGTCGTCAGCCGCACCGCGCTGCCCTGGGATTTTCCCGCCATCGCCGTGGACGAAGACACGGCGCAGAAGCTCGGCGGCCGCGTGGTGCAGCTGCACCTTCCGATGACGACCCAGAGCGTGCTCGAGCTGAAGCGCCTGCCTGACGTGCCCACCGCGGCTCCTGCGAGCCCGCGCGGCTGGCTGAGCGAAGCGCGCCACGGAGCCTTGATGCCGATGGCGATTCGCGCGGCGAAGAGCGGCGAGACGGAGAGCCTCTCGGACGCCGTGTTGATCTGTGCGTTGGGTAAGCCACCGGCTCCTCCTCCGCAAGCCGAGCTCGAGGCGTGGGAGAACGAGCGAAGCGAACGAATCAGCGCCGCCGAGCTCTCCGAACCGAAGTCTGAAGCGGAGCAGCAACGACAGGTGAACGAGATCTTCTCGCGCCGGGTGGATGAGCTCGAGCTCTCGGTCTCTTCAGCCAACGCCCTTCAGCGCGCGAACCTCGAGACCATCGGTCACCTCTGCGAGCGCACAGAGGCCGAGCTGCTCAAGATGGACAACTTCGGCCGCAAGAATCTCAAAGAGGTGAAGGAGATCCTCGCCAACATGGGGCTCACGCTCGGCATGCGCGGCGTGAGCTAGTCAGCCGAACGCCTTCGCGCTCGCTTCACGCACTGTCGAGAACTCCTGCTGCGCCTCGTCGTAGTCGCGCAGGAAGAACGGATCGAAGAGCGGAAACAGATCAGGAAAGAGCAGCGCATCGTCATCGCTGATCAGCCCGCTCTTCGCCTGCGCGCGCACGAAGTCTCCGAAGCGTTGCCGCACGGAAGCGCGCTCCTCCGCATCGAAGGGACGAGGATCTCTCACGCGCGCCGCGAGCTCCTCCGCGAGCGGAGGCAGCCCGATGATCGGCTGATACCGCGCGAAGAACGCGAGCTGCCCCGTGAGCCAACGCCGGAATCCATTCGACGTGGAGCGCGCCACGTCGGCGACACCCTCGAAGGACAGTGCCGGGGCGAGCCGCTTCCTCCACACCTCGTCGAACACGCGCGCCACCAACACCTCGAGCGGCTGATCGCGGCCCACGCGCGCCACCATGTCGCCGATGAACCAGATCCCCTGCTCGCGAAACGTCGCTGGGTGCAGGAGCGAGATCCACGAGCGCACCATCTCGCTCCGCGCGACCAGGTTCTGCCAATTCATCCGCGTCCACTGAAAGTCGGCGACGAAGAAGCGCGAGTACTTCGCCTCGAAGTTCTTCCACGCCTCGGTCTGCACCGGAAATTCACCCGTGTCGCCACGCACCACGTAGCCGCACATTTGCTCGAGCAGCCACTTCAAGTCCTTCTCTTGCAGCAACTGGAACAGCGGGAAGATCTTCCGCTTGGTGAAATCGTACGACGCGAGCTCGGGACGCTTCGTGAGTCCGCTCGCGAACTTCATGTCCGCCAGCACGAGCGACACGGCCTCGCTCATCATTCGATACGCGATGTACACGCGACGGTGATCAACGCTGTCGCCGCCGTCGAACACGAGGTCGGGCATCAGCTGGTGCATCACGTCGTGGAACATGTACGTCGCCTCGTGCACCGGATCAGACTTGGGCACGTACGGCAGGCCGCCGTTCAAACCAGGGAACCAATAATTCCCATCGCGGCGGCTCTTCGCGGAGCGAAAGAACACTCCGTGTTCGATCACCGAATTCAATGCGCCGCGAAGCTGCGGCTCGAGTGACTGATAGAGCGAATGCTCGAGCAGCAGGCGCGCGTCGGTGGTCCAGTCCGCCGGATCCGCCGGAGTCCAGCGCAGCGTCTTGCGTTCCTTGTGATGCAGGTACGCCTTCGCGAACGCGGACAAGCACTGCTCGCGCGCGGAGTTCTTCAAGCCGAGTGCAGCCAATTCCTCGAGCGTGGCGCCGCTCTGCGGAGTGAACGCCGCGTCCCAATCGAACACGGTGTCATCGCCGGGCCTGAGCTTGCTGCCGTCGAAGTGACCAGCGACCTCACGAATGTACGAGCGCCTGATCACCGCGCCCGACTCGTCCTTCACCCACGCGTGCAGCCGGCAGATGTTCCGCGCCGGCCCCACGTAGTGCGGGTGCACCAGGTCACCCGCGGGATCGAAGATGTTGCTCTCGTCGGTGACCACCGCGCGCGAGGCCGTGAGCCACGCGGCGAGCACCTCGGGTGATTCAGTGGGCTGCTCGACGAGCAGCGTCTGCGCGTGACGACCGAGGAAGCGCCGATACTCGGCGATCTTCCA
>CBIHPJ010000643.1:0-5323 GCA_966211295.1 uncultured Myxococcales bacterium | reverse complement strand
CCGTCGTCGACCTGACCGTTGCAGTTGTTGTCGAGGCCGTCGCAGCCCTCGGCCACGTTCGCCTGCACCGCGGGATCGAGGCGGCCGATGCAGCTGAAGCTGCCCGAGGGCGATCCACCATCCGCGGTGGCGAAGACCGAGTTGCACTTCTTGGTGCCCGCCGCGCACACGCCGGGAGACGCAGTGCTGCACGCGGTGCCTTCGTCGACGATGAATCCGACGTCGTCAGCGACGCCGTTGCAGTTGTTGTCGCGGCCGTCGCAGAGCTCGGGGCCAGCGGCGAGCGTCGTGTTGCCTCCGTAGATGGTGGCGTTGGTGTCGTCGCAGTCGAGCCGGTTCTGCACCCAGCCCGCGGGCGCCGTGCCCGAGCAGACGTAGCGGAAGTTCTGCATCGAGCCGCGTCCGTCTCCGTCGGCGTCTTCGGCGTAGAGCGCATTCGCACCGAGCACTTGCTCGCAGCCGTTGCTCACGTCGCCGTCGCAGTCGGCGTAACCCGGCTCGCAGTTGGCCACGCACGCGAAGGTGCTCATCGTGGTGCGCGGCAGGCACGCCTTGCTCGCGTGCGGAACTTCTCCCGCGCGACTCACGCAGACGTCTCCGCATGCACCGCAGTGCGCGGAGGATCCGAACTGCTCGACGTCGTCCGACTTGCCGTTGCAGTTCACGTCGCTCGCGCCGCACACCGCGGGGAACGCGTGGCCGGGATTCGCTGAGTCGAAGTACGCGACGGCATTCGTGTCGTCGCAGTCGACCGCGGTGTTGGGCTGAGTGAGTGGACCGCAGCGACCGACGCCGCGGAGATCTCCATCGCTGTCGCGGCAGCGTCCGCACGTCCCCGCGGAGGGGAGGCAATAGGTCTGCGTGCTGGCGGATCCGGGCAGGGTGCCGCAGGTGAAGCCGAAGCTGCACGGCTGCGTGGCGCTGCAGCTCTCCACGCACGATCCCGAAGCCGGAGTCGCGTTGGCGCGCTCGAGGAAGCAGGCTCCTGTCGCTCCGCACTGCATGTCTTCGGTGCACGGTTGGCAGAAGTTCTCGCTGTGCGTGATCGAGTGCTGGAAGGGAGGGCGGCAGACAGACGCGAAGGGCACTCCACGCGCGAGCGCGGTGGTGTCGAGCTGCGTGTCGAAAGGAAACGCGGGAGCCGGTGAGGGATACGGACTCGCCGCCGCGTAGACCACCTGGCAGGTGAAGGGCGCCGACGCGCCGCTCGGGCTGTCGACGGTGATCGAGTCGCACACGCGCGAGTCGTTGGTGCAGGGCAGGGTGCACACGCCTTCGCCAACCGCGAAGGAGGAATCGATGGTGGAGATCGCGACGCGATCAGTTCCGCTCGCAGTCGGACGGCTGAGCGTGAGCTCGACGAGACAGTTGCCGCCGAAGACCGCGCACTCGAGATCGTCGTGGCAGCGGCGGTACTGACCGGGCGCGAAGGTGAGGCGCGTGCCGGCGTCGGGTGTTCCGGCGTCGAGCGTGCCCGCATCCTGGCCCGCGTCGATCGGTCCTCCTGCATCGGGGCGTGGATTCACGCCTGCGTCGACTTCTGTGCCCGAGTCGCGCGGTGGCACGGTGACCACCACACAGAGACCATCCCGGCAGATCGAGCCCGCTTCGCACTGGTAACTGAACTCACATCCGGCGACGACGGGGTTGACGCTCTCGCAACCAGTGACGAGGAGAGGCGTCAGCACCAGGGCGAATCGAGTGAAGGCACGAAGCACGTGGAGCTCCTGAGAAGGCAAGCCGCCACTTTCGATGACTGAGTCACCTTTGCGCCTCTGAGGAACGTCATACGTGCCTCCTTCTCCATGCGTCAGCGGGAGAGGGCAGGGGTGAGGGGCGTACTTCGCGCGCTCTCAGGAGAGCGCGATCAACCCCTGCTTCAGCGCGAAAGTCACGGCACTCGTCCGATCGTCGACCTCGAGCTTTCCGAAGATGTTGCTCAGGTGAATGCGCACCGTCCCGTCGGACAGCCCGAGCACGGCGGCGATCTCCTTGTTCGATTTCCCGGTCGCGAGCTCCTGAAGCACTTGCAGCTCACGCGCAGACAACGCGGGCTTCGCTTCCTGCTCGCTGAAGGAGCGGCGCTGCGCCGAGGTCCACACCGCGCGCCCCGCGGCCACCTCGAACACGCTGCGTGAAAGCGCACTGGGATCAGAGTCCTTGGAGAGAAAACCAAACGCTCCCGCGCGCTTCGCCAACCGCGCCGACTCGAGCGTGCCTTGTCCGCTCACCACCAGCACGCGCACTGGACAGTTCTCTGCGCGCAGGGCGTCGAGCACCTGCAGCGCGTTCATTCCGGGCAACCAGAAGTCGAGCACCGTGACGTCAGGGAGCAGTTCCTTGCACTGCGCCAACGCGTCCGGTCCATCCTGCGCTTCGCCCACCACGGTGAGCCCGGGCGCCGCGCTGAGAATCGCACGCAGTCCAAGTCGGGTGACCGGATGATCATCAGCCAGCAACACTTTGTAGCTCACGCCTTCGCCTCTCCCCTCAACCGGCTCAGCGCGAGCTCTCGGGCTTCATGCAGCCGAGGCAGCGCGGCGCCCACTTCTTCTACCGGCAGCTTGCACAACTCGCACAGTTCCGTCGCACCGATGAGCGCAGCGCTGCCCTGAAGTCCATGCAGCAGCGAGCGGACCAGATCGTGCGAGTGTTCCTCGAGAGCGCGCGCCACCGCTTCGAGTTCCTTGCGGCTCGACTCGGAGAACGCCTGCGCGATTTCCTCGTCAGCGCGAGTGCTGGCGGGTGCGCTGTTCCGCACGACGAAACGATCGAGGATCTCTCGCAGTTCCTCTGGGCGGAATGGCTTGCGCAAGATTCCCTGTGCACGCCCGGTCATCCGCTCTGCGTCGACGGCATCTGCGGTGAACCACACCACCGGAGTCTCCACGCCGGACGCACGCAGCCGCTCGAGCACCTCGGGCCCGGCGAGATCGGGCATGCGCACGTCGAGCAGGATCAACGCGAAGTGATGCTCGAGCGCCGCGCTGAGCGCCTCTTCACCCGAGGAGACCGTGTGCACGTGACAGCCTTCGCGCTCCAGCAGTGATCGCGAGAGCCGGCGGCTGATGTGGTGATCGTCGACCACCATCACCTGACCTTCGCGTGAGCTCGCGCGCGGCTGCGGCCTGGTGGGCTCAGCGATCTCTGAGAGTTCAGCGATCAGCTCGATCTTGAAACGCGAGCCCTGGCCCGGCGTGCTGTCGAGGCTGAGCTTCCCTCCCACCAGCTCCAGCAAGCGCCGCGCGATCGACAAGCCGAGGCCAGAGCCGCCGTAGCGGCGCGAGATGGTGGCGTCGGCCTGCGCGAAGGGTTCGAAGATTTGCTCGTGCACGTCTTTCGGAATGCCGATGCCAGTGTCGGAAACCGTCAGCTCGATCGCGCGCGACTCTCCGTCGAGCGGAGTGCTCTTCAGCGCGATCACCACCGTGCCCTTCTCGGTGAACTTGATCGCGTTCGACACCAGGTTGCTGAGCACCTGCCGCAGTCGCGAGGCATCGGTGCGCACCACGAGCGGTCCCGGCTCTCGCTCGACGCGCAGGGTGTTGCCGCGGACTCGCGCGCTTCCTTCGAACACCAACTTGAGGTCATCGACGAGGCTCGAGAGATCGACCGCCTTGAGCTCAGCCCGCACTCGTCCCGCATCGACGCGCGAGAAGTCGAGCACCTCGTCGACGATCTCCTGCAGCGCATCGCCACTGCGTTGCACTGCCTCGAGCAACTCGCGCACGTCGTCGGGCAAGTCGCGACCAAGAGCGAGCTCGGTGGAGCCGAGGATTCCGTAGAGCGGCGTGCGCACCTCGTGGCTCATGTGCGCGAGGAAGTCAGCGCGAGCGCGAGCGAGGCGGGCGGCTTCGAGCTGGGCGGCGGCGCGTTCACTCACGTCGCGAAGCGAAAGGACCTCGCCATGCGACAACGGAGAATGAGCGACCGCGAACGTGCGGCCGGCGTGCACCCATTCGGTGCCGGAGAGATCACCGAGCCCGAGTGTGGCCAGCACCTTCCCGGTGAGCGCTTCCTCTTTCACGCTCACGAGCGATCGAAACGCATCGTTGGAGTCGAGCACGCGACCCTGTCCGTCGAGCACCACGACCGGATCTCCGAGCTTCTCGAACACCAGGTTGCGGGCCGCGGGGATCAGCTCGAGCATCTGGCCGCGGGCCAGCGCGATCGCCCAGCAGCCGACCATGCCCACGTGACCGAACACACTGATGTCGAGCGCCGGATCGGGCGAGTGACCGCTCAAGAAGATGAAGTTCGAGAGCCAGGGCACGAAGGCTCCGGCGAGCAACAGCCGCGCTTGCACCTTGCTGAGTGAGCTCGCTGAGACCAGACCGAGGATGTAGATGACCACGCAGCCCAGCACGCAGAGGTAGCCGTAGGCGGCGAAGAGCCAGAAGCCGCTCCCTGCCACCGTGGCGCGCATCACGAAGCCGTCGCGAGGAGAGAGCGCGTTGGTGACCTCGACCGCGTGATGCAGATCGTTGGTCAACCAACCGACCACCAGCAGTCCTCCGGGGATCGCCGCGATCCACTTCCGTGCGCCGCGGAGCAGCTCGCGCCCCGACCACGTGAGCGCGAAGTGCAGGCCTGCGATCGGAATGAAGGAGAACCCGAGGTACTGCAGGAACACGCCGACCCGCTTGAGCGGCATGGTGGCGGCCGAGAGGTCCCACACCAGGCCGATCGCGTCGATCACCAGGCACACCACCAGCACCAACAGCGCGTTGGTGACGGGCGATCGACCGCGCGCGCGGATCCACGCACCGATGCCGATGGAGACGGCCGCTGCGAGCGCGACGAAAGGTGCGTACGGGTTGAACTGCCACATCGGAGAAGAGGCGGCACTCTAGAGAAATCCGAGCGCGCCTGAAGGCCCGATCGGGTGGAAAAATTCCAGCCCGCGATCGCTGCTAGTGTTTCACCCCATGAGCGAGCCCATCGATCGAGTGAACGCGCTGAAGACGATCCCGCTGCTGGCGGGGCTGCCTCACAGCGACCTCGAGCAGCTGGCGAAGAAGGTGAACGAGGTGCGCCACTCGAAAGGCACCGAGATCATCAAGGAGGGCACGTCGGGCTCCTCAGTCTTCCTGATCATCGACGGACTCTGCGAGGTGCGGCGCAACAACAACCGCATTCGTGAGCTCGGCAAGGGCGAGTTCTTCGGAGAGATCTCCATCCTCGATCCCGCTCCCCGCACCGCGACGGTGCGCGCGGTGGAGGACTCGGTGCTGCTGGTGCTCGAGGGCTACGACTTCCGCACGGCGCTCAAGTCGAGCCGCGAGATGTCGCAGCGGCTGATCGTCACGCTCGCGGAGCGGCT
>CBIHPJ010000642.1:0-5335 GCA_966211295.1 uncultured Myxococcales bacterium | reverse complement strand
GCGAAGACCAAGCTGCCCTGACCATGGCCCCGCCTTCAACGACGCTTCGGCATACGCGCTGGCGAGCGCGCCAGTGGTGAAGGGCTCGCGGAAACTCGCAGCCGCTCCCGTCGTCGCCGAGGGATTGCGATCGATCTGAAACGCGGTGCCCTGACGCTCTCCATCGATTCCGAGCTCGAGCTGAATCGCGTCCGAGAGGTTCCCCTGCCAGCGCACCCGTCCCTGCACCGCTTCGCGCGACATCAGGAATTGTCCAAACGGAGTTCCCTCACGTTCACCGAGCAGCCCGACCTTCTCCACGCCGGCGAGCAGACCGATCTCCAGCTGGCCGCCGTGCACGGGCTGACGCCACGCGAGATCGACGCGATGGAACGACGAGTTCAGCAGCGCGGTGATGGTGTTGGGTCCGTCTTGCTTGGTGCCCGCTTCGTCCATCACTCCGAGCACGAGGAGCCGCAGCTTTCCCGTGGGCGCGGTCCACTCGAAGCGGCCCTGGTAGTCGCCGAAGTTCACGACGGGTGAGGCGCGCGGCAGCTCGGGAGTGGATTGGAAGATCGCCTTCGCCACCGCGGCGGCGATCGGCCCCGCGTAACTGACGCGGCCTGCGAGGGTGACGTGAAGATTCGCTGCTTCGATCGGCACCGAGACGAACGCGCCCGCGTTGAGGATGTCGACCGTCGCGGTGATCTTCACCTTCGACGACGGCTTCGCGATGCGTCCGTCGATCACGCCGCCGAGCAATCTCCCGTACCGTGCGGGAAGAGAGCCGGCGAAGAAGTCCACGCGTTCGATGAAGTCGGGGTGCACGACCGCGGGGCCGGCGAGCAGGTGGTAGAGCTGAGGAAGTCTCACTCCGTCGAGGAAGAACCCGGTCGCGGCGGGCTGAGCTCCTCGCACCACGGGATACGAGAGTCCTGACGCGATCGACGCCACGCCTGGGAGCAACATGGTGACGCGGAAGGGATCTCCCTGGGTGCCGGCGATCTCCTGGAGTTCGATGCGCGAGAGTTCGATGCGCGCGGGCCCTTCATCGCGGCGCGCGCGCACCACGGTCTCGTAGCCAACGTCGAGGCGCTCGAGTCGATACTTCACCTCGACGCGCTCCTGGTCTTTCAGGGTCTCGGTGAGCTCGAGCGGCTTGTGGCCCGAGGCGCGAATGATCAGGGCATGCGTGCCCGGAGGAAGCTCTGCAGCAAACCGTCCCTCGCCATCCGACTCCGCGATCAATCCGCCGTCCGCGAGGGCGATCTGCGCGAGCGGCACTGGAGTTCGAATCCCCCGTGATTCGACGGACCCCACGATGCTCCCTCTCCCTGCGTCAGCGGGGAGAGGGGCGAGACCGCCATCCTCGTCATCCTGAGCGAGCGCGGATCCAGCGATCAAGATGATCAACAGCACGCCGCGCATCAAGCGATCGCCAATTCACCAAGAGTGAACACCACCGTACAGAGAAGACAGCTTCAGAAAGCCAACGCGAGGTGAGATCACTCAGCAATGAGACTGAGCCTTCTCGCGTTCCTCTTCCTTCAAGCCTGCGCCATGGACCTCCCGCTGATCGAAGACGGAGGAGTCGATGCAGGCATGGACGCGGGAGTGATCATCGAAGACGCCGGAAGCACCGAGGACGCCGGGACAATTCCGATGCTCTCGAGCACCGTTCTCACCGACGGCGGAGTCTTCCCGACTCGCTACACCTGCGGAGACACCACGACGACCGGCCGTGTCTCCCCGCCCTTCAACTGGACGCAGACCCCGAACGCGCAGAGCTACGCGATGGTGATGACCGACACCTCGATCAACCTCGTGCATTGGATCATCTGGGACATCTCTCCCACGACGCTCTCCCTTCCTGAGGGCGTGGCGAACGTCCCGCTGCCCGCGATGCCGTCCGGAGCGAAGCAGACCACCAGCTACGACTCGACGACCTACGGTTACCGAGGCCCCTGCCCTCCCTCGCCGCACGTGTACCGCTTCGACCTCTTCGCCCTCGATGTCGCTGCGCTTCCCGGGGTCGCCACGAGCTCCACCCGTGCCGAGGTGAAGGCCGCCCTGACCCCGCATGTCCTCGAAACCCTGTCGCTTTCCTCGAGCTGGGGGCCGTGACTCTCACTCCGCGAGAGGCCGCTGCCAGATCTCTTGCTTGCGCAACGCCGGTTGTGAACTGAGACATCGACGCGCAGAGGCCGGTTGCGCAACCCGGGTCCATGAACTTGCGCATCCGGTGCAAATTCACGCTGTTGCTCTGAGCGCGCGAGCTGGCATCGCTGCTGCAATTCCGACGCGGCATGCGAATGACCAACCTGAACCAGTTCTTCCGTGACGCCGGCAAAGCCCTCACCCGCAGCCCCGAAGTCCGCCAGGCGGTCAGTCAGGCAACTCACCAGCTCGAGACGAAGCTCGCGCAGCAGATCACGCGCGGCATCGAGCGCTTCGCGGACAAGTTCGAGGCCCCGAAGGCAAAGCCGGCCGCGTCTGCGCAGGCCGCCCAGCAGGACGGAGTGAGCAACACCGACTTCGTGAAGGGCCTCTACCGTGAGCTGCTGAACCGCGAGCCGGACATCGGCGGGTTCAACGCGCACATGGCGGGCCTCGCTCGCGGCGCGTCTCGCGAAGAGATTCGCGAGGTCTTCCTGAACAGCCCTGAGTACGCGGAAGTCCAGGCGCGCAAGTCGCAGCCGTCCGAGCCCACTGCTCCGTCCGAGCCCGCGGCGCCTCCGCGCGAGAACCTGGGTGACGCGTCCAAGCTCGGCCCGGTCCCGCTCGAGGGCTTCGATGCCGGGAAGCTGCGCGACCCGAACCACAACTCGGTGAAGTACCTCTTCGGCCGGGTGGCGACGCACTTCCCCTTGAACGAGGTGAAGTCGAAGGAAGACGCGGACCGCCTGCTGAACAAGATGGTGCCGGACCTCCAGGCTGCCGGCCTCGACATCCTCGGCGTGAAGGGCGACCGCCTGCTGATGAAGACGCCGCTGGGCGTGGAGTCGATCGACGTGGTGCGCGGCGCTGGTGGCGGCAACCCCGGCTGGTGGTGGGGCGCCGACGGCACCGTGGCGAGCCCCGCGGACATCGCTGCCTTCCCGCCGCTCTCGACCCCGAAGCCTCCGAGCACCCCGACGCAGCCGACCGAGCCCTCGAACCCGGGTCCCGAGCTGCGTGAGCCGGGCGCGCCGCTCCGCACGGTGCCGCTGAAGCCGGAGTACCTCGAGGCGAACATCGACAAGTCGAGCCCCGAGGCGGCGGTGTTGAGCGCGGCTCGCTGGGCGCGCGTGAAGTACGCGGACCTGTTCCTCCGCGCGACGGACCGCAACGTGTGCAACGAGATCATGGGGCACGTGATCGGCGCGCTCCGCGTGGCCGGCTACGACGCGACCCGCGTGGTGAACCACCCGTCGCTGCCCGACGGCGCTCGATACGGCTCTGACGCGGTGGTCCTCAACGGCGCGGTGTGGGACGTGTACCGCGCGATGGGCGAGGCCAGCGAGCCGGTGGCGCAGAACCAGGGCCCGTACGAGGCCGGTCGCCTCCGCGAGTAAGCAGACTCTGAGCTGAAGAAGTGACGAGGCGGTGCGGAGCAATCCGCGCCGTCTTCGTCATTGCGGGTCTTCCTCGAAACGAAACGCGAACGTCTCCGCCTCAACGAGATCTCCGTGAATGAGTCGACGCTGGGGTCCACTCGGCAGACCATTGATCTGAAGCGAGAGCTCCATGTGGCGAGGAACGCCCAGCAGAGCCGGGTGAGCTTGCCCCGCACTCAGGGTGACTCGATTCGTCCCCTGACCAAACCAGTTCTCGACGAGCTGAGTGGCGACCCCTACTGCTGGCCAACCAGCAGTCGTGCGAAGCATCGTGATTCGCGGGATGCCCGCGCGAAAGTAGGAATCTTCGATCGCTCCCTCGAGCGGAATGCGGCGTGCGACCGCTCGCCAGTCGCGCGCGATGGCCTCGTGAGAGACGAAGCGCAGCCAGCCAAGATGAAGCTCTCGGAGCCGCGGAGGCTTGGTCTCCGCCAGCACATGGAGGATTGCTCGCACTCCTTCGGTCTCTGAGCCGCGAGGAGTGCCGACTGAGACGGATAGCCGCTCGAGCGCTCCGGCGGTCTCGTCGGCGAGGATTTCGCGCAGATGTCTGGGCGCGAGCTCTCGAACGACCAGCGAGGCGAGGAGGCCCCTTCGCCATTCAGGCACGACCAGTCCCTCATCAACTCGAGGTCCCGGCAGCTCTGGCTTGTGACCCTCGAGGATCTTCGCGCCGAGCTGGACTCCGCGTTCCGCGAGACGATCTGCGTGCACGAGCACCGCGCCTTCATCGCTGGCGTCGACCCCTTCTCGTGCGGGCGGTTCGCCTCCGAATCGAAATCGCGCTTCGCCGAGCTGAACGATGTCACCAGGCGCGAGTCGAACAGCTTCGCCGGGCAGTGTCGGAACTCCGTTCACCAGAGTGGAAGAGGCCGCTGCGATGCCTCCGATGTACCAGGCGCCGTCGCGCGTGAGCACGCGCGCATGCCGCGGGGTGAGCATGGGATCGTGCAACGGGATCTCGCATGACTCGTCGGTGCCGACGACTCCTTCTACGAGCGGCACGGTCTCGAGCAACTCGTAGTCGTCATTCCCCTCACCCGCCGATCCCAGGAAGCACCAGACGCTCATGGAAGACAGGCTACAAGACGCGCGTGCCCGAAGCTCCGGTGCTTCCGTTTCGTGACGTCGCTGCCTTCGAGCGCTGGCTCGAAAAGCACGTGTGCGACGAAGCGGGCGTGTGGCTCAAGCTCGCGAAGAAGGAGTCTGGGATTCCCTCGCTCACGAGCGACGAAGCGGTCGACGTCGGCCTCTGCTTCGGGTGGATCTCGGGACAGCGCAAGCCGCTCGACGAGAAGTACTACCTGCAGAAATACGTGCCGCGCAGGAAGCGCAGCCGCTGGTCGCAGGTGAACGTCGACAAGGTCGCGCAGCTCACGAAGGCGGGCCGCATGCGACCGAGTGGAATCGCCGAGGTCGATGCCGCGAAGGCTGATGGCCGCTGGCACGCCGCGTACGAATCACAGCGCAATTCGCGGGTCCCCCCCGAACTCGCGAATGCGCTGCGGAAGAATTCGAAGGCGAAGAAGAAGTTTGAGTCTCTCGGGAAGACCGAGCGCTACGCGGTGATCTTGAAGATCGTCACTGCGCGCGATCGGGAGCTGCAGGTGAAGAGAGCGATCGATTCTCTCGAGTGACTCGCCCTCACCCCGACCCTCTCCCGCCGGGAGAGGGGGTCTTAGTCACGAAGTCTCGTCTCGCTTACGGTGCCGTCCCCACCAACCAAGCGCCGCTGCACGCGGGGTTGCCACGCCCTCCGC
>CBIHPJ010000641.1:0-5344 GCA_966211295.1 uncultured Myxococcales bacterium | reverse complement strand
GAGTGAACAGCGACGTGGTGATCAGTTGGGTCGAAGGGACCGACGTGCTTGCGCAGGTGGTGTCGAGTTCTGGCGTGCCCCAGGGGAGCAGTACGGTGGTGACGAGCGGCCCCCTGACCGAGGTGAGCTGCGTGAGCGGCCCCGCGGGCTCAGTGCTTTTGGCCTCGACCGACACGCGCGCGTCGGGGCCTGGCGTGTTCCTCCACACCTTCGACGCCGACGGTGGCGTCTCGGCCGAGTTCGCCGCTGCCCCGCGCTTCTCCTACTTCGGACGGGACCTGCCGCGGCTGGCGGTGACTGGCGACGATGCGCTGCTGGTCGCTCGCGGCCCGTGGGGGTACGTGAGCAACGACGACATCGTGGGCCGGGCGATCTCTCTCGGTGCGGGGTTGTTCGCGGATGCAGGCGTCTTCCTGGTGGGAAACAGCGCGAGCCACTCGAGCAGAGTGCGGGCCGCTTCCGACGGCGCCCGCTATCTCGCGGTGTGGCGCGACGACGGTGAGAGCTCCGCCGGTTCTGATTCTCTCGGGCAACTGATCGAGGCGGGAACAGGCCGCGGGATCATCGACGCAGGTCTTCGCTTCAGCACCAACTCCGCCAACCTCGTGAGCTACCCGACGGTCGCGGGGTCGAATGCCGGCTTCTTCGTCTCGCGTGGAGACGAGGGGAGCGCGGGTCAATTGATGGGCGCGCGCGTGTCTTCGCAGGGAGTGATCTCCTCCTCGGGGTTGCTCAGCGATCTCTCGAGCTACGTGAACACGCATCAGGCCTCCTGGTTGGTCGATGGATGGGCCACCACGTTCTTGAAGAGCGGAACGCTGCGCGTGCAGCGCACCTCTGCTGCGGGTGCGGTGGTCTTGCCGGAGACGACGCTGCTGTCGACGGGCGGTGCTCCAGAGCAGCTCGACTCCGCAGCGCTCGACGACGTGTTGCTCTCGGTGTTCCTCGCGCGCGACGCGGGTCTCGACGTGTGGGGCGCGCGCTTCAGCGCAGACGCAGGGCTCCTCGATCCGTCGGGGTTCGCGATCACCAACCTCGCCGGTGACGAGATCGATCCCTCCGTGGGCGCGGGACGGAGTCTCTTCCTCGTCGCCTGGAGCAAGGGCGGTGACGTCTTCGCGACGCGCGTCACCAGGCAGGGCCTGCTGCTCGACTCGCCGCCGCTCCGGCTCGGAGCTGCGACTGGAGTGGAGCTCCTGCCCGCGGTGGGGTGGACCGGGCAGAACTTCCTCGTGGCCTTCCAGCGAGAGGGCGACGTGGTGGCGGTGCGGGTGAGCGAGAGCGGCGCGGTACTCGATCCGACTCCGATGCTGATCGCGGTCACTGCTGAGCTCGATCGTTCCCCGGGAGTTGCGAGCGGGCCACTGGGAGAGGCGTTGGTCACCTGGGAGTCCTTCAGCGAATCGCTGGGTGACTTTCACGGACTCGGCCGATTCGTGATCGATCCGCTGATCGACGCGGGCGTTGATGCGGGTGAGTCAGACGCCGGTCAATCCGACGCAGGTCAGCCCGACGGGGGCGAGTCCGACGCAGGTCAGTTCGATGCGGGCCAGTCCGACGCAGGTCAGTCGGAGTTCGATGCGGGTCAGTCCGACGCGGGACACGGTGCGGCTCGGCTCGAGCTCAAGGTGGGGTGCGGCTGCACGAGCGGCACCGAGCTCCTCTTCGTGTTGGCGCTGCTGCTCGCGCGCCGAGCGAAGTCGGGCCACTGAAAGTTGGCAGAATGCCGACACCGTGCGGATTCTCCTCCTCCCAGGCATGGATGGCACCGGGATGCTCTTCTCGCGCTTCGCGGCCGAGGTCGCGTCGTGGGCTAAGCCGAAGATCGTTCGTTATCCGACCAACGTGAAGCTGTCGGTCGATGAGTTGGTCGAGCTGATCGAACTCGATGCACCGACTGCGGTGATCGCGGAGTCGTTCTCTGGCGCGGTGGGAATTCGTCTCGCGGCGAAGCACCCTGCCCTCGTCGAGCGACTGATCCTCGTCGGAAGCTTCGTCACTCCACCGTTCGGCAGCGGACTGATGCGGCCGTTTGGCTCAGTGCCGTTTCAGATCATCCCGCCACTCTTCGCGCTCAGACAGATGCTCGTCGGCACTGACGCGAGTGAAGAGCTGGTCGATGAGCTCGAGGCCGCGCTGAAACAAGTCGCTCCTGAAGTGCTCGCGCATCGTCTGGCGTCAATTTCCCGCATCGACGAGCGCGCGACACTGCGCTCACTTCAGATGCCGATCACCGTGTTGAGCGCCCGGCAGGATCGACTCGTCTCCGCTTCAGTGACTGCTGAGGTCCTCGCTCATGCCCCAGGCGCAAAGCATCTCGAGCTCGAGGGCCCGCATCTGCTCCTGCAGTCACGTCCGCGCGAGGCAGCGGCGATGATTCGGGCGTCGTAGAATCGCGGCATGCGCAGGCGAACGGACCCGGCCCGCCTCAAGCGAGCCACCATCGAGAAGACGCGTCGCGAGCTCGCTCGTGCGGAGCGGCAGCAGGTGCGCATCGACCGGCTGCTCCTGTGGATCGAGCGCATCGTCGAACGCCTCGGCAACTCCGAACCGATCATTCGTCGCTGAGGAATTCCCAGTCGATGTTGTCTTTGAAGATCTGGATGAAGCCTTCGAGTTCTTCGAGCGCGACGGTCTCCTGAAAGAGCCGAACCGTCCGCGTCTTCGCCGTGTCGTCTCGAAAGATCTCGCAGAGCGTCTCTCCGCCGCGGGAGATCTCGACTCCGATACCGTCGCGCGTGCTCACGTCGCTCGCACGCACCACCGTGCATTTGGAACGATCGAACGCCATACGCCCTCCACAACAAAACGGCGGACTCCTTGAGGAGCCCGCCGTGAGAATTACTTGGTCGGTTGGTGAACTGGTTCACCCTCACCCCGACCCTCTCCCGAAGGGAGAGGGAGAGGGAGAGATGTTCGAGTTCAGCTGAGCTTCACGTTCGCGCGCTTGGCCGCCTCGACGAGCGTGGTGCCGAGCTCGGCGGGCGACGCCGCCATCAGAATGTTCGCCGCGGTCATCGCCTTGATCTTCTCGGCCGCGGTGCCCTTGCCGCCCGAGATGATCGCGCCAGCGTGACCCATGCGCTTGCCCGGAGGAGCGGAGACGCCCGCGATGAAGCCCGCCATCGGCTTCTTCATGTTCGCCTTCACCCACGCAGCCGCCTCTTCTTCAGCGCTGCCACCGATCTCGCCGATCATGATCACGGCGTCGGTCTCGGGGTCGTTGTTGAACATCTCGAGCACGTCGATGAAGTTCGTGCCGTGCACCGGGTCACCACCGATGCCCACGGCGGTCGACTGGCCGAGGCCGAGGTTGGTGATCTGGAACACCGCCTCGTACGTGAGCGTGCCCGACTTCGACACCACGCCGATGCGGCCGGGGCGATGAATGTGGCCCGGCATGATGCCGATCTTGCACTTCGCGCCCGGGGTGATCACGCCAGGGCAGTTCGGGCCGATCAGGCGCGTCTTCGCGCCCTGCAGCACGCGCTTCACCTTCACCATGTCGTTCACCGGGATGCCTTCGGTGATGGTGATCGCCAGACGCAGCTCCGCGTCCACCGCCTCGAGGATCGAGTCGGCCGCGAAAGGAGGAGGAACGAAGATCACCGAGGTGTTGCAGCCCGTCGCCTTCACCGCCTGCTCGACGGTGTCGAAGATCGGAACCTTGCCCTCGAACATCTGACCGCCCTTGCCCGGAGTCACTCCGGCGACGATCTGCGTGCCGTACTCGAGGCACTGCTTCGCGTGAAACGAGCCGGCCGAGCCGGTGATGCCCTGCACGACGACCTTGGTGTCTTTGCCAACGAGGATGCTCATGTTCGTAGTCTCTCTATTCTCTTTGGCAGCTCAGGCCTTGATGGCGGCGACGGCCTTCTCAGCCGCCTGGCGCAGGTTGTCCGCGGGCGTGATGGCGAGACCCGACTTCTTGAGGATCTCCTTGCCCAGCTCGACGTTGGTGCCCTCGAGGCGAACCACGAGCGGCACGGAAAGCTTCACTTCCTTCGCGGCCGCGACCACGCCCTCGGCGATCACGTCGCACTTCATGATGCCGCCGAAGATGTTCACCAGCACCGCCTTCACGGCGGGGTCGGCGAGGATCAGTTTGAACGCCGCGGTGACCTTCTCCTTCGAAGCGCCGCCGCCCACGTCGAGGAAGTTCGCGGGCTGACCACCGACCAGCTTGATGGTGTCCATGGTCGCCATCGCGAGGCCGGCGCCGTTCACCATGCAGCCGATGTTTCCCTCGAGGGCGATGTACGCGAGGTCGTGCTCCTTGGCCCTGGCCTCGAGCGGATCCTCCTCGTCGATGTCACGCATCTCGACCACGGCCTTCTGGCGGTAGAGCGCGTTGTCGTCGAAGGTCATCTTCGAATCGAGCGCCATGATGTCGCCGCTCTTGAGCTTCACGAGCGGGTTGATCTCGGCCAGCGCCGCGTCGGTCTCGACGTACGCGGTGTAGAGCGCGCTGCAGAACTTCACGAACTTGGTCACCGAGTCGCCGGTGAGGCCGAGCCCGTAGGCCATCTTGCGGCCCTGGAAGGACTGGAAGCCGACCGCGGGATCCACCGACTCACGGAGGATCTTCTCGGGGTGCTTCTCGGCCACTTCCTCGATCTCCACGCCGCCCTCGGTGGACGCCATGAAGGTGATGCGCGAGCTGGCGCGGTCGAGGGTGACGCCGAGGTAGTACTCCTTCTCGATGTCGAGACCTTCCTCGACGTAGAGCGTCTTCACTTCCTGGCCGTTGGGGCCCGTCTGCGGGCTCTTCAGCATCATCCCGAGGATCTTCGAGGCGTGCTCCTTCGCCTCGGCGGGAGACTTCGCGATCTTCACGCCACCGGCCTTGCCGCGACCGCCTGCGTGCACCTGCGCCTTCACCACGGTCACCTTGGTGCCGAGCTCGGCTGCAGCCTTCTCAGCCTCCGCGGGCGTCTTGCAGACGATGCCGCGGGGAACGGGGACTCCGTACTTCTTGAAGATCTGCTTGCCCTGATACTCGTGGATTTTCATTGCAGGTCGTTGCTCCGGTAGGCCGCTGAAACAGCGTCGGCGGAAATACCCAGATCGGACCAGCAAGTCTTCAAAGATCTCCTGTCTGGCGGCGCTGCACAGCGCCCGAACGTCACGTGTTCGACCGGTCACTGCATCCATGTCGGAAATCAGCGCACACCCGTTGAAATCAGCCGCTTCACCCGCGTAAGGGCCACCTCCCCATGCGTTCCCTCCCCCGTTCGACTCGCTCGCTCAAGTCCCCCTCCGGCCTTCGCCGTCGGTGGCCGCTCGCTGGGTTCGTCCTGGCTCTTTCGGTCTTCGCCGCTGGCTGCAACTGCGGAAAGAAGCC
>CBIHPJ010000640.1:0-5404 GCA_966211295.1 uncultured Myxococcales bacterium | reverse complement strand
GCTTCACCTGCAGCGACGTGAACGAGTGCCTCTCGAACAACGGGTGCTGCAGCACGAACGCGACCTGCAGCAACACCAGCGGCAGCCGCACCTGCACCTGCGTGAACGGTTACTCCGGTGATGGCGTGAGCTGCACCGACGTCGACGAGTGCCTCTCGAACAACGGCGGCTGCAGCACGAATGCGAGCTGCACCAACACCACCGGCAGCCGCACCTGCGCGTGTCTGCCGGGCTTCACGGGTGACGGCTTCACCTGCACCCCGAACGTTCCCACCTGGACGATCGAGACCGCGGCTTTCCTCGGAGGGAGCACGTCCTCCATCGCGCTCGACAGCTCGGAAAATCCCGCGATCGCGTACACATCGGATTCACCGCGAGGCGTGCACTTCCGCCGCCGGCTCGGCACCAGCAGCTGGAGCACGGCCGAGCAGGTGGACACCTCGACCAACGCCTTCAACCCCTCGATGGTGTTCTCGGGAGCCTTCGTCCTCTCCAACTCGGTCTCGAACGTCGGCTCGGCGTACGTCGCGAGCTGGCGGCGCTCCACCACGTCGGCCAGCTGGACCACGCAGAGCACGCTCACTTCGCCCGAGCAGCCGGACCTCGCAGTGGGCGGTGGCCGCGAGCACCTGGTGGCGAACACGCGCATCAGCGGCATGCCCAACAGCACGGTGTCCTACGTGTGGCGGGCGAGCGGCACGTCCACCTGGAGCTCGCCCGTGACCGTCTCGTCGACCGCGAGCTGGGGCGAGGCGAAGATCGCTTCGAACTCGAGCGGCCAGCTGGCGATCGTCTTCACGCGCAACTCGGACAGCACGCTGTGGCTGGCTCGCAGCTCGGGCTCGGGCACGACGTGGACCACCACCCAGGTCACCACCTCGCGCGTCTGGGACATGGACGTGGCGATGGACACCTCGGGCCTGATCTTCATCGGCTACTACACGCCCGACTCGCACCTCATTCGCTTCGAGGAATGGTCCGGCGGGACGCGCCTCTCGCAGACCACCGTCGACTCACCGGGCGGTACGGGCCTGGGCTCGCAGTGGTTCTCGGGCGTGGCGATCACCAGCGACGCGCTTGGCGACGTGCACCTGAGCTACCTCGATTTCACGCGTGGCCAGGTGCTCCGCTACGCGACGAACCGCTCGGGGACGTGGCTCGCCGAGACGGTGACCACCGCGGACGACGTGCTGGGAGGCACCTCGATCGTGACCGATTCGAGCTACGCGCCGCACATCAGCTTTCCGCTGCCCGCCAGCTCGTTCGGCAACCTGGGTTACGCGGTGAAGCGCTGAGCTCGCTCAGCCCGCGAGCGCTGCCGCTTCAGCCTTGAACACCTGCGTGAGCACCTGGGCGACCCGCATTACCGCGGGGTCCCGACGCAGGTCTCCATGCGTGGTGAGCCACACGTCGAGGCGAGGAGGCCGAGCACCCGGGAGCACTCGCACCAACCCGGGATCTCCTGCGTAGAGCGCGGCGGTCGCCACGGTGATCCCGAAGCCCGCGCGTGCAAGCTCTGCCATCGAGAGGAGGCTGGAGGCGGAGACCACGAACTGCTCCCTCGGTGCGAGCTTGCGATGCCATTGCAGCGCAGGAGCGACGGAGGCGCCGCGATCCACCACGCCCACGTGCTCGTGGCGACGCAGCTCGATGAGCCGACGCGGCGTCCCGCGCCTGCTCAGGTACGACGGCGCTGCGAACAAGCCAAAGCCGAGCGTGGCGACCTTTCGCGTGACGAGGCTCGGCTGCCGAGGCCTGAACAATCTCAACGCGATGTCGGCGTCGCGCGAAGCGAAGTCGCTGGTCGCGTTGTCGAGGAGGAGCTCGAGCCGCACGCCTTCGAGCCGGTGCTCCGCCAACCGGCTGGGGAGCCACCGGGTACCAAGGCCTTCGCTCACCGCGATGCGCACGATGGGATGCGAAGCGTCTTCACCGCTCGCTCGCCGCATCGCGGCTGCCGCGCGCTCTGACATGCGCCGCGCCTCGCTGAGCACCTCCTCTCCGACCGGGGTGGGAATCGCGCCCCGGTTCTGGCGGACCAACAGCTTCACGCCGAGCGTCTTCTCGAGCGCCTCCACGCGCCGCCCGGCGGTGGGCTGGCTGATGTGCAGCGCGCGCGCCCCAGCAGAGAAGCTGCGGCGTTCGGCCACCGCGAGGAAGATGCGCAGGCCATCCCAGTCCAGGCTGGTATTCATGGCTGAATAGCTAGCATGCACTGTTGACGGCTGCGCATAGCAGCGGACCGGCTTAGGTGTCTCGGCATGAGACGAGTCGTGATCACAGGAATGGGTCTGGTGTCGCCGTTGGGCCTGGGCGTCGAGAACGTCTGGACGCGGCTCCTCGCCGGAGAGTCAGGGCTGCGCGCCATCACCGGCATCGACGTGAGCGATCTTCCCGCGAAGGTGGCCGGGCAGGTGCCCCACGGCAAGGAGCCGGGCCAGCTCGATCTCGACACGTACTTCGACGTTCAAGAGAAGCGGCGCTTCGAGCCGTTCATCCAGTACGGCATCGCGGCCGCTCAAGAGGCGATCGAGATGTCGGGATGGAAGCCCACCACCGAAGAGCAGCGCGAGCGCACCGGCGTGCTGGTGGGCTCGGCCATCGGCGGCTTCGAGCGCATCGCGGAGAACGCGATCCTCTTGAAGGAGAAGGGACCGAGGAAGATCTCTCCGTTCTTCGTGCCCATGTCGCTCATCAACGAGGCGTCGGGATTGATCTCGGTGCGCTTCGGCTTCAAGGGACCGTGCCACTCCGTGGTCACTGCGTGTGCGACTGGAGCGAATGCGATCGGCGATTCCGCGCGGCTCATTCAGTACGGAGATGCGGACGTGATGATCGCCGGGGGTACCGAGGCAGCGACCGGCCGCCTCTCGATCGCCGGCTTCGCAGCGATGCGCGCGCTGGGCACTGCGTTCAACGAGTCCCCCACCAAGTCGAGCCGCCCGTGGGACAAGGATCGCGACGGCTTCGTGATGGCGGAAGGCGCGGGCATCATGGTGCTCGAGGAGTACGAGCACGCGAAGGCGCGCGGCGCGAAGATCCTCGGAGAGCTCACCGGCTACGGCATCGCGGGCGACGCGTACCACGCGAGCGCTCCGGATCCCGAAGGTGGTGGCGCGCTGCGTGCGATGAAGACGGCGCTCGCGCACGCGATGATCGCTCCCTCGGCGCTCGGCTACGTGAACGCGCACGCCACCTCGACGCCTGCCGGAGATCCGGTGGAGCTCACCGCGCTGCGCAAGTTGCTCGGTGCGGCTGCTGGCAACGTGGCCATCTCGTCGACCAAGTCTTCGATCGGTCATCTGCTCGGCGCGGCGGGAGCGGTGGAGGCGATCTTCACGGCGCTCTCACTGCGCGATCAGGTCGCGCCGGCGACGCTCAACCTCGACAACCCCGAGGGCGGCGAGGGTCTCAACCTGGTGCCGCACCAGCCGCAGAAGCGCAGCTTCGAGCACGCGCTCTCGAACTCGTTCGGCTTCGGCGGGACCAACACGTCATTGGTGCTCCGCAAGTTCACGAGCTGAACTTGTCTCCCTCTCCCTTCGGGAGAGGGTCGGGGTGAGGGTTACGCTAAGACGCCAAAATTGGGCGTCT
Source organism: uncultured Myxococcales bacterium (assembly GCA_966211295.1). GTDB lineage: Bacteria > Myxococcota > Myxococcia > Myxococcales > Myxococcaceae > Archangium_A. The sequence goes on along the minus strand of CBIHPJ010000640.1, from coordinate 1,810 downwards.
TAAGTGCTAATTTCGATGATAAAGTTCTCAGAATGGCCGATTACTTTCTGAGCATCGGCGACTCCCTCGCTGCCCTCGGCACGCGTGCGCAGAAGCTCCGCCTCTCACGAAACCTCACGCAGCGGGAGCTCGCGACGAACGCCGGGGTCGGCCTGAAACAACTCCAACGCTTCGAGTCCTCGGGAGAAGGGACGCTCGAGACCGCGATCCGCATCGCCGTCGCCCTGGGCGCGCAGGAGCCGTTCGGCGCCCTGTTCGAAGCACCACCCTTCAAGACTCTCGCTGAGGCGGAAGCTCGCGCCGCGGGGGTCACGCGCAAGCGCGCGAGGAAGAAGTCCTCGTGAGCTTCACGCCTGTCGCCAGCCTCGTGGTGTCGTACGAGCCCGAAGAGGGCAAGCGGCGGCGCGTCGGCAAGCTGCTCAGACAGAACCGTGAGATCTTCTTTGAGTACGATCCTGCGTTCGTCGCGGGCGGCCTCGAGCTTTCGCCTTTCAAGCTCCCGCTCGGCGCTGGTGTCTTCCTCGGCGATCCGAGTCGCTTCGACGGACTGATGGGTCTCTTCGACGACAGCCTTCCCGATGGCTGGGGGCGATTGCTGATCCATCGCCGCGCGAAGAATGCAGGACTGTCCGCGGCGCAACTCGGGCCGCTCGACCGGCTCTCCCTCGTCGGAAGTCGAACGATGGGAGCACTCGTCTACGAGCCGGAGCAGCTGCACGAGATTCCCACCGTGGTGAAGCTGGCGGAGCTCGAGAGAGAGATCGCCACGGTCCTCGCAGATGGCAAGGGCGCAGATCTCGATCGCCTCATCGCCGTCGGTGGCTCACCACAGGGCGCGCGTCCGAAGGCACTCGTGCAGATCGACGCGAAGGGCGTGCTCCACGCCGGCGTCGCGCGCGCGATTCCCGGCTGCACCGCGTGGCTCCTCAAGTTCCGCAGCAGCACCGACGACGCCGAGAGTGGAGTGCTCGAGCACGCGTACTTCCTGATGGCGAAGGCCGCAGGCATCGACGTCCCAGAGACACAGCTCCTCGGTCGCGCTCCGGGCGTGTTCGCCATTCGGCGATTCGACCGCGTGAACAACCGGAGAATCCATCAGCACACGCTCGCGGGTCTGCTCGAAGCGCCTCACACGTACTCGTCGGTCACCTACAAAGAGCTGCTGCTCGTCGGGCGCCGACTGGTGCAGGCGGAACAAGGCGTCGAAGAGCTCTTCCGACGGGCGTGCTTCAACGTGTTCGCGCACAACCGCGACGATCACTCGAAGAACTTCTCGTTCGTGATGAACGAAAAGGGACTGTGGAGCGTGAGTCCCGCGTACGACTTGAACTTCTCCGACGGGCCTGGCGGCGAACACTGGATGACGATCGCGGGCGAAGGAGCGAATCCGCAGCGCTCACATCTCGAAAAACTCGCGAAGCAAGGTGACCTCAAGCGCGCGGCTCCCATCATCGATGAGGTCCGGGCGGCGGTCGATCGCTTCGCGTTCTTCGCGAACGAAGCCGGACTTTCCGCGAAAACGCGCACGAGGGTGGCGAAGTCCCTCGGGGTCACCGCCACCCGGAGCCGACCTGCGAAAAGGCAGAGGTGACCTTCTCAGCAGTCGACAGCGAGAGCTCGAGCAGTTGCGGACCTGAGCACTCTCGCATCGCACCAGACCGTCATGTTGTCGCGCGCTGATCGAGAGCGCGCTGAGCTTGCTCCAAGCCGCTCTGGAGATCTCCCGCGGTGTTCAGCCCATCAAACTCGATCCCAAGGGACGCGACCGCGGCCGCTACTTCCGAGCTCAGCCCGGTCACGACGACCTCAG
>CBIHPJ010000639.1:0-5409 GCA_966211295.1 uncultured Myxococcales bacterium | reverse complement strand
TAGCGAGGCGGCTGCGGCGCGAGCAGGAACACCACGGTCGCGATGCCCACCAGCGCAGCACCCGTCACGCCCCACACCACCGGGCTCGTGTACCAGGGCTTCTGATCGACCACGGACAGCTGCAACGGGAACTCGGAGCTCGCGACCTTCGCCTGCGTGAGCTGCGTGGGATCGAGCGCTTCCACGAAGTACCAGGCGGTGAAGCTCGACACGTCCTTCGGCGGAGGAATCGTCCCGGTGCACAGCTCATCCGTGCAGTTCATCTCCGACGAGTAGTAGGGGCCGGTCGACGTGAGGGCGTGACGGAGCAGCACGCGAGTCACCTTCTTCTCCGGATCCACGACCTTCACCTTCACCACGTACGGAGGATCGGCATCGTCGCGCTGCTGCAGCTCGAGCCGAGCACGAGCGAGATAGAGCTTCCGCATCTTCACCATGAAGTCGACCTGCTTCGCGGGCGCGTCGGAAGGCAGCGCCAGCTTGGGATCGAGCTCGAGCGCCTCGAGCGCCCTGCTCTCCGCGTTCGGCTGGTCACCGAGCACGAGGTGAATGAAGCCCAACTCGAACAACGCATTCGCGCGCTCGGAGATCGGCCGCTCAGGCGTCGCGAGGTAGCGCTGATACTCGACGACGGCCTCTTCGTAGCGGAGCTGCTCCGCCATCTTCCGCGCGTCGATGAGGCTCGACGGAGTCGCGGTCGCCGGCGGCGCGGCCATCACCAGCGCGGGCAGCGCACCCGACTCGGGCAACAGCACGATGGTGCGCGGAGCATCGGGGACGGCAGCGAGGAGGAGCGCGAGCAGCATCAAGGGCTCGCTTCTACCACCACCCTGCGCAAGTGCGGCCCAAGTCTCGTCATCGTCTCGTAGTGGATCGTCTGCGCCCAGTTGCTGATCGTCTCGGCGCTCACCTGCTCTTCACCATCGCGCCCCAGCAGCGTGGCGACGATCGGCGAGTCGTCCTTCGTCGCGTGCGTCACGTCGACGATCAGGTGATTCATCATCACGCGGCCGATCACCGGGCAGCGCTTGCCGTGCACCAGCACGTGCGCCTTTCCCGAAGCGAGTCGCGGGTAGCCGTCCCAATAGCCAACCGGGAGCACCGCCACGCGCGTGTCCGCGGCGCAGCGATAGGTGCAGCCGTAACCGACGTAGCTCCCCGCGGGCAGCCACTTCACGATCTGACTGGGCGCCTTCCACGAGAGCACTGGCTCGAGCGTGGGCAGCGAGCCGAGCACGACGCGCGCGGAGAGCCGCGTCTCGGCCGACGGCCACAGTCCATACATCGCGATGCCCACGCGAATGACGTCGAGTCGTGAAGGAGGCAGCACCAGCGCCGCCGCGCTCGCCGCGAAGTGACGCTCGATGTCTTCACCCACTCCGGCGCGAGCCTGGAGCAGCTTCACTCCGGTTTCGAAGTTGTGGAGCTGTGTGCGTGCGTAGTCCTGCTCGGTCACGTCTTCGGTGTTCGCGAAGTGGCTGAGCACTCCGCGCACGGTGATGACGTCTTTCGCGGTGGCGAGGAAGTCGGCTTCGCCCGCTTCCAGTCCCGCGGCCGTGAAGCCCTCGCGGCCCAGACCGGTGTCGAGGTGCACGTGCACGTCGAGCTTCACCGCAGCGGCTCTCAAAGCCTGCACCGCGTCTGAAAAGCCACGTGCGGCGGCGACCACGGCGACCTGGTGCCGCGCGAGCTCCACGCAGTCTTGAGCGTTCACTGCTCCGATGACCAGGACCTCGGCGGGAGCGCGCTTCTCTTTCCGCTCCCAGGCGCGAATCGCGAGCCCCTCGCCGGGAGTGATCACGTAGATGACGTCGACCTTCCCGTGCGCGAGCGAGAGCGTCTCCACGAGGCCGTGGCCGTAGGCGTTGCCCTTGAGCACTACTCCGAGGCGGCTCTTCCCTGCGACAGAACGGAAGGTCGCGACGTTGACGGCGTACGCGCGCGCGGAGAGCTCGATCCAGGAGGCGACGGGGGAATTCGACATGCCGCCGTCTCACTACCACTTTCATGCCACTTGCTCCCTCTCCCTGCGTGAGCGGGGAGAGGGGCGTACCGAGTAAGGTGCGCCGCACTTGCATCTCACCGCCCTCCAACTTCCGGCCCGCTTCGGAGCGTTCGAGGAGCAACTCGCCTATGCGCAGCTGCTTCTAGAAGGCGGCCCCCGCACCGATCTCGTGTTGATGCCCGAGGCTGCGCTCACCGGTTACCTCACGCCGCGCGGTGATTTCGATCTGACGCGCTTCGCAGAGCCGATCGACGGTCCCACCCGCGCCGCCTTCGCTCACCTCGCCAAACGTTTCGACGCGCTGATCGTCGGACCCGTGATCGAACGCACCGAAGACGGGCTCTTCAACTCCCTCCTCGGAATCACCCCAGACGGAGCAACGCTGATTCACTACCGCAAGCACCATCCGTGGTTTCCGGAGACGTGGGCGAAGCCCGGTCCGGTCGAGAGCAAGGTCGTCCATTGGCGCGGCAAGAAGCTCACCACCCGCATCTGCTTCGACGTCCACTTCCTCGAAGAAGACGCCGCCGCCGAGCTCGACGCCGCTGATCTTCTCCTCTTCGCCAGCGCGTGGGTCGACGAAGAAGGCGACGCGCGGCCCGGGCTGCTGCAGCCGCTCGCGAAGGGCCACTCCATCTCGATCCTCAACGCGAACTGGGGACCCGGCTCACCCCGCATCAAAGGTCAGGGAGGCTCACTCTTCCTGGATTCTCAGGGCCAACTGGTCGACCGGCTCAAGCCAGATGCCGGCCGTCTCGACGTCACCCTTCCTTCTCCTTGACGCTACGCCTCGCCACCGCTTCGCGGCGCCGCGAGACGGCTCGCGCTCCTTAGTTGACGCTCGGCGCGCCGTCCGTCATGTGCGCGGCATGTCAGCCGACCTGGTCTCCCGTTTCACCCGCGCGCTTGCTCACCGTCTTCCCCGGCTGACCGCGCCCCACACCAGCGCGCTGCGCTTGTTCAACGGATACACCGAGGGCTTCCCGCGAGTGGCGGTCGATCTCTACGGCACCACCTTGCTCGTTCACGACGCGACGAGCGCGCAGGGCGACAAGCCCGCGATGCTCGCGTTGGTGGAAGCCGCGCGCGCCGCGATGCCCTGGCTCACCGCTGCACTGTGGAAGCGCCGCGAGTCTGAGAACCAGGAAGAGCGCAACGGCACGCTGCTCTTCGGCACCGAGAAGGACCTCACGCGGAAAGTTCAGGAAGAGGGCGTCTGGTACACCACGCGCCTCACCCTCAACCGCGACGCGAGCTTCTATTTGGACACCGCGCCGCTGCGCTCGTGGGCCAAGCGCACGCTCAAGGACAAGCGCGTGCTGAACGCATTCGCGTACACCGGCAGCCTCGGTGTGGCGGCGGTCGCCGGCGGAGCGGAGAGCGTGCTGCACAACGATCTGAACAACGCGTTCCTCACCGTCGCGAAGGACAGCTACGCGCTCAACCGTTTCCCGGTGGAGAAGAAGTACTTCTGGCCCGGCGACTTCTTCGACGTGATCGGCCGCTTGAAGAAGGAGCCGTTGTTCGACTGCATCTTTGTCGACCCGCCGTTCTTCTCCGTCACCGAGAAGGGCCGCGTGGATCTCGAGCAGGACATGGTGCGCCTGCTGAACAAGGTGCGGCCGCTCGTGGCGCACGACGGGTTCCTGGTCGCGATCAACAACGGCGTGTTCGTCTCGGGCACGGACTTCATGAAGGCGCTCGATGCGGTGTGCGCCGATGGGTACCTGAAGCTCGAGACGCGCATCGACGTGCCTGAGGATTTCGTCGGCTATCCGGACACCAAGGAAGGCGCGCTGCCTATCGATCCGGCGCCGTTCAATCACTCGACCAAGATGGCCGTGCTCAGGGTCACGCGGAAAGACGGACGCGCCAGATGATCTCCGCGGGTGACGTGGAGGCGAAGCTGCAGTCGATGTTCATCGACGCGCCGGGCACGTCACTACGCCGTGAAGATTTGAAGAAGGCGGTCGAAGTCGCGGCGCTCTTGAATGAGCTCGATCGGCTCTCGCGCGAAGGAGTGCTGGTCGATGTGGCCGCGGGGAAGTCGTATCTCGGTCTCCTTGCGGTGGAATTGCTTGGGTTCGAGAAGCTCGTGGTGATCGAGCGCGAAGAGAAGCGGCTCGCTGATGTGCGGCATGCGGTGACCAAGCTCACTCGTTCAGCGCAGGTGGAGCTCAAGCTCGGGGACGTCGCGGATCGATCGTTGTGGCCTTCACAGCCATCGGTCGTGACCGCGTTGCATGCGTGCGGTCCGGCGTCCGATGGAGTGATCGACGCGGCGCTCGCGAGTGAGACGAAGTGGTTGCTGCTTGTTCCTTGTTGCTACGGCGCGAACATTCCCGCGTGGAGTGCAGCGCGTGATCGGGCCGACGCGCTCGGACTTCCCAGTCATGCGGAAGTGCAGAAGCGGTTTCAGCAGTGCTGGGTCGATGCGGAGCGGACTCTGCGACTCGAGTCAGCGGGTTGGGAGACGACGGTGATTCCGTTCGTTGCTCCTACGGTGACTCCGCACAATCTGTTGTTTCGCGCTCGGAGATTGAAGGAGCCGAAGCGGATGGCGGACGCCCAGGAGAAGCGGCTTCGCCTCAACGGCTGAGTGCATCTGCCCTCACCCGACCCACTCCCGAAGGGAGAGGGAGACGTCTATTTGCAGCGTTCGAGGCACACGGCAGGAGGAGGCATTCCTCCGGGCGCGGCCGGATTCACTTGCGCGAGATACGCAGAGCACTCCATGTCCGCGCGGGTTTTCTTGCAGTCCTGCGCCTTGCTCAGGTCGAAGGTCGTCAACGTCGGCTGACCGATGTTGGTGCAGAGCTCTTGATCCTTCGTCATCCCGGCGCACGCGATGCCCGTCCCTCCAGCTGGCCGCAGCGGGTTCGCGTAGAGCAACGTCTTGCACTCCGACACGCTGGTGCCGAATGCGGCCTTGAACTGATCCGAGTCCTTCGCCTGCTGTGGCTGGCACTCGAACTCGCGCTCGCAGACCTGGTCGACGCCTGCCTTGCAGATCGTCTCCTGTGAAGGGCACCCCATCAACAACACCGCGGCTGAAAGGATCAGTGAGCGTCGCATGCACGGCACTAGAGCCGAACGACTGCGCTCGCGGAGCACTGGTAACGGGTGAAACCAGGTTCGAGTTGGGTGATCTCAGCCGCCGTATTCCTTGAGGTCCTCCAACTTCGGCAGTGGCTTCACGGGGCGCTTCTTCTTGGTCTTCTTCGTCGGCGGCTGATCGTTGCTGCCCTCGGGCATCGGAGGACTCGTCTCCTCCACCACCGCGCCGGTGAGGAGGTTCTCACTCACCAGCGAGCTCTCGAGCGTGAGGCTGTCTCCGCTGGAGTGATCCACGCCGATCACGCGCAGTCCTTCTTTCTCTACGCGCAAGCGATGAGTCGAGCCGT
>CBIHPJ010000638.1:0-5413 GCA_966211295.1 uncultured Myxococcales bacterium | reverse complement strand
CCGTGCTCACGCACGCGCCTCCTTCCTTGCGAGTGCCGTCTCCACAGGTGAGTTGGACGGGCTGGTTGCAGCCCACGGCGGCGAGAACCACGACGAGAGCGCCCAGGATTCGCTTGGTCATGGGGCCGGCCGTGAGCAAGTGACGTGCCTCCTCGATTGCGGATGGATTATGTGCGGTTGCGGTGGTGCGTCAGGAAGCTGTCGCTCTGAGCTGCCATCGATCGCCAGCGCTCAGGCGGTGAGCGTTGGGCACGATGACGGAGCGCCACACCATTCAAGAGTGGCTGGAGAATCCCGACGAGCGACTCGAGTTGATCGACGGTGAGCTCGTTCCGAAGCCTTGTCGGGAATGCCCGAGGGAAATGCGAAGGGTGGGATCTCCGCCGTGCTTCGTTCTTCATTTCACTCCGCGTCGGGCGGTTGGTGGATCGGTGCATCCGTCGACACGCAGCTTGGAGAGAACGGCTTCCGGCCGGATCTGGCGGGTTGGCGGCGAGCGCGGTTCACGACGGCGATCGATGGAGGACCTGGCGTTCTTCGCCCGGACTGGATCTGCGCAGTGATGGGCCCGCTGCATGCCTCACTTCTGGGTGCTCGACGTCCATGCGGGAGTCCTCGCCGTCTTCCGTCACGAACCGCTCGGGTACCTGAACGTGCTGACAGCCGAGCGAGGACAACTCGTGCGAGCCGAGCCGTTGATGGGATCGAGATCAACGTTGGGATCCTGCTCGGAGACGATCCCGAGTAGCGCGTCAGGGCATGTCAGTGGTGCCCGGTAAGACGGGCATCATGGCAAACAGGGCGGGGCAAGCGCGGCGCACTCGAGCGGGTGTAACTTCTGGACGCATGACGGAGCGCGGACGCCGGCACACGATTCAGGAGTGGCTTGAGCAGCCCCCCGAGCGACGGCTCGAGCTCATCGACGGCGAGTTCGTCGAGAAGGCTGCGCCTGACTTCCCGCACGGGCTGGCGCAGCTGTCTATCGGTATCGCGCTAAGCCCATTCATCGATCCCAGGCCTGGCGGCTCAGGGCCCGGTGGTGGTGGGTGGTGGTTCGCGTCGGAGGTCGACATCCAGCTCGGGGCCAACGGCTACCGGCCTGACGTGGCTGGCTGGCGCCTCGAGAGATGCCCCAACGGCATCGAGGGGTGGCCGATCGTTCTGAGACCAGACTGGATCTGCGAAGTGCTTTCCAAGTCGAACCGCCACCACAATACCGACCTTAAGCTTCGGCGTTACCACGAGGCGGGAGTTCCTCATTACTGGCTGCTCGACCACGACCTCCAGACCCTGAAGGTCTTCCGTCACGAGCCGCAGGGCTACGTGAACGTGTTGAACGCCGAGCGCGGGCAGCCCGTTCGTGCGGAGCCGTTTGACGCCATCGAGCTACGCGTCGAGGCGCTTCTGGGTCGCCGCCCAAAGTAGCCGAGTCGAAGAAGGACTGAGCGCTCCTCGCTGGTTTGCTACACCCGAGGCATGCGCCGAATCCTGCTGCTCACCGTGCTTTCTCTCCCTGCGTTCGCCGCGATCACCACCAAGAAGATCCCCTACGAGCTCGACAAGACGAAGTTCGAGGGCGTGCTCGTCGCCGATGAAGCCGCGGGGTCGAAGCCCGGCATCCTCCTCGTGCCCAACTGGCTCGGCATCACCGACGCCAACGTGAAGCAGGCTGAGCTGATCGCCTCGCGCGGCTACGTGGTCTTCGTCGCCGACATGTACGGAGCGACCGCTCGCCCGAAGAACATGGAAGAGGCCGGCAAGGCCGCCGGCGCGGTGAAGGGCGATCGTCCGCTGATGCGCAAGCGCGTCGCCAAGGCGCTCGAGGTGTTCCTCGCGCAGAAGTCTTCCGCTGATGCGAAGCGCGTCGGAGCGATCGGCTTCTGCTTCGGTGGCACCGCGGCGCTCGAGCTCGCGCGCGCCGGTGGGAAGATCGCCGGCGTGGTTTCGTTCCACGGCGGACTGAGCTCGCCCACTCCGGATGATGCGAAGAACATCACGGCGAAGGTGCTCGCGCTGCATGGCGCTGATGATCCGAACGTGCCTCCTGATGAGGTCGCGGGCTTCGAGGCTGAAATGCGCGCCGCCAAGGTCGACTGGGCGCTGGTTGCCTTCGGTAACGCGGTGCACAGCTTCACCGATGTCGACGCGAAAATGCCTGGGCGTGCCGAGTACAACCCGGTCGTCGCCGCCCGTGCGTACAGGATGATGGATGACTTCTTCGCTGAGGCGTTCAAACTGCCGGCGAAGTGATGACTCGCCCCTCTCCCCCACCCTCTCCCCGCTTTGCAGGGAGAGGGGGCTACGTTGCTCTTAGTTTGGCTGCGTTGTTCTCTGGGTGCGCGCACGTCGCGCCGGAGTGCAACACGCACGGGGGCACGCCCTGGCGCGAGCTCAGCTCTCAGCACTTCGTCGTGCGCACCAACCTGCCGCAGGACCAGGCGAAGGCCGCCACCGTGCAACTCGAGCGCGCGCGCGCTTCGGTGCTCGCCATGTTCCCCAGCTCGGGCAACGTGAATGAGCAGCTCGACGCGGTGGTGTTCACCACCCCGGCGCAGCTGCAGGACCTCACGGGAGATCCGCTGATCGAGGCGCAGCTCGCGCACGACTGGCGCGGCACCATGTTGCTCACCGCGAGCAGCAACTCGTTCCTCGATGCGATCCAGTTCCGGCGCACGCTGCACGAGCTGGCTCACCATTATTCCGCCCGCGCACTCAAGCGCTGGCCGCGATGGTTCGAGGAAGGGCTCGCGATCTACGTCGAGACCATCGCCATCGATGAGGCGAAGCAGACCGCCACGCGCGGCGCCGCGCATCAGATCAAGCTGGGCGAGGTGATGAAGTGGGGAATTCTCCCCGTGAAGTCGTTGTGGGCCTGGGACGTGGAGCCCGATCCGCACAACGGCCTCGAGCAACACCGCGCCGCGAGCGCGTGGTTCTGGGTGCACTTCCTCTTCAATGAGCACAAAGGAGCGACCGATCGCTTCATGCGTTCGCTCGCCGAGGGAGAAGAGCCGCGTGAGGCGTGGGCCGTCGCGTTCGGCACTCTCAGTGAATCGAAGATGGCCGAGCAGGCCGACGCGTACATCGTGAAGCAGCAGGCGCGTTCGCACGTGATGGATCTCTCGCAGCTCAACACCGAGGCGAATGAGCGCGTGATGAGCGATGCGCAGGTGCATGCGTTGCTCGCTCGCGTCGCGGGTGCGACCGGGGCGTGGCCGCGCGCTCGGGCGGAGGTGAAGGCGGCGGTTGCGCTCGACGCGACGGATCTCCGCACGCAGGAAGAGGGAGTGGTCACTCAGGAAACTCCGGAGGGACGAGTCGCGGCGGCGAGGCAGCTGACGCAGGAGAACGCGCAGGATCCGGCGGGGTGGTTGCTCCTGGGGTTGTCGCTGCCGAAGACGGATCCGGAGCGGGGCCAGGCGCTCGCGTTGGCCACCGAGTTGGATCCGAAGTCGTTCTTCGCGCTCAGTGAGCTGGCGGCGTTTCGCTGCGCGGAGGCGCGGTGTCCGGAGGGTGTGCAGTTGGCGGAGAAGGCCGCGTCACTCGCTCCGGGGGATGCGCGCATTCAGGCGAACACCGCGGCGGTGCAGCGTGATGCCGGGTTGTGTTCGCTGGCTGTGGTGAGTCAGCAGCGGGCGCTCGAGGTGCTTCCGCAGCGCGCGTCGGCGGGTCTTCGCAAGCAATTGCAGACGCGGCTCGAGGAGTATCGGAAGTGCGCGCCTCGCTAACTGACTAACTGCCTCCCTCTCCCCTGGCGGGGAGAGGGTCGGGGTGAGGGGATAAACCCAGCTCGCGTCGTCGAGTCTCGATCGCGAGACAGATCACATCCAGAACGGCATGGAGCTGGAGCTCCACATCTTCATTCTTGATCCTCAAGATCTTCCACTTCCGCCGCGCGAGACACTCGTCGCGCCCCGCGTCGTAGGCGACTTGCTCCTGGTGAATTCCTCCGTCGAGCTCGAGGCCCAGCTTCAGCTCTACGCACGCCCAGTCGAGGAAGTACGGCGGTACTGGGTGTTGGCGCCGGAATTTCACTCCGCACATTCGGCGATCTCTCAGCCAGCGCTTGAGTGCCTTCTCGGACTTGGTTTCGCTTCTGCGCAGCTTCCTCGCCCTCGCCGTGATCATTCGCATGGCGCGTTGCCTGAGCAGCGGCCGTGCCAGTTCAATTTATCCCCTCACCCCGACCCTCTCCCCGCCAGGGGAGAGGGAGACTTAGGGTGACAGGACGCTGTGGAGACGTTCGAGCTCGAGCGTCTCGCCGACTGCGGGCACTTTGAGCGGCCCCAGCTTTCCGTCTGCCCAGGTCCCGAGCGTGTAGCTCCCTCGCTCGGGCTCTTCGTCGAAGTGAATCGAGAGTCTGTTCGGCAGCCCCTCACTCAGACTCAGCACCGTCACGTCCGCGCCGTTGAGCTGCACCTTGGTCCCCACCGGCATCGGAAACTGCGACGAGCGCATCAACTGCTCGAACACCGTCTCGAGCAACCTTCCATCCACCACCTCGAGCTCGAACACGTTCGCTGAGACGCGCGTGAGCCGGTGCTTCCAGGGCGCGAACGAGAACGTCACGAATTGCTTCGACGCCGGCTTCCCGTGCCACACCCGAATCAGTGGCACGTAGAGCGACGCCATCGGATCCGGCGCGACGAACACGAACACGCGGCCGCTGATCACTTCGTCGCTCAGCTCCGTCTCCATCGCCGCGCGCTTCTGCTCGCTCGCACCAAGGTTGAGCACGTAGGCCGCCGAGGGCCAGCTCAACGCCGCCACCACCACCGTGGTGAAGAACAACACGCGCGCGCCATAGCGAAGGAACTGATCGTCCGTCGCCTTGAACCCGTGCCAGAGCACCGCCGCGAGCAGCGCTGAGCCACCGATAGACGGCATCAAGAGCAAACGGTTGAGCGGGAAAGTCGCGAGTACGGGCACGAGGGAGAGCGCGCTTCCGACCGTGAGCCACTTCAGTCCGCGCCGCTCGCCGTCCTCGAGCTTCGGCCACACTCTGCGCACGAGCACGATCATGAAGATCAGCGTCACCACTCCGAAGGCCACCAACACCGGCCGCGCAGGCACGTAGACCAGCCAGAGATCCGCCGTGGTCGCGAGGAACTGCGCGCCGATCAACGCGAACGACTTCGGCACTCCGAGCGTGAGGAAGCGGACCGGATCACGCAACGGATCGATGTACATCTCCGAGCCGTACGCGCCTGAGCCGCTCAGTTTGTAGATCGCGATGTACGCCACTCCGAGGATCGCGAGGGGCGTCAGGGCGAGTGCACGCTGCTTCCACGTGCCTGGTGCCACCGTGAGCTCGTACGCGATCAAGTACGCGATCGCTCCAAGCCCGACTTCCGCGCCCATCAGTCCCACTCCGCACAACAGCAGCGAGAGCGGCAGCCCGAGGATCGCGCCG
>CBIHPJ010000637.1:0-5419 GCA_966211295.1 uncultured Myxococcales bacterium | reverse complement strand
CGAGCGGGTAGTGGTACTGGTAGAGCCCCGCGTTGAAGTCGAGCACCTGGCTGAAGCTCAGCTCGATCTTCTGCTCACCATTCGCCGGCACCGGGAACACGCGCGCACGGAACGCGTCGGTGTCCACGTACTCGAGCAGACCGGGATCCTGGAGGCGCCGAACGATGCCCTCGTAAATCTCGGTGGCCTTCTGCTTCTCGAGCATCTCGCCCTTGGTCCGCTTGCCGTTGATCCACAGATAGAAGTCCTGCAGCGCAGCGCCCTTCGGCAGCGGGAACACGTAGTGCGCCTCGAGCTGGCGATTCGAAGTGTTCACGAACACCTGCTCCACCTTCGTCACCGCCGCCCCGTCGACGATCTCCGCGGAGACTCGCTGGTACTTGATGCCCAGCGGACCCATCGACGCGTCCGTCGGAATCAACATGCCTTGCGCGAAGGCGAGGGGTGCAAAGAGGACCGCGGCCAGGAGCATCAGTCGGTTCATCACGCCTCCAACGACTGGGGAGCCCGAACGGTCTCACATCGCGAAGCATCCCCTCGGGGGATTCCTCCCCGCGGGGAGGAAAATCGCGATCTTGGGGTCGGCCCCGATCTTCCCTACATTGCGCCACCGCAATGGCTTCGACCGCGCAGTCCCCTCAGCCCCCGCCCACCAAGACGCCCGACAAGGATCTCGACTGGCAGATCCCGCTCGGAGTGGGCGTGCTGGTTCTCCTGCTCTCCCGCTACTTCGTGGGCGAGAACCCGTTCCAGGGCTGGTCGCAGCCGTTCCGCGCGCTCGACAACGACACCTCCGCGCAGTGGGTGCAGTTCGGGATCTCCATCGGCGCCGTCGGTCTCTTGGGGTGGGGACTCAAGCTGCAGTGGGAAGGCCGCCCGGCGTATCGGCAGCTCCTGCGCGATCGCACGCTGGTGGTGCTCGGGCTCGCGGGGTTCCTCGCGTACTTCAACTTCGGCCGCCTGCACTTCGGCAACTTCGTGCACGTCTGGGACACGTACCACTACGTGATGGGGGCCAAGTATTTCCCCGAGCTCGGCTACGAGAAGCTCTACGACTGCGCGACGGTCGCGAACGTGGAGAACGGCCGCAAGGACGAGGTCGCGCGCCAGACGTACACGGACCTCCGCACCAACGTCATCATCAAGACCGACGAGATCGTCGCGCACCCCGAGCGCTGCAAGGAGTCGTTCTCTCCCGCGCGCTGGGCGGCCTTCCGACAAGACATCGCCGCGTTCCGCAGCTTCGTGGGTGAGCAGCGCTGGCGCGATATCCACCTGGACCACGGCTACAACGCCACGCCGGTGTGGACGCTCGCGGGCTATGCGCTCACGAACTCCGGCGGTCCGGTGACGATGGCGCAGCTCACGAAGCTGAACCTGATCGATCCGCTCTACCTCGCGGCCACGCTGCTCATGATCTGGTGGGCCTTCGGTCCACGCGCGTTCGCGATCGCGGCGATCGTGCTCGGCTGTCATTTCCCCAATCGCTACTACTGGACCGGCGGCGCGTTCCTGAGACACGACTGGATCTTCTGGTTCGTCGCGTCGATCTGTCTCTTGAAGAAACAGCGGCCCGTGATGGCGGGCGCGGCCTTCGCGTACACCGTGTTGCTGCGCCTCTTCCCCGGCCTCGCAGCGGCAGGCGTGGCAGTCGCCGCCTTCGAATACTTCCGGGTGAACAAGAAGATGGATCCGCGCTTCCTGCGCTACGTCGCGGGCGGCATGGCGGCGACCGTGGTGCTCGTCGGCGCGTCCTTCGCGTTCTTCGGCGGGCCGGAGACCTGGCAGCGCTTCGCGCAGAACACGGTCAAACACTCACGCACGCCGCTCACGAATCACATGGGCCTGCGCACGATCCTCTCGTGGGGGCCGAACAGCATCGGGCAGAAGACGGTGCGGCCGGGGTTGATGGACTCCTGGTACCTCTGGAAGTCCACGCGCCTCGAGAACTGGGATCGCATGAAGCCGCTGATGTGGCTCTCGTTCCTCGCGGGCATGGTGCTGGTGTGGCTCGCGCTGAAGAACTCCGGAGCTGATCCCTGGCTCGGCGCCGCGATGGGCACCGGCTTCATCGTGATCGGCGCGGAGCTGACGAACTACTACTACTGCTTCCTGCTCGGCATCGCGGTGCTGCACGAGAAGAAGCGCGAAGTGGGGCTGATCCTCGCGGCGCTCTGCGCGGTCTCGCACTACTTGAACTGGGGCTACCTCCCGTGGATGTCGCACTGGCTCGACGAGCAGTACGTGACGATGTCGCTCGCCGCGTTGATCGCGTGCCTGGGCATCTGGTGGCTCTTCACCAGGCAGGCCGCTGACGCGGTTGCGCCCGAGGAACCGGAGCCCGTGGTGCTCTTCCCTGCGCTTGCTGGCGCGGGTGGTGCTGCTCCCGCTTCTCCCCCTCAGTCAAAGAAGGAGAAGCGGAAGAAGCGCTGATTCACGGCGCCATCATCATCATCGAGTTCACCTTGTCGAGGGCCCTGAGGTCTTCGTCAGGCAAAGCGACCTGCGGCACCGCGTTCTTCACCGGCGGCAGCGAGCGCAAGAACGCGAAGATCGACTTCAGATCGTCATCGCTCATCTTCGCGAGCGAAGCCCAGGGCATCGGCGGCAGGATCGGACGACCCGTGCCGAGGTGCTTGCCCGTGCGGAAGATCTTCACGAACTGCTCCTCGGTCCACTTGCCTGAGCCGGTCTCCATGTCGGGCGTGAGGTTCGCGGCGTAGGCCTCGCCGAACGGCGTCTTGAAGCCGGTGAACGTCGGTCCGATCACCGCGGAGTCGCCGGGCGCCAACGACGAGAACGCGATCGGCGCGCCTTCAGGGTGACCCGACAACCGGCGCGCCATCTCGGGCATCGGCGCGTTCGTCTTCGGATCGAACATCTTCGGCGTGTGGCAGTCGTCGCAGCTGCCGAAGCGCACCAGGTACTCGCCCCGCGCGATCTCCTTCTGGGAGTACGGATTCTCAGGCGCCTTGCCCTTCATCACGGGCTTGAGCGTGAAGTGCGGCATGTCGGGCGGCGGCCCCTTCGGAGCTTCGGCTTTCGGAGCGGGTGGCGGAGCAGCGAAGGCAACGGCAGCGAACAGCGCAGCGGCAGTGCAGAGACGACGCATCATGGGTTCCCCCCCTGTTGAAGAGCGCGAGTGCACGGCGCTCAGTTACGGAGGGGTAACGCCCCACAAAACAAAACCCTCCCCCGACACTCGGTCGGGAGAGGGCTATGGAAAAAACGGGGTGGCGAAAGTGACTTACTTACTTCTTCGCCGCGGGCGGGGTCTTCGCCGCCGGAGCCGCTTCCTTCTTCACGAGCTCGGTCTCGACCGCGACCTTCACGTCCTCACCGACCATCACGCCGCCGGCCTCGAGCGCCTTGTTCCAGCCCAGGCCGAAGTCCTTGCGGTTGATCGTGGTCGTGCCCGAGAAGCCGCGCGCCTTCGCGCCGGAGAACGGGTTGGTCACTTCGTTGGTGAGCTCGCCGTCGAGCACGACCGACTTGGTCACGCCGTGGAGGGTCAGATCGCCGGTGACCTTCAGCTTCGCGCCGTCAGCCTTCTCGATCTTGGTCGACTTGAACGTCGCCGTCGGGAACTTCTCGACGTCGAAGAAGTCGGGGCTGCGGAGGTGATCGTCACGCTTGGTCTGCTTGGTGTTGAGGCCCTTCACGTCGATGGTCACGTCGACCTTCGACTTGGTGACGTCCTTGTCGTCGACCTCGACCTTGCCGGTCACGTCGCCCAGCGAGCCGTTCACGTTCGACACCATCATGTGCTTCACGGAAAAGTTCGCCGCCGCGTGCGCGGAGTCGACTTCCCACGTGGAGGCGAGGGCAAACGACGAGACAGTCAGCGCCGCAGTCAGAATCATCTTCTTCATTGAGGAATCCTTGGGGATTGGGGTTTGTACGCAGCCTGCTTTGTCACAACCTACGGAGACGCACACTCAGCAAGCTGGGAGCCACTGATTAACCGCCCTGAATTGCACCGCAATGACTCTTTGGTTTCTTGCGTGTATCTCTCAGGTTGAGATGTCACCTCTCAAGATGAGAGCGTCGAAGCGCGCCTGATTTGAGGCTATCCATCCGGCGCCATGATGGGTCTCTGCCTGGGAATGCTCCTCTTCGCCGCCACTCCTGATGGAGGGGTCGAGGAGTCGAAGATCATCCAGGTCATCCCCGTGGGGAAGGCGCAAGAGGCGCTCGACAAGGCGGGTGATGGCCTGCGCGCTGATCTTCCGCCGTCGTGGCGGGAGGTCTCGATGCTGGGGCTCGAGCGCTGGCAATGGCTGGGCGTGCCGGTGCTCGGCGCCCTCATCTTCTTCCTCACGCTGCTCCTCGTTCGGCTGACGGCGTTGTTGATTCGACGACTGCGGAAGGATCAGACGTCTGCGAATCAGATCATTCAGGGCATCTCGTCACCGCTGCGGCTGTGGTGGTTCTCGATGCTCGCGCGGATCTCGGTCCCGCTCCTCGGGCTCACCTCCACCAGCGAGGAGATCTGGCAGCACGTCTTCCGCTTCGGCGTGGTGATCGGCTTCTTCTGGGGCGTGGTGCGCGCGGTCAACGCGTGGAGCGAGAGCTTCGCGGTGTCCGCCTTCGCGGCCGCGCGGCCCGGCAGCAAGGCGCTGGTCAGTCTGTTCTCGCGCGTGGCGCGCTTCGCGCTGGTGGGCTTCGGGATCCTCGCGGTGCTCAACGAGCTCGGCTACTCGGTCACCAGCGTGCTGGCCGGTCTGGGTATCGGCGGTATCGCCCTCGCGCTCGGTGCCCAGAAGACGCTGGAGAACGTGTTCGGCGCGTTCGCCCTCGCGGTCGATCAACCGATTCGTGAAGGTGACTTCGTGCGCATCGACGACTTCGTGGGCACGGTGGAGTCCATCGGTCTGCGCAGCACGCGCATTCGCACGCTCGATCGCACGTTGATCAGCATCCCCAACGGCAAGCTGGCGGACATGCGGCTCGAGACCTTCGCCGCGCGCGATCGCGTGCGCCTGCAGACCGTGGTCGCCCTGCGTTTCGGGAGCACCGCCGAGCAGATCAAGAAGGTGATGGAAGGCTTCCGCGAGTCGCTGCGCGCGCAGAAAGAGCTGTGGCCCGATAGCGTGGCGGTGAACTTAGTGAAGATCGGCGCCACGTCGCTCGACATCGAAGTGTCCGCCTGGTTCGTGATGGAGAACTTCGACGAGTTCCGCCGCGTGCGCGAAGACGTGCTCCTGCGTTTCCTCGCGGTGGTGGAAGCGTCCGGCACGTCGATCGCGTTCCCCACGCAGACGATCAACCTCGTGGACACCACGCCGAAGCCCTCTCCGGCTCCGCATCCCAAGTGAACTGGGCCGGGTGAGGGATGACGGCTGCGCTCGCGAGGCTTCGGGAAATTGGACAGCTCGGCAGTGAGCGCCCAGCTTCGTGAAGGTCGGCCCGCGCGAGA
>CBIHPJ010000636.1:0-5427 GCA_966211295.1 uncultured Myxococcales bacterium | reverse complement strand
CGCACTACACGCGCCCTCCGGAGTTTAGAGGGCAGGGTGTTCCCGAAGTCCTCCAGAGCGGAGATCACGCGCGCATTGCGAAGTGGCGCCGCTGGCACTCGCTTCAGCTGACGAAGCAACGCCGTCCCGATCTCTTCGCGAAGCTCGAGCTCAGCAAGCAGGATCAGAAGCTTCTGGCGAAGCCCGAAGACGAACTCTGAGTTCGCTGGAGCCTCTGCCGACATACGGATAAACGAATGTCCGTATGTCGCTCGCCGACCTCGAAGTCACTCCGCTCTCCCGCCTGTTCAAGGCCCTTGGGGACGACACGCGAATGCGCATCGTCGCGTTGCTGTCTCACGGTGAACTTTGCGTCTGTCATCTCGAGAGCGCGCTCCAACTCCCGCAGCCGAAGGCCTCTCGTCACCTCGGCGTCCTGAAGGGTGCCGGAGTGGTCGAGGCTCGTCGCGAAGGCTCATGGGTCTACTACCGATTGGCTGACCAACCTGACGCTCAGTGCCGGCGGCAGCTCAGCGCACTGATGGCGAGCTACGCGGGGCTGAACCCGATGAAGCGCGACCTCGCCCGCCTGGTGAAGGCGAAGGGACCTGCCGCATGCAAGTGACGATGTCACGGAGGCTGGTCGCCGAGGCAGTCGGCACTGCGCTGTTGCTCGCGACAGTGGTGGGCTCGGGCATCATGGGTGAGCGGCTCGCCGGCGGAAATGTGGCGATCGCACTGCTCGCCAACACGCTCGCCACCGGTGCCGCGCTGGTCGCCTTGATCCTCACTTTCGCCCAGGTATCGGGCGCGCACTTCAACCCAGTCGTGACCCTCGCCGATGCGAGGCAAGGCAGCACTCCATGGACCGCAGTGCCTGCGTATCTCGTGGCGCAGGTCCTCGGTGCGATCGGTGGAGTGATCGCCGCCCACCTGATGTTCGGCGAGTCGGTGATTTCTCTCTCGACGCACGAGCGTTCGGGCGCCTCGCAGCTCTTCAGCGAGTTCGTCGCGACCTTCGGGCTCGTCACCGTGATCTTCTCGTGCGCGCGCCATCGCCCTGACGCTGTTCCGTTCGCGGTTGGTGCGTACATCACCGCCGCGTACTGGTTCACTGCTTCGACCTCGTTCGCGAACCCCGCGGTCACGCTGGCCCGTGCGCTGACGAACACCTTCGCTGGCATTCGGCCCATCGACGTTCCTGGCTTCATCGGAGCGCAGGTGCTGGGTGCGGCCGCCGCAATCTTGCTCTTCCGCTGGCTGGTGCCGGCGCGAGCCCCCGAGGCCTCATGACGACCGTGATCTTCGCGTGTGTTCACAACGCGGGCCGCTCTCAGATGTCTGCCGCCTTCTTCAACGCAATCGCGACGAAGGCCCGCGCGGTCTCCGCAGGTACGCAGCCGGGAGAGCGGGTCCACCCCGAGGTCGTCTCGGTCATGAAGGAGCTGGGGATCGATCTCTCCGCGGCAAAGCCGCAGCGACTCACCGAAGATCTTGCGAAGACCGCACAGCTGCTCGTGACGATGGGTTGTGGCGATGCGTGCCCCTTTGTTCCTGGCTTGAATCGCGATGACTGGCCGCTGTCCGATCCGAAGGGGCAGTCGCTCGAACGAGTGCGTGAGATCCGCGACGACATTCGTCAACGCGTCGAGCGGCTCGTCGACGCGAACGGTTGGCGCTGAATCATGGGGCCGGCAGACGGCTCGCCGCGGCCGCGAGCGTGCGAAGCGACCCGGCATCTCTTCGCGTGACGATCGGCGCCGAGTCATCGACGACGACTCCGCTCACCAACGCCCGAAGCGCCTCATCCGATTCGAGCGTCGTCGCGGTCGTCCTCAAGCTCAGCGACCCGTTGTCGCCCACGAGAATGAAAGCGTTCGACCCGAAGCTCTCGATCTCTCGCGAATAGACGAGAGGCTGAAGGCCGGCCGCCGCGACGCTCTTCGCGATGCTCGCCACGACACGCGGGTACAGCAGCGAAGAACTCTGAAGGGCGATCACTCCGCCATGCGCGAGCCTCATGGCGACTGCCTTCCATGTCTCGACTGCGAAGAGCCCAGCCAGCAACGGAGTCGTGGGATCTGGAAAATCCACGACGATCGCGTCAAAGCGTGACGCGTCACGTCCGAGCCACGCGATCGCGTCTGCCTCGACCAACCGGAGTCGCGGGGCGTCGAACACTGACCCGGTGAGCGCCCCGAGAGAGCTGCGTCGAACGAGCGCCGGAACGCGTGCGTCGAGCTCCACCATCGTCACCTGAGTGACGAAGTCGTGAAGCAAGACTTCGCGAGCAGCCAGACCGTCTCCACCTCCGAGAATCAGCACGCGCTGAGGCCGATGGCTCATCACCGGGCGAACGAGCGCCTCGTGGTAGCTCCGCTCGTCGGTGCTCGAGAGCTGGTGATTCCCGTCGAGCCACAGCCTCGTCGCCTTGGTGCTCCGCGTGATGAGGATGCGTTGAAAGCGTGAGACATCGAACGCCTCAGTGCGCTCGTAGAGCGGCCGCGCATCCACGAGGAGCGGAGTGAAGAGGATCGCGGTCATCGGGCCACCGATCGCCGCCGCGATGACGGTCTCGAGCCACGCTCGCGGTGTCAGCTGCTGCGTCCCCAGGGCATTCCTCCAAAGGATGACGATGAAGAGTGTCAACCCGAGGACGACGACGAAGGAGCCACTCATCACGGGCGCGACGATCAGCAGGGCGCGCCATCCGGGGCGGACGAGAGGCCATCTCCACAAGAGCGCGCACGCGATGGCCCAACTCACCCAGAACCACGGACTGTCGATGTGAGCGCCGAGGATCTGAGAGGAAGCGAGGCCGTGCAGCGCGCCTCCAAGCACCACCGCGCTGCCGAGCGGCCACCTCAGGGTCTTTCGCTCACCGCCCACGCGCGAAATGATGCGCGCAAAACACGCAGCGCAACAGGGAGGTTCGAAACGATTTGAACGACTCCATTTGCCCGATCGTCTTCATGGGCGCGTTCTTCACGTTGTTCGTCGTCGCGGTGATCCTCGAGCAAGTGCAGCTCTCCCGCGCGCGAAAGGCCTGGGCGCAAGCGAGAGAACTGGGCATCGAATTCTCAGGCGAGTTCCCTCACCTCAGCATGAAGCGCGGACCGGTCTCATTCGCCTCGCGGATCGAGACCGGCGCCAAGGGCGCGAGGTTCTACATCCAGGAGTATCTGGCGTCGGGCTTTCGCCTGAACGAGCCCTCGAACGAGACGTTCCGCTCGGCCCTGCAGCAAGCCGGCGATCTGGGTCTGCAGTTCGACTGGACCGGGGAAGAGTTGTTGGCGACGTGCCACGGAATTCCGCTCCCCGATTCCGTGCTCGACCGACTCGATGCGCTCGCCGCCGTGGTCCGCGCGAATGGAATACGCACAGCGGCTCGTGAGTAGTCTTCCGCCATGGCCCAACCCGCGCTGAAGCTCGATCCAGCTCGTACCGAAGTCGTCTCCTGCACGATGTGCGGTCACACCGAGAAGGAGGTCCGCTACCTGATGGCCGGAGCGGCAGGCGGACACATCGGCGACACCTGCACCACCGCCGCCGTGAAGATCGTGCTCCGTCAGCGCGTGCGCGACGCCCTCATTCCGGCAGCGCCCTAAACAGCCAGTCGACGAGCCGCTGGCCGTCCTTCTTGCGAATGACGCCTGCGGCTTTGACGTTCCTGTTCCACCGGGTCTTGAGCTTCTTCTGCGCGCGAGCGAGCCACGCTGGGAGCTCGCCGGCTTCGCAGGCATCGAGCTTCAAGGTGTCAGCGAACACGCCGAAGTTGGAGAAGTTCGTCGCTCGACTGCCGTCAGAGACTCCGACGTAGAGCCACATCCGCTCCTTGCTGTCGATTTGCAGTTCGCCCTCGTACTTCGAGCTCTGCAACGGGACACGGATCTTCAGCTTGGTGAGCTCGAGACCGATGCTCCGGGCCAACGAGAGGGCCGGGGAGGCTGCATGGCGCGCGTCACGGCCGGCCCGTATCGAAGCCAGCATCTGATTCATCGCCGGAGTCTTCGCAGCGTGCTTCTTGAGTTGCTCCAACTCTTGAACCAGCGGGCCTCCCTCCCGTTGAGCGCGAACGAAGATGGGAAGAAGCGCATCAGCCGAAGCGTCTGAGCCGTCGGCTGCCAGCACCGCCAGCATGTTCGCTGGCACTTTGGTGCTTCCAACGACCGCCGACTGCACGGCCGAAAGGAGGCGCGGATT
The DNA here is from genome assembly GCA_966211295.1 of uncultured Myxococcales bacterium. Lineage (GTDB taxonomy): Bacteria > Myxococcota > Myxococcia > Myxococcales > Myxococcaceae > Archangium_A. The sequence continues at coordinate 1,245 of CBIHPJ010000636.1, read as the reverse complement.
TCTCGAAACGGCGAGGAGCAGCCTCCCGCGCCGCAGCTTGGAACCCCACACGAAACATGACTGGAGCTCGAACAGCGTCGCCAGCGACTCGTTCCACGCGGCCTTCAGAGCAGCGTCGTCTCGATCTGTCTCGACGGCCTCCCGAAGAAACAGCGCTTCGGCATCGTGGACACCCTCGCTCAGGATTTCGAGCACGATGCGGATCACGGGAGCCGGGAGATGTTTCACCTGTCCGTACTGTCCAACCGAGGTGCGTTGAATCGAGCGAATCGCGGCCCGCGCCGCCAGTTCCGCATCGACGTCAGCTGGGAGCCGCTTCAGCGCGTCCGCGTGACGACTGTAACGCTTGCCCTGGAGGAAAGGCTTCTCCTTGAGAATTCTCTCCGCCTCGGCGCGCGCGAGGATCGAGCGGCCCACGATTCACTCCGGAGGGAACTTCTGGAGCAGCTCGGCGCTGATGTCGCCCTGCTTGATGATCTCCTTGTACGTCCCCACCGCCGACCGCGCGGTGCGCGTCTTCGGCGCATCATTCGCGATGCCGTAGAGGCCGAACTTCATCCCCATGCCGTGGTTCCACTCGTAGTTGTCGGTGAGCGACCAGTAGAAGAACCCGCGCACGTCCGCTCCGTCCTTGATCGCGCGCTTGGTCCACTCGAGGTGCCGCACGAGCCAGCTCTCGATGCGCGCCTCATCAGGAGCGCCATCGGTGCCGGTCTCCGTGATCATCATCGGAATCGCGTAGCGATCCTTCACGAACATCTGAATCTCGTAGATGCCCTTCGAGTAGTCCTCCCAGGGCTCGAGGGTGAGCGGGTCGAAGTTCGAGATCGACGAGAGCTGCGGCAGGCTCGCCGTGTCGGTGCCCTTCACCGTGATGCGCGTGTAGTAGTTGAGGCCGAGGTAATCCATGCGGCCCGCGAGCGAAGGCACGGGGTCGGGTGAGTCGGGTCTCCCGTTCAGATCCGCGTCGAGCTTCCCGAGCGTGACCGCGTCGAGGAACGCCGTGTTGTAGAGATAGAAGGTGTTCTCGGCCGCCTTCACGTCGAGGCGGTTCTGCGGATCCTTCGGTTTTACCGGAGACACCGAGTACACGAGCCCGACCATCGACGCCTTCCCGTCTCCATCCGCGTCCGTGAGGTCGTACGTCTTCACCGCGTCGTACATGCGCGCGTGCGCTTCGATCATGTTGTTCATCACCGCCTTCGCCTCGGCGTAGCGGTACGAGAGCCCGGGCGGATTCACGCG
>CBIHPJ010000635.1:0-5428 GCA_966211295.1 uncultured Myxococcales bacterium | reverse complement strand
GGCGGAGGCACCGGTGGTGGCTCGACCGGCGGCGGATCCGGAGACGCCGGCCCTCGAGTCGACAACGTCTTCTCCTCGCTCGGGGTCGACGACGTCTGGCTGTCGGCGCGCACAGGTCTCCCTGCTCCCCTCACTGCCCTCCCCACTTTCACCCGCGTCGACGCCGAGCTCGACGGTGGCATCACCTCGGCACCCGGCTGCACCGAAGCCTTCCGCGGAGTCGTCGCCCTCCCCGACGGCCGAGCGCTCGCGATTCCCTTCTGCGCGAACCGCTTCGCAGTGATCGATCCCACCGAGGGCACCGCGGGCTGGCTGCCCCACGTCCTCCCCGCCGTCTCGCAACCCAACGACCCCGGTCACTTCGGCGGCGCCGTCTTCGGCTGCGACGGACGCGTCTACGCGCTGCCATACAACGATCAAACCGACGTCCTCCGCATCACGCCCGAGAGCGACGGTGGCTTCACCTTCGAGAATCTTCCCACCAGACCCACGGCGCAGCGCCTGCTCTCTGGCGGCGTGATCGCGCGCCCGTGCACGCAAGGCTTCCGCATCATCGCCGCCGGCGCGGGCGCCCTCTACGCACTCGATCCCACCGAGACGAGCGTGACGGTCACCGCGATTCCCGCGGCGGTGCTCACCCTGCGGTTCAACGCCGTGGCGCGACTCGGCGACGATCAGGTCCTCGCCGCCACCGTCGTCGGCCCCACGCTGCACACGCTGCGGGTCGATTCAAACACGCTCGTGGGCGTGCCCGACAACACACCGGGTGACGAGCCGCACTTCGGTATCGCCACCCGCCGGGGAGGCGACGCGTGGGTCGTGCAGCCCGAGGGCTGGGGATTTCCGATCCCTCCGAGCGCCGCGCGCAGCGTGCCGAGCGCGCGACAGCGCTGGCCAACCAACCTGCTCAACGGCTGGATCCTGAGCGCAGGTGACGCGCTCATCGCGTGGAACGAAGCTCAGGTAGCGTCCAGCTCAGACGGCATCGTGATGACCCCCGCGACCACCGACACCGGCAGCTTCACCTCGGGTGGGCTCGTGGTCACTCCGAGCGGCGCCGTGATCAACGTGCCTGGGGTCACCGGCGCAAACGTCATCACCATCTACCGCCCGACCGCCGGCACTCCACCCGGCCCCGTCGCCCTCGCACCCTGGTTCAACAAGCTGTGAGCGATCACGATCCCAAGGACGACGAGCCGGGCTTCGAGCCCACGCGGATCCGGAAGCCGGAGACCTCGGCCACCGAGCCGCTCGCTCCCCTCACCGGCGCGCGGCCGCGCAAAGCAACGGGGGAATCGCCCGCGGCGCGCCGGCCCACTGCCGAGCCCCCTCTCGAGGTCCCCCTCGAACCCACTCTGGTGCGCAGGCCCAACGATTCGGGGACCTCGGCGCGGCCCGCTCCGCAACTTGAGTCGCTCTCCTTCCTGGAGCCCACCGCGCCGCGCAAGAAGTCACCGGAAGAGAACTTCGCCACCGAGCATCCCTCCGTGCGATTCGAGCCCCTGGTCCGAGCCGAAAGCGATCCGCTCATCGGCAAGATGCTCGGCGAGTACCGCGTGCTCGCTCCGCTCGGACAAGGTGGGCAGGGCGTGGTGTACCGCGGCGAACAGCCGGTGATCGGCCGCCCCGTCGCCATCAAGGTGCTCAAGCGAGAGCTCGCGAACGATCCCACGCACGCGCGCCGGTTCCTCGATGAAGCGCGCGCGGTGAGCGCCGCCCGCCATCCCGGCATCATCGACATCTTCACCTTCGGAGAGACGCCCGGCGGCGAGCCATACCTGGTGATGGAGCTCCTCGAGGGCGAACCACTCGACGTGCTGTTGCAGCGTCGCGGCTCGCTCCCGCCGAAGGACGCGATCGCGCTCCTCATTCCGATGCTGAACGCGCTCAGCGCGGCGCACGCGGCCGGAGTGATTCACCGCGATCTCAAGCCCGGCAACGTCTTCGTGGTGAAGCTGCACGACGGCACCACGTTCCCCAAGCTGCTCGACTTCGGACTGGCGCGTCGTGGAGAAGCGGGCCAGCGCGTGAGCCAGACCAGCGTGGGAGGCACCGCGCTCTACATCGCGCCCGAGCAACTGCGCGGCGAGCAGATCGGACCTCAGACCGATCTCTACAGCCTCGGCTGTCTCGCCTACGAGCTGCTCGCGGGACGTCCTCCGTTCATGGAGGGCAATCTCCAGCACCTCCTCGATCAACACCTCACGCTCGCGCCGAAGCCTCTCCGTGCGCAGGCGCCTCTGGTCTCGCCCGAGCTCGAGAAGCTGGTGCTGCAGCTGCTCGCGAAAGATCCCGCGGCGCGTCCCGCTTCGGCCGTGGCGGTACGAGAACAACTCGAGCGCATGCGTGACGTCGGGATTCAGCCGACGCGAAAGCTCCCGTCTCCCAAGCGGCCATCGATCGAGAACGCCGCGACCGTGAAGCTCGACACGATCCGGCAGCATGCCCCTCAGCCTGTGGCGCCGACGGTGGCGAGCATGCCGGTGCTCCCGGAGCGCCGCAGCCCGCTTCCCTTCGTGCTCGGCGGCGTCGTGCTCCTGCTCGTTCTCGCGGCGATCGCCTTCGCGCTCTCACGTCCTCCCGGGCTCGAACCGGTGGGAGAGCCGCCGCCGCCCGAGCCGACTCCCATCGAGGAACCCGTCACGAAGCCCGAGCCAGTCACGCCGGTGCCGGAGCCGGTCGCGAAACCGGAGCAGCCCGAGCCGACGGCCGTCGCGAAGCCCGAGCCCACGGTCAAGCCGGCTCCTCCGAAGGCCACGCGCACTCACCGTGAGGTGAAGGAGCGATGGCGAAAGCTGCACCAGCGCGCGAAGACGTTGCCCGACGACGTCCGTCGCATGGCGATTCTGCAGCTCGAGAACGCGCGCTACTGCGAAGACGCGCCAGACACCTGCTGGCGCGAGCTCACCGAGATCGAACAGACGTTCTGGAAGAAGTGATCGTGCTCCCACTGCTGCTCACTCTGATGCTCACCGCCGGCGACCCGGAGATCGCGATCGTCGAGCGCACCACGCTCGGTGTCTCGAGCCAGGCCGGCGCGCAGCTGCGTGGAAAGCTCAAGCTCGCGCTCGAGAAGGTCGGCCTCGAGGTCGTGATCACTCCGGACGCATGTGCAGATCGCACCTGCCTTCTCGACATGGCGCGCGGTGGCTGCGCGATCGGCATGAGCCTCGTGAAGAACAAGAAGGGCCTCACGGTCGACCTCGAAGCGGTGAAGGACGGAGCGGTCGTGCTGCAACAGACCTTCCTCCTGATGCCCAACGAGTCGCTCGAAAAAAGTCCCGACGCCGAGGTCTTCGCGCATCAACTCCAGTCGCGCCTCGCGAAGGATCGCCCGGTGGTGGCAGCGGTTCCTGAGAAAGAGAAGGAGCCGAAGCTCACTCCGACGAACGAATTGGTGGATGCGAAGCCCGAGTGGGTCGAGCCCGCGCCTCGCTCCGCGGCCCCGAGCGTGATCGGTGGCGTCTCCGCCGGAGTGGGCGCGCTCGGAATCGGACTCATCATCGCGAGCGTCGCGGTGAAGGGCGGCCTCGACACCGCCCTGCAGCAGCAGCCGCTCGTCACCACCATCAACCGCGCTCAGGCGCAGCAACAGGCCGACTTGAGCAACGCGCTGATGGCCGCGGGTCTCGCCAGCCTCGGACTCGGCATTGCGGGCGGGGCGACCGCGCTGGGCATGGGGCTCTCCACTCCGTAAGGTTCGCCGGCCGTGGCTCTCTCCCGTCGCACCAAGGTGATCCTGTCACTCCCCGCAGTGCTCCCCGCACTGCTGGTGATCGCGTGGTTCCTCTTCACGCGTCACGTTCCCTGGAAGATCCCCGCGCAGCATCAACCTCCCGCGAGCTGGCGCGTGCCAGTACAGCCGGGAGTGGGTCTGACTCTTCGCTCACTCGGCGTGAGCGGTTTCGAGATCACCGACGGCACCACCACGGTGCTGCTCGATCCCACGCCGACGCGACCCGATCCCACCGCGCTGATCACCGGACCGATCGACGCTGATCCGGTGATCGGAGAGAAGCTCTGTCCGCGCGCGGACGTGATCCTCGTCAATCACACGCACTTCGATCACGCGCTCGACGTGGGCGCGATCGCCAAGCGCACCGGCGCGTTGGTGGTCGGCTCGCAGAACACCATCAACCTCGCGCTCAGCCGCGGTGTCCCCCCGGAGAAGACGAAGGTCGTGCACTCCGGTGATCAGCTCACCGTCGGCTCGTTCACCATCGACGTGCGTGCCTCGCGCCACACCGACATCGTGGTCTCGCAGCCGATGAGCGGCGTGATCTCACCGACCGCGGGCGCGATGTGGTTCTGGAACTACGCGCTCGACGACACCCTCACCTATCGGCTCAGCGCGGCGGGCAGCACGGTGTGGTTCCACCCCACGAGCACATACGAATCAGGCGAACTCGGCGGACTCAACGCGAAGACGCTGATCGTCGGAGTCACGGGAGAAAAGCAGACCCGCAAGAAGATCGATGGGCTGCTTGCGGAGAGTCACGCCACGCGCATTCTCCCCACGCACTTCGACAACTTCTTCCAGCCGTACGAGCGCGGCCTCGCGCTGATGCCGGGACTCGACATCGACAAGGCGCGCCAGCTCTTCATCGACGCGGACCCGAAGCTCGAGTGGGGCGTGCTCGATCTCGGCGAGTCGATCGCGCTGCCGCCCGACTGAGCTTCAGTTCTTCTTCATGCCGGGGAGTTTGAGCCCTCTCTGATTCGAGGGGCCTCCCTCGTTGTAGGTCATCACCGTCATCTGGACGTGCCGGCATCGATCACGACGATCGGCTCGGGCTCAGGTTCCGGCGCGACGACCTGCGGAGGTGGCGGAGCGGGAGCGGGTTGCTCGACTTCAGCCGGCCACAGCCACCAGATGCCGAGGAGCACCAGCACCACGATGAGAACCAGCAGACCTGCGCGCCTCGAACGGCCAGTACTTCGCGAGCGTTCCACGCGGCTCTCCTAGTAGACAGGGGATCGTGGGACCAAACCTCATCGCCCTCGCGATCCCTTTCTTCTTCCTCGGCATCGGCATCGAGCTCGCCGTCGCGAAGAAACGTGGCCTCGTCGTGTTCCGGCCCGGCGACGCGATGGCCAACATGGGCTGCGGCATCACGCAGCAGTTGGTGAGCTTCTTCATCTCCACCGCGCTGGTCTCCACCGCGTACGCGTGGCTCGAGCAGCACAAGCTGTGGACGATTCCGACCGTGTGGCTCCCGTGGGTCGCCGCGCTCGTGGGCGTGGAGTTCATGTACTACTGGTGGCACCGGCTCTCGCACGAGGTGAACCTGCTGTGGGCGGCGCACGTCGTTCACCACCACTCCGAGGACTACAACCTCGCGGTCGCGCTTCGTCAGTCGGTCACCACGTGGGCCACGAGCGCGATGTTCTATTTGCCGCTCGCGCTCCTCGGCGTGCCGCTGCTGCA
>CBIHPJ010000634.1:0-5440 GCA_966211295.1 uncultured Myxococcales bacterium | reverse complement strand
CAACTCACCTGTGGAGACGGCACTCGCAAGGAAGGAGGCGCGTGCGTGAGCACGGTGACCGAGCTTCGTTGCGCGGGAGGCACGTCACTTGCTCACGGCCCGCCCCATGACCAAGCGAATCCTGGGCGCTCTCGTCGTGGTTCTCACCGCCGTGGGCTGCAACCAGCCCGTGCAACTCACCTGTGGAGACGGCACTCGCAAAGAAGGAGGCGCGTGCGTGAGCACGGTGACCGAGCTGCGCTGCGCGGGCGGCACGCATGAAGAAGCGGGCGAGTGCGTCGCGGATCCCGTGACGTTGATCAGCTGCGGAGTGGGCACGCATCTCGACGGCACCGCCTGCGTGATCGACGGTCCTCCGGTCGATCCACCGTCGCCGTGGAGCAGTCCGATTCCGGTCTGCGAAGAGGGCATCGGCTGCGACACGCCGCTGATGGTGCAGACGCCGTCGGGCGCGGTGATCGTGGTGTCCGAGTCTGGCGACTCGTCGATGTCGGTGGGCGTCTTCCGCCAGACGAGCACGGGCTTCGAGTTGTCGAAACGGTTCGAGGGGCAGAGCGGGGTGGCGATGACTCCGACGATCGCGGTGCGGGGTTCGACCTTGTACCTCGCGTACACGGACTACGAGCCGAGCGGCGGTCAGCAGTACGGGCCGGGCGATCTGATGCTCTCCACCTCGCCTGACTTCGGCATGACCTGGAGCGCGCCCACGCGCATCAACGCGATGCCGGCGACCACCCTGCTCTACGCGCCGCGGCTCACGGTCTCGAGCGCGGGCATCGATCTGCTCTACACGGACACTGATGGCGCGACGACGATGGACAACGTGTACCTGCACTCCGATGACGACGGGCTGACCTGGTCGGCGCCAGTGACCTTGCCGTCGGGCTCGGCGTACGACTCGTTGTCGATCGGCGCGTCGGGGCTGCGCGTGGGAGATGCGCTCGAGGTGCCGGTCTCTCGCTCGGGGTACGATCTGACGAGTGGCGGGCGGCTCTCGACGGTGGAGGTGCTGACCATCAAGCCCGGCCCGGTGATGAACACCGAGACGAAGAAGGTGAAGCGGGTGTTCGCCTCGCGCGACTTCCCGTTGGATCCGGTGCCGGTGCTCGACGTGTCGGAAGGTGGCGTGCGCTGCATGGCGTACGTGGATGCTCCGTCGCGTGACATGAGCATCTTCGTGGTGCGGAGCGAGGGCGCGCTCGACGGCACTCAGCGTCCGGTGTTGTTGCCCGGTGGTCCTGGGTCGGTGCAGATGGCGCCCGCGGTGGTGGCGACGGCGTCGGGTGATTGCGAGCTCGCGTGGCTCGACAACCGTGAGGGTGACTGGGAGCTCTACGAGGCGACGCTGAAGGCGGACGGAACGTGGATCGCGCCGCGCAAGGTCTCGCCGATGGGCTTCACGGAGGACGGGATCACCAAGAACCTGCAGGCGAAGGTCGCGCTGACGAACACGCAGACGGAACGCCAACTCGCGTGGACCGATTTCCGCGACGGGCTCGCGAGCGTGTCGTTCTCAGTCGCTCCCAAATAATCTCCCTCTCCCTGCGAAGCGGGGAGAGGGTCGGGGAGAGGGGCGAATCGTCAAGTCCACCCAGCCAACTTCTCCACGAGCGCAGCTCTCTCCGCCGCAATCTCGCGAGCAGTCCTGAAACCCAACCGCCGGAACATGATGAGCGGCGGGCACCACCCGACGAAGGACTGCATCAACAAGAACGAAGTCTGCGCGCGCAGCACCCTCCGCCACATGTTGCGCCGTCGGCCGAAGGCGAGCGACACACCACCCACCACCCCGAAGTAGCCAAGGAGCGCGCGTTCGACATCGATCTCTCGATCCAACTTATGGAGTCGTTTGATGATCGCGTCGCGCCCACCAGCGATGGCGTGCTCCATCTTGTCGTGGGTCTTGGAATCGATCTGCTCGTTGACCTGAGAGAACGTCCGCCTGCGAATTCGGTCGGAGCGAGCCCCGACCACGTCCGGCACCCCTGCGATGAAATTGGTGTTCATGCAGGAACGCGCAGCATTTCCCGTTCCCGCGAGCGCTGAGCGCAGGCCGTGCTGGAGGTGAGGCGATCCGTCACACCGAGGCGATCTCGCTCTGACATGCTGCCCCCATGCGATTCGCCGCCCTGCTCGCCTTCGCGCTGGTGTTCTCCGCCTGCCCACCAAGGTGCGAGCTGAATGCTCCGTGCAGGTGCTCCGATGGAGGGACGGGAATCATGGTCTGCAACCAGCCACGTGATCCGGGCTACTGCAACTGCGGAGAGCTCTTCGGCGGCGGACGAGGTGGCGGAGACGGCAGCGCGATGGGTGGAGGTGGCGGCTCGGGAGGCGGCACCGTCGGTGGAGGAAACGGAGGCGGAGGAGCGATCGCCCAGGCCACGCTGCAGGAATTCTGCACGAACTACCCGACTGCGGCCTGCGCGGCGCGAATCGCCTGTGGCAAGTACAGCGACGCAGGGATGGACGTGTGCCTCCAGAACGAGGCCAACGTGGTGGAGCTCTGCCGCCGCGCCAACGCAGGCTTCGTGGACTTCAACGGAGTGGTGGCCGCGCGTTGCCTGGCGGAGCTGCAGCTCGGCCAGGTGATCTCGTGCGCCGGCGACTTTCCCCCGTGCGGCTCGCTCCTGGGCTCTCTGGCCATCGGAAGTCCGTTCGATGTCTTCTTCGAGCGACCCAACGGCTGCGGCACCATGACGTGCGCGCCTGGCACTCGCTGTGACAACCACTGCGCGACGCCTCGATATCTGCCGCCGCTCGACGCAGGCGACCTGTGCGACGGCTTCGACGGCATCACGAGGGACTGCCCGCCGACGACGGTGTGCGCCACGGAGGAAGATGGCGGCTATCGCTGCCAGGGTTTCACTCCGCGGGGAGGCGACTGCAGCAACAAGAGCTGCAACGAGTTCGACTTCTGCGATCTCTCGCAGCCGACTCCGATCTGCCGGGAGCGGTTGGCCGCCGAAGCACCCTGCGGGTCGAACGCCGAGTGCTTCGACGGCGTCTGCCGCACCGACGGCCACTGCGGAGCGCTCGATGCCGGAGCGCGTTGCGTGAAGGCGATCGAGTGCGGAGCGCCGTACAACTCGCCTTCGATCTGCCTCGGGCTCGTGCTCAGCGCCGATGGAGGAACGATCGATGCGGGCGTGTGCGGTCCCCGCCCGCGAGAGGGCCAGGCGTGTTCGCGCGATTGGGCGCGGCTCTACGACTCCTGTCGCATGGAGGTGGGCGAGTCGTGCCTCGACGGCTTCTGCACCCTGCTCAGGCCGCTGACCAGACCGCTGGGTTCGGAGTGTCCGCTCCGCCCCTGGGGCTACACCGCGGTGCCGTTCTACGGCTTCGCGTCGTGTCAGCGCGGGTTGGCCTGTCGCCCCTCTCCGACCGCGCATCCACCTCAGACGGGACGTTGCCAGCCCGCGCAGCCGGTCGGTGGTGCGTGCCGCGACGAGTTCGAGTGCGAGCAGGGCCTGAGCTGCTTCACGGGAGAGGACGGTGGCTCGCAATGCGTTCGCCTCGCCGGTCCGGGTGAGTCGTGCATGTTCACCGGGTGCATGCGCGATCTGAGCTGCACCTCGCGCATCGACGGAGGCGCAGACTGCACGCCCCTGCTCGCGGTGGACGCTGGATGCATGACGCAGACCTGCGTCCCGAGCGCGCGATGCGTGGCCGATGTCTGCGAACCGCTCAGCGCGGCCGGAGCGGCGTGCGACTACGGCTCCACCTGCCAGAGCGGTGTCTGCCAATTCCACCAGTGCGTGGATCAGTGCATGCGCTGAACGAATCAGTGGAGGTGTTCGAGGATCCAAATGGCCTCCACTGGCGTGCTGCAGCTCTGGAACGCGCTCGCATGCCGTTCAGGAACGCGACTCACCGTCTCGGTGCCGGTGAGCGTGGCGAGCTTGAGGAGCGAGAGCGCGTCCTCGTAGCAACCCGGGTCATCGAGCAGATCGACTTCGGCGAAGAGCCGGCGAAAGGTGCGCACCTCGCGCGCCTCGAGCACCTTGCGCCCGTCGCGATCGGCCCAGTCGCCCGGGTCATCTTCCTAATGGAAGGTGATGCCTCTACCGAGCAGGTGCTTCCAGAGTTCGACAGCGTCGGCGCGGTTGCGAATCGCTTCAGGTCGCTTGGTGATGTTGGTCTCGCTCATGAACAAGTAGTACCAGACACCACTGACAAGTAAGGGAGGCCGCCCGGATCAGTCCTGGAACCACTGCCGGACAAGTGATTGCCTGGGCGTCGATGCCCTCAGTATTGAATCTCCCGAATGAACGGCGGATGGTGGATGTGGTGCGGGAAGGACTCAGCTGGGCTGATCAGGCCCGCTTCGCGGTCTCGTTCACGCGCTCCAGTGGTCTTGGACTGTTGATCAATCCGCTTCGCGAGCTGCTCGACCGCAAGGGCGGAGTTCAATTACTCACATCGACGTATCAATCAATCACTCAGCCCGAAGCGCTCTCGTCGCTGCTGAGGCTCAAGGGCCTCGAGTGCTTCGTCCAAGACGGCCCCACCGGCTTCCACAGCAAGTTCTGGCTCTTCGATAAGGCGAAGCGCGGTGAGTGCTGGGCTGGCTCTTCAAACCTCTCGAAGGGAGGGCTCGCGGACAACATCGAGTGGAATCTCCAATCCACCGATCGCGCCATCGTCGATCAGACGACTCGTCAGTTTCAGTCTCTGCTCCAGCGAAGCGACGTAAAGCCGCTCACGCAGGCCTTCATCGACGCTTACGCGCTTCGCTACGAAGAGCGAGCGAGGTCACCCTTCCCGATCCCGATGGCCGCGGAGGGGCCGGCTTTTCCCAAGCCGAAACCGAACGAGGCCCAGCGAGAAGCACTGCAGCGACTCGCGAACATGCGCGAGGCCGGCCTCAAGCGGGCCGCCATCATCGGAGCAACTGGCATCGGCAAGACGTTCCTCGCCGCGTTCGACTGCGACCAGATGAAGGCGAAGTCCGTGCTCTTCATCTCGCATCGACTTGAGCACCTCACTCAAGCGCAGCGCTCGTTCGGCAACGTGCTGCGTGACTGTCGTTGCGAGTTCATGACGATTCAGTCGCTTCAGAATCGTCCGGAACTTCTCAAGGTAAAATGGGACTACCTGGTCATCGACGAGTTCCATCACGCAGAGGCGCGCAGCTACCAAGTCCTTCGACAGATTCGCGACAACGGACACACGTTCCTGCTGGGACTCACGGCAACTCCCGAGCGGCAGGACGGTCTCGACGTTCTCGAGTGGTGCGATTGGAACATCGCGTACGAAGTGCGGCTGCCCGAAGCGATCGAGCGCAAGTGGCTCCTTCCGTTTCACTACTTCGCGATCGCCGATGAGACGATCGACTTCGCACAGATCAATTGGCGTCGAGGCATGACTCCTGAGCTCGAGGAACTGCTCTCGATTTCGGAGCGAGTGGAGCTCATTCTCGAGCAGGCACTTCTCTACGGCT
>CBIHPJ010000633.1:0-5455 GCA_966211295.1 uncultured Myxococcales bacterium | reverse complement strand
GATTCGCGATCAGTCCCACGTCAGAAAGAAACTGGATGTTCTGAGCGGCTTTGTCCGGGTCGCCCGTCTTGATCATCTCGAGAATTCGAGCCTGCTCCGCCTTCAGAGACTCGAGCTCACGCAGCGCGCCAGCATTCTGATACGCGACGAAGGCGTTGCCCAAAGCCGCGAGCGTTGCCGCGAGAATCGCAAGCACGATCGGGTTCCGCCACTGCTTCTGGCGCAGAACGAGCTCGGCTTCTTTGACGTTGAGTTCGCGCTCCCTAGCCAGTCGCTCGAACTCCCAGCGCTGCTCCTCGGCCGTCTTGGGTGACGCGATGGGCTCTGATGGCGTGGACATGAACTGGACTCTAACTCCATCGGAGATGGACGAGATGTCACGACATTGGGTCGCAACGAACCAGGTGCACACGTCGGAGCCGACTGCGCTCGGTTGACTCAGGATCGCTCCACTGGCCCTCGAATCGCACGAGCCGTACCGGAATGTGAGGCCTGCTCATGAGCACCCAGCCGCACAACGAGATGAGCGCGCAGCCGATCAGGACCATCGTCGGCCACAGCCGACGCCTCACGAATGACGCCGTCGCCCGAGCGCCCCCGACCCTCTCCCGAAGGGAGAGGGAGGAAGATGTCCGCGCGGTGACCTGCTGCGGTAAAGGGCTCGCATGCCCACGCCGTCCATCACCCTCGCTGGCGCCACCGTCGGTCCCGGCCAGCCGCTCTTCGTCATCGCCGGCCCCGACGTCATCGAGGCCGAAGACTTCGCCATCCGTCACGCGAAGCGCCTCAAGGAGATCACCTCGAAGTTCGGCGTGCCCTTCGCCTTCAAGTGCAGCTTCGACAAGGCGAACCGCACCTCGATCAAGTCGTACCGCGGCCCTGGTCTCGTCGAGGGCCTCCGCGTGCTCGCCAAGGTGAAGAAGGAGGTCGGCGTGCCGATCCTCACCGACGTGCACGAGATCTCGCAGGTCGAGGCCACCGCGCAGGTCGCCGACATCATCCAGGTGCCCGCCTTCATGTCGCGCCAGACCGATCTCGTGGTCGCCGTCGCGAAGTCGGGCCGCGGCGTGAACATCAAGAAGGGCCAGTTCATCGCGCCCAAGGACATCGGCCACCAGGCGAAGAAGGCCTTCGACTCGGGCAACCCGAACGTGCTCGTCACCGAGCGCGGCGCGACCTTCGGCTACAACAACCTCGTGGTGGACATGCGCGGCTTCGCGCAGATGCGCGAGCAGGGCCTCGTCACCTGCTTCGACGCCACGCACTCGGTGCAGCTCCCTTCTGCGGGCGATGGAGAGACCGCGGGTGAGCGGAAGTTCGTCGGGCTCCTCGCGCGCTCCGCCGCCGCCGCGGGCATCGACGCGCTCTTCACCGAGGTGCACGAGGACCCCGACAAGGCGCTCTGCGACGGTCCCTGCTCGCTCACGTTCGAGCTCTTCGAAGAGACGCTGCGCGACGTGCTGGCGATTCGCCGCGCGCTGGGACACCAGAAGTGAGCACCTCTCCAGCGGAGCGCGCGAAGGCCATCAAGGCGATCGTCTTCGACGTCGACGGCGTGCTCACCGACGGAGGCCTGTTCTACGGCCCCACCGGTGAAGTGATGAAGCGCTTCGACGTGAAGGACGGTCACGCCATGGTGCTCGCGCGCCTGACTGGATTGCCGATCGCGTTGCTCACCGCGCGCAGCTCCACCATCGTCGAAGTGCGCGCACAGGAACTGAAGCTCGCCAAGGTCTACCAGGGCCGCCGCGAGAAGGGCCCCGCGTTCGAAGAGCTGTGCGCCGAGCTCGGCTTCCCGCTCCTCGAGGTCGCGTACATGGGCGATGACGTGAACGATCTCCCGCCGCTCAAGCGCGCTGGACTCTCCGCTTGCCCGGCGGACGCAGTGCCCGAGGTGCGCGAGGCGGTGCACTTCGTGTCCTCCCGCACTGGAGGTCACGGAGCCGCCAGAGAGTTGATCGAGCTCGTCCTCCGAGCGACGGGACGGTGGGAACAGGCCCTCGAGCACGCACGCCGCTGACGGTCGGAGGCAGAGCGACCGGGGAGACAGTTACCCACCCGAAAAGCAGGCCGTAGCGGCCGCTACATGGGCGACGACGCGGGCACTCGCAAGTAAGCTTCCCGGCCGATGGCGCTCAGGCCCAACGTCGCGAAGCTCAAGACGCTCCTCATGAAGGCCGGCCTGATCGACGAGTTCCAGGCGCGCGCCGCCATGGGACGCCTCGAGCAATGGGGCGGCCGGCTCACCGGCGTGATCGTCGACATGGGCTTCTGCGACGACGAGACGATGCTGAACGTGCTCAGCAAGACGCTCAACGTCCCCGTCCTCCACCTCGGAATGGTGCCGAGAGACGGCGCGCTCCTCGCCAAGATCGACGCGGAGTTCTGCACTGAGCACGGCATCTTCCCCGTCAGTTTGCAGAACCGCGTGGCCACCATCGCGATGAGCGATCCCACCGAGCTCGACACCGTCGATGCGCTCGCGGCCAGGCTGGGCACGCGCGTGCAGGTCGCCGTCGCCTCGGAGAACGAGATTCGCGCGGCGATCGCCAAGCACTACCGCGGGCAGACCGTGCCGGCCACGCGCCGTCAGGACAACCGCGCGCGAGACGCCCACATCGCGGCCACCTCGGGCGAGGTCTTCGAGCTCGACATGTCGCGCGCGCCCAGGCCGGGCGGAGAAGGACAGGTCTCTGCGTCGCAGGCGTGGATGAACAAGCCTCCTTCGGCGAACACCATGCTCGACGAGTTCCTCGAGGAGGAACCAGCCGCGGGCTCCGACGGCTTCACCCCCGAAGAGATCGCGCGCATCGACGCCGCCGTGGAGAACCAGGCCAAGGCTGCCGCGATTCTCCGGGCGCTGCAGGCGCTGCTCACTGAGAAGGGTTACCTGCGCTGAGACCTGCAGTGAGACTCAGGTCTCGCGGGCAGGTCTGAGCGCGCGCTCCACTCACGCTCTCGCTTCGCGAGAACCGCTCGGAAGAAGCCCCACGCCCGCTCTGGCCAGCGCGCTGCACTCCAGCGCGTTCATGATCTACGTCATGGAGTGCGGTCCGGTGATCCACCGCGGCCGGGACAAGTGGCTCTGTTTCTCTCTCAACCTCAACGATCGCCAGGCGAAGGTGCGCGCGATGGAACGCCGGCAGGACGCGCGGCTCGCGGTGGCGGCCGAGCTGCCCGATGGAGTGCCAGTCTCGTGCTGCGCGTCGCTGGGCAAGTTCGGCCGCTCTCGAGGTTGGCGCGTGCGCTCGGTGCCTGACGAAGTGCTCACCCTCGCCGCGGAGACGTTGGTGGGCATGGAGAACCAGGAGGCGCTCGGCATGCTCGCCTTCACTCCGACCGCCGATGCCTGGCTGCGCACCAGCGCGCTCTTCCTCCGCGCGGAGCCGTGGCGAGTGCTCTCGATGAAGAAGCCGCTCTCCATCACCTTCACCAAGAAGGGCGGCGCTTCCACGACGCGCGTGGCCGCGGTGGGTGGAGCGAGCGTGATGCCGCCGAGCCTGCTGCTGCTCCCTGATCAGGCCGCCTGGGAGCGACTCAACATGGACGACGGCGTGCCCGGACTGGATGACGCGCTGCTCTCTGGTTTCGACGCGCACCCTGGTGCGCTGAGCGAGGCGATCGGTCTCGCCTACGGAGTGTCGTTTCATCCGATCGTGATGCGCCTGCGCGCACGCAAGCCGGTGCCGCTCGCGGAGCCCGAATTGCTCGAACTCGCAGCTGCGCTCGGCGCCATCGCTTCACTCTGTGAGCGTCCGGTGGGCCGCGCGGTCGTCGACGATCTCGAGGCGATCGCGATGCCGCTCATCTCGGAGTCTTCACTGCGTTGCTGAGCAGACGCAGCCGTGCTTCCGTGTCGTCGTGTGCGCCGCGCGGCTCCTGTTCGTATCGATCTTGTTGATGACGGCCTGCACCGAGGCTCCAGAAACGTGCGGCCAGCCTCATTCGCTGTTCTTGCCCAGGCCCATCCAGCTCGGACTCGCGGGAGCGGAGCAAGGCGTCGTCGTGCGTGCGCTCTGCGTGAGGCCCGGGGCCAGCGTGACGAGCGTGGACGTCACGGTTCGCGGTCCCGCTGGTGAAGCGGTGCCGTTCACCGTGAGCGAGCCGAAGGTCGAAGATGAGACCTCCGCGGTCACCGTGAGCTTCGTGCCGAGCCTCGGCAACTCGACCGTGAGCGTGGAGTTCGAGCCCAACCTGGGAGCTGCCGAAGTGATGTTGATCGCGATGCGCGATCGTTCACACGAGCCACCGGTGGCCGAGCTCGACCTGTTGCGCGACTGCGACGACCCACACCACGCGCGCAGCCTCACGTCGTGCGTCGACTCGACGCTGCACGTGTTTTTCGACGGAGGGCTCTTCGCGGAAGCGCCGCGCTCTCGAGCGATCGAGGGAAACGAAGTGCTCTGGTCGTGGAATGACGGAGGCGTCACGCGCTGGCTCGGCACCGGTCGTCTCGAGTTCCCGATGCCCGCGGGTGAAGCCGCGGCGGTGAGCGCCGACGATGAGCGGCTGGTGCTCGATCGGAACGGTGACCTCTGGGAATTCACCGTGGCCGACGGAGGAATGGAGCTCGCGCGCGCCCCGCTGCTCCTCAGCGCGGGCCTGGGCGAAGGGTTCTTTCATCCTCCCATCGCGGTCGATGGTGGCTGGGTCTTCATCGACCAGGCCAACAAGCAGTCCTGCTTCAAGGCGCCCACCAGCGCGTTGAGCTGCGCTCCGTTCGACTACCCCGTGACCTCTGCGGAGGGCGACGGCTTCTGGGTGGACGATGGGAGGATCGGCTTCGCTCGCTTCGGCGCTGGACCGCATCCCGTCGAATTCCTCTCGATCACCCTGCCGCGAACGACGATCGGGGGCGAGAGGATTCAAAGTTACGCAGGCCAGGTCTTCAGCATCCGCCCGAACATGGAGCTCGAGCTCTGGCCCGCGTTTCCTGGAAACGTCCGGGTGCGACCTCGCTACGTGTACGGATACGCGGGCGCGCACGTGACGATCTTCGAGCGCTGATGATCATCCCGCGCGTTGAAACTCCGGCGCGGGCCGCGGAGCCGGTCGGCGCGGCTGCAGCATCCACTCGGGTCGTCGCGCCGCGGGAATGATCCAGGAGCGAGAGCCGCGCGGATTCATGTCCCAGGCGTGGAAGCCACACGGGCTCGGACGCGGGAAGGACGAGCAGATCGATCGTCTGCCGCGCGCAACGACTCGCCACTGCCTCGTCTCGAGGTCGTAGGAAGCGTGGGCACCGCGGAGGCAGCGCTCGAGCAGCTCGCTACCCGGGAGGTCGACGTGTTGATCGCCGACTACGATCTCGGGGAAGCGAACGCGATTCCGCTGCTCGCCGAGGTGAAGCAGCGCGGTCACGCCGTGCGGACGCTCCAGTTCCCACCCGCGACGCGTCGAACTGCTCAAGCTTGGCGTGTCGGGGATTTTTCAGAAGCAACACCCGCCCGAAGAG
>CBIHPJ010000632.1:0-5473 GCA_966211295.1 uncultured Myxococcales bacterium | reverse complement strand
GCGCCGCAGTACTCGTTGCCGCCGTTGGTGGAGAGCTTGAAGAGCGCCTCCGAGACCTTGTCCAGGTCAGTGGTGAGCGGAACGACGCGCTGCACGTGGTGCTGCTCGGCGGAGATCCCGTCGTTGCCGTACTGGTACAGCGCGAGCTCGAGGCGGGGGCGCTTGCCTTCCTTCTTCGCGGTCGCGAACGTGTTCACGATACGCCACAGCTGCTCGCGCGTTTGGTTGATGAGGCCGTCCATGCTGCCGGACGTGTCGAGGAGGATGGCGATCTGGATCTTCGGCTCCGCCATGATCTTCGACTCGATCGCGGGCTTGGGATCGACAGGCTTGGCGTTCTCAGCGAGGCAAGGGGCGGCCGTCAACGCCGCGGCGCACGCGGCGAGCAAAGACTTGCGAAACATGTGGTGGCTCCTGAACTGGGCGCGGGGTTGGAATCGCGCCTCGTGAAGAGCTGAAACGGGGCGCCTCGCGTTTCGATCTGTAGAATCTGAGCCGCGTGAGTGAAGCGTTTCGCCCACATGAATCTGCCAGCATTGACGAGGGGTTACGGGTCCGGCTCGAGGGCGAGATCGAGCTCCTCGAGGACGCGCTGCCGTTGCTCGACTCGCTTCGGTACCTGCTCGCGCGGGTCGAGACCTCGAAGGACGACGTCGCGACACTGCACGAGTGCATCAATCAGCTCCCACGCATCGACGAGGCGATCGATCACGCGAACAAGCACGAGCAGGCGCACGGACTGACCGCGGCGGTGGGCGCGAGGAAACAGCAGGCGCTAATCGCGGCGAACGAGCGGTTGGTGACGCTGGGGCGACATGAGGAGCCTTCGCTGCGTGCGGCGGTGACCTCGATCCTCGAGTTGGTGAAGGGCCAGGGCGTCGCTCCTCAGGCCGGCGAAGTGAAGTTGATGGAATCGGAG
This sequence comes from uncultured Myxococcales bacterium, assembly GCA_966211295.1. Classification (GTDB taxonomy): domain Bacteria; phylum Myxococcota; class Myxococcia; order Myxococcales; family Myxococcaceae; genus Archangium_A. Next base: position 4,554 of record CBIHPJ010000632.1, on the reverse strand, counting down.
GGCCCGCCGTGGATGGTGGCGCTGCTGTCCGCTGCAGGAATGACGAGCCTCTTCTTCCTCTTCGACTGGCCGCTGGTCGGCGCGATCCTGGGCGCGCTGTTCTTCATCACGATCCTCTACGCGCGCAGCGCCGATCGCAGCTGGGTACTGCTTCCCGATCGACTGTTTCTTCCTGCGCGCTGGCCACGGCTCTCGCGGGAGATTTCTTCGGGGGAGATTCAGTCGGTGAGCGTGGACAGTCGCACCGTCACGGTCGCGCTGAAGCAGGAAAAGTTGGAGCTGCGCTCGACCGAGCCTGAGGAACTGGCCATGAAGCTGCGCTTGTTGGCGAGCGTGTGGCTGCAGGGGCTCCAGTCACCCGCGTCTGCGTTCGAGATCGTGGATGCGGTGGACGACTCGAGTCAGGCGAAGGGACGCGCGCTCATCACGAAGGAAGGCGTGTTGTTCGTGCCTTCGGAGCGAAGTGCGCTCTGCGTGAAGGCGATCACTCCGGCGAAAATGCCGAAGGAGCCCAGGCTCGACGAAGTGCTCGGGTTGATCGCGCACCTGCCCGAGGGACGCTGGACCGCGCTTGGAGATCACCTCACCAAGTCAGCAGATGCGATCTGGCTTCCGAGTGACGACGCGGACGTCGAGGAGAACGTCGTGCATCTCGGTGAAAAGCGCGTGCGCTTGCTGCTCTCGAACAGTCCTCGGCGTGTTGACGCCGAGAAGATCTTGAAAGCGTTTTGACTCGCCCTCACCCCGACCCTCTCCCACGGGAGAGGGAGGGACGTTCGCGAATTACGCCACTTGAGCGTCGTTGGCCGCGACCGCGCGCTTCAGGTTCACCGAGACGAGCTTGCTGACGCCCGGCTCTTCCATGGTGACGCCGTAGAGCATGTCGGCCACTTCCATCGTGCGCTTGTTGTGCGTGATGAGAATGAACTGCGAGCCCTTGCTCATCTCGCGCACCATCTCGTTGTAGCGGCCGACGTTGCCTTCATCGAGCGGCGCATCGACTTCGTCCAGGAGGCAGAACGGAGTCGGCTTGATCAAGAAGATGGCGAAGATCAGCGCGACCGCGGTGAGCGCCTTCTCACCACCCGAGAACAGGTTCACGCTCTGCAGCTTCTTGCCCGGCGGCTGCGCAAGGATCTCGACGCCCATGTCTTCGCCCGGCGCGCCGGCGACCAACATCAGCGACGCGCGGCCACCGCCGAACAAGCGCGGGAAGACCGCCTGGAATTTCTCGTTCACCACGTCGAACGTTTCCTTGAAGCGCTGGCGGCTGGTCTCATCGATCTTCTCGATCGCGTCACGCAGCTGAGCGAGCGAGTCCTCGAGGTCGGTCTTCTGCTTCGAGAGGAACGCGAAGCGATCCTTGATCTCCTGGTGCTCTTCGATCGCGGTGACGTTGACCTCGCCCATGCGCTCCAGCTGACCGCGCAGGTCGCCGAGCTTCTCCTTCGCCTCGGCGCCCAGCTGCCCCACCAGGTGGTACTGGTGCAGCACCTCGACCAGGTTCACCTGGAAGCGCTCGGCCACGGTGCCCACGAGGTGCTCGAGCTCGAGCACGAACTCCTTGCCCTTCAAGGTGAGCGTGTTGATCGACTGGGTGAGCTCGTCGATCTTCTCGCGCAGGTCGCGGAGCACCTGCTCGTCCTCGGTGACCTTCGCGTTCTTCTCGGCGTGCGCGGTCTTGCGCTCGTCGAGGTTGCCGCGGGCCACACGGTGCTGCTCCTGGCGCTCGGCGCGCTCGGTGGCGGTCTCGGCCATGCGGGCCTCGAGCTGCACCAGGTGCTCCTTGCCCTCGTTGCGGCCCTGCTCAAGCCGTTCCTGCCGCTCGCTGAGCTCTTCGAGCTGCACGGAGAGCAGGTCGACGCGCAGGCGCGCCGCTTCACCACGCTCGGTCACCGACGCGGTCTTCACCTTGAGCGCGGTCACCTCGGAAGAGAGCGTGGAGAGCTTGCTCTCGAGCGTCTCCTTCTCGCCGGTCATCAGGCGCACGCGATCGTCGCGCATCTCGCGATCGGTCTGGCCGTGCATCACCTCGCCGCGCGAAGACTCGAGCTCGAACTCGAGCGAGCTCTGCAGCGAGACGATCTGGTCGATCTCGCCCTGCACGCCCGCGATGCGATCGCGCAGCTTCACCAGGCCAGAGCCCGCGGAGTGCAGGTCCTTCTCGTGGCCCGCGAGCTCGACCTCGCCCGCGTGGCTGTTCTTCTCGAGGCCCTTGAGCAACCCCTCGGACTGCCCCATCTGCTTCTGGAGCGCGTAGTGCCGGGTGATCAGCTCGTTGTAGCGCTCCTCGAGGCGCGCCACGTCGCCCTGCAGATCGCCGATCTCGCGCTTCTTCTGCAGCGCGCCCACCGCCGGACCTTCCATCACGCCGCCGGTGAGCACGCCGTTGGGCCGCACCACGTCGCCGTCCTGGGTGACGAAGGTGTACGCCGGGTGCTCAGCCGCGCAACGACGTGCGGCCTCCAGATCAGCTACCACCGCGACGCCCGACAGCAACCGATTCACGACCGGGCGCAGCGTCTCGTCAGCGACCTGCACGAGGGAAAGGGCCATGCCGAGGACGTCGGGGGAAGTGAGCGAAGCCAGGGGCTCCACTACGTCCATCGGCACAGCGAGAAAGCTGGAGCGGCCCTCCTGGCCCGCTTTCAAGTAGTGCAGGAGCTCGAAGCCGCGATCCGAGGACTCGACGATCACGTGCTGGAGCTGCTCGCCCAGCGCCGCTTCGATCGCCTGCTCGTACTCGCTGCTCGCCGAGACCACGTCGGAGACCAGGCCGAACACGCCCGCCTGCCGCGGCTCGGGACCGGCCTTGGTCATCACCGCGCGCACGCCGCGATCGAAGCCGTCGTAGTTCTTCGCGATCTCCTGGAGCGACGTGAGGCGGCTGCGCTTGTCGGCGAGCTCCTCGCGCACGGCGGAGACCATCACCTCGTTCTCCGCGAACGCCTCGCGGATGCTGGTGAGGGTCGCCTCTTCTTCACCACGGCGCTGGGTGAGCTCGATGGAGAGCTGACGCGTCTGCTCCACGCGCTCGAGTACTTCCTTGCGAGCGGCGTCGAGCTGCGCTTCTTCGGTGCGCAGCGCGGCCAGCTCGTTCGCGAGGCGGCCCTGGCGCTCGGCCAGCTCGGTCTTGCGCTGCTCGAGGCCCTGCAGCTTCGACTCGTGGTTCGCCACGCGGGTGGCGATCTCCACGAGGGCCCGCTTGTCCTGCTCCAGACGCGTGACGACCTCGGCGAGGAGCTCGGTGGCGCGGCGCAGCTCCTCTTCCTTCACGGTGAGGCTGACCTCGTCTTCCTTGCTCGCCACGCCCATGCGGTCGAGCTCGGCGAGGCCCTCGCGCTTGTCGTTCTTCGCCTGCGCGTGCTTCTGCTGCACCTCGGCGAGCTCGGTCTCGGCCTGCTGCACGCGCGCGGTGGTGGCGGTCAGATCTTCCTGCCAGTGCGCGATGGACTGAGCGTCGAGCTGCACCTGGCCTTCGATCGCGAACACCTCGGCAGAGAGCTGCTCCAGGGTGGCGCTGTCGGTCTCCAACGTCTGCCGGCGGACAGTGATGTCTTCTTCGAGCGCCTTCACCTTCTCGTGGTGAGCGCGCTCTTCAGTGGTGAACTCGGAGAGCTGCGCCTCGAGCACCTTGCGGGAGGCCTGCAGCTCGAGCCAGCGATGCGAGCTGGAGTGCAGCTCGATCTCGCGCATCTCGGTCTTCAGGCGCTTGTACTTCTCAGCCTTCTTCGCCTGGCGCTCGAGGGAGTCGAGGCGGCGCTCGAGCTCGACCACCACGTCGTTCACGCGCAGCAGGTTCTGCTGCGTGTATTCCATCTTGCGCTCGGCGGCGCGGCGGCGGGCCTTGTACTTGGTGACGCCGGCGGCCTCTTCGAGGATCGAACGGCGATCTTCGGGGCGCGACGAAACGATCTGGCCGACGCGGCCCTGCTCGATGATCGAGTACGCGCGGGTACCGACGCCCGTGCCCAGGAAGAGCTCGGTGATGTCGAGGAGGCGCGTGGTGGTCTTGTTGATCTGGTACTCGGACTCGCCGCTGCGGAAGAGGCGGCGGGTGACCGAGACCTCGGGCAGACCCGCGAGCGTCTCAGGGAGCACGTCTTCGGGACCGACGCTGAAGGTGAGCGTCACTTCGGCCATCGAGAGCGGCGCGTGCGTCTCGGAGCCGTTGAAGATGACGTCTTCCATTCCACGGCCGCGGAGGTTCTTCGCGGACTGCTCGCCCATCGCCCAGCGAATGGCGTCGACGACGTTCGATTTGCCGCAACCGTTGGGGCCGACGACTCCGGTGACTCCGTCATCGAAGCTGATGACGACACGGTCCATGAACGACTTGAAGCCGGTGATGTCGAGCCGCTTGATCCGCATTGGTTTTTCGCGCCCCTCTGTGCGTTTCTTTCGGTGTGACCGAAATCGCTGCGGAGGCTGTAAATCGGCTCCGGAGCGGTGCGCGAAGTACCATGTACGACACCGTATCGGCAAGGCGTGACACTACCTCATGTGACCATACGTCCGGAGTGCCAGAGGTAGGCAAATCGCGGACATGAAAAA
>CBIHPJ010000631.1:0-5494 GCA_966211295.1 uncultured Myxococcales bacterium | reverse complement strand
CCCTGAGGACCAGTCGCGCCCGTGTCGCCTTGTGCGCCCATCGGACCTGCAGGGCCCTGAGGACCGGTCGCACCGGTGTCGCCTTTCGCTCCCGTAGCGCCTGGTTGACCTTGCGGACCGGTCGCACCCTGCGGACCTGCCGCACCGGTGTCTCCAGTCGCGCCGGTCGCACCAGCGGGACCTGCGGGACCTTGCGGACCAGTCGCGCCCTGCGGACCTGGCGCACCGGTGTCTCCAGTCGCGCCCATCGCACCAGCGGGGCCTTGCGGACCAGCGATGATCGCAACGCCTCCGTCCAGAACCACCGTGCCGCCATCGGAGAGCGCGACGAGCAGCACCGCGCCCTGCGGACCCGCAACGCCATCCGCTCCGCGCTCTCCCTGAAGACCCTGCGGCCCAGTCGGACCTTGAGGTCCAGCAGCGCCCTGCGCACCAGCGGGACCAGCAACACCCGCGGGACCTTCCGGACCTTCAGGACCAGTCGGCCCCTCTCCGGGATTGCATGCGGCGAACACCACGACGGACATCACGCACACGACTCGCTTCACGGAGAGCATCGCCCGCACGTATCAAGCACGCGCGAGAGTCCGCCAAGCGAATTGAACAAGCGTTGAGGTTACCGACGTGACCACAATCAAGTGATCAGCAATTGGACGCGATGGTCAGCCACAGCTGCTTGATCGACATCTGGCTCACGCCCGAGAACTGCGGATCACCGACCTCGATGATGAGCCACTCGCCCGCTTGGGTTTGGGCCAGGTCCACCGAAAGCCACGGAGCCTCGAGCCTCTTCGCCGCCTCGAGAGCCAGTCCGTTGATGCGTGCCCACTCGTCCTCGGACGGCGGCCCGAACGGATCGCCGAACATCCAGTAGTACCCCGCGCCCACCACGGAGCCACGGAGCACGAAGAGCCGGTACTCGCGTGAGAGCGGGAAGCCCTCCACCGAGTGCTGCACCTTCCGCAGCGGAACGAGCGTACGCAACGCCGCCATCCCGCGAGAGAAGGTCTTCATCTGGAGCAGGTTCTCGACCTTCTTCCGGGCGTCCTCCGCGGTCTCCGCGACGACCGCGTTCCAGCCGAAGCCCTTCTTCGAGAGCACGGCGCCCTTGATGAACGTCGGGAGCCCGACCTGCGCGATCGCCGCGTCGACCTCATCCACGCTGCGCACCACGTACGAGCGCGGAGTGAGCCCCTCGAGTCGCCCGTACCAGCGATCGAACTCGGTGATTCGCAGATGCGTTTCGGGGTCGTTGATCAACCGCACGTTCTTCGCGAGCGCACCGCGGAAGACGGCCTCGTACCGCTCACGGCTGGGGATGTGACCGATCCACAGCGCGTCCGTCGGCGTTGCGTGGTGCGGCAGCGCCGCTACCGGGTCGTCGCCCTCCTCCAGCGCTCTCCCGAGTGGAATGAACGCCACCTCGAGTCCTGCTTCGAGCGCGGCTTTCGTTTGCCCGACGATGTCGCCATCGAGCTTGTCGGGATCGAGATCGGGCGGCGATTCCGTCAGCAGGATCATGGAAGGTCGGTCTCGAACAACTCCACGAACAGCACCTGGCACGCATGTTCGAAGAGCCGACCCGAGGCGATCAGTCCACCGCAGTGACCCGGCTCGCGCGCGAACGTGAAGATCACGCACTTCGCGAGCACCGAGTTCCAGAACGCTTCACTCCCGCGAGGCTTCACGAAGTCGCGAATCAGCTCGAGCGACCACGGCACCACCGTCGTCGGATCCGCGTCACTCGGAGTGGTGAAGCAATCGAGATCGACGTCGAACACGATCGACCTCGCGCGCTCCACCGCGGCGAACGCGCGCTTCCCTTCAGGCGTCGCGTGCGGCGTGCCCCACTCCGCCGAGATCAGATCGAGCGTCGGAGCCGAGATCACTTCGTGCCCGCGCCAATCCGCCGTCACCGCGTTCACGGGCTTCGCACGCGCCACCACGATCGCGTCGGAGATGATCGTCGCGTCCATCGCCGCCAACACGTGATCGAAGTTCCGATGATCCAGCTTCTCGCGCGCGTGCTGGTCGTACTCGTCCACGCTCAAGCCGCGAGCCAGTGCATCGCGCGGCGCCACCGTGTCGAAGTGACGATCGAGCGTGAGCAACAACGAAGGGCCAGGCGCCTCGGCCCAGCACGGCAGCGCCAGCCGATGTGGATCGAACACGAAGCCCCGCTTCGGTCCTCGTCCTGCCAGCTCGAGCTCGATGATCCCCGCGCGTTTCACAAGAGCCCCATGAAGTGCCACCACAGCGGCACCGTGACAAGGCTGAGTGGAACACCAACCGCGATCATCGCGGAGGCGAGGCCTGGCGAGAGCTCGTTGTCAGCAGCGACCACTCCCGCGGTCACCATCGGCGCCATCGCGGATTGCGCGACCACGACCTTGTCGACGAGCCCGAGGTGCCCGCGGAAGAGCAGCAACAAACCGAGCACCATCGCGGGCGCGAGGAGCAGCTTCCAGGTGAGGCCCACTCCGATCCGCTTTCCGTTTCCCGAGAGCGAATGCAGATCGAGCTGCCAACCGATGCTCGCCAGCGCGAGCGGACTCAACATGTCGGCGAGGCGACTGAGCACTTCACTCAGCGACTGGGGAACCGACACGTCGCGCAGCACGATCGCCAGCAGCAACGCGATCATCGCGGGAGTCTTCACCAACTTCGCGAGGAACTTCCCTTCACCTCGCTGCGTCCCCGAGAGCTGCGCCGCGAACGGCATCGCGAAGAGGAACAACGCGAGGAAGCTCCCCAGCTGATCGACCACCGCCGCGGGACCGAGCGCTTCTTTGCCTGCGATCGCTTCGATCAGCGGCAAGCCAACGAAGGCCGTGTTGCTCAGACCTGCGCACAGCGCGAGCGCACCAAGCGGTCCACGATCGCCGCCACGGCGAATGAGCACCATCGCCACGGCTGCAGGAACGAAGAACACCAGCCACAGACTCGCGGCCGACAACAACATCGGCCCATCGAGCCTCACGCCGTGAATCGACCGAAACACGAGCGCTGGCAGGGAGACGAACATCACCCACGCGTTCACGGCGCGATGACTGTCATCGGGAAGCAGCTTCGTGCGACGCGCGAACGCACCGACTGCGAAGCAAAGGAGGAGGAGCAGGAGATTGGTCACTCTCGCCCCTCACCCCGGCCCTCCCCCCGCTGGCGCAGGGAGAGGGAGCACAACGAAACGACTACTCTTCAGGAAGCGGCTGCGGCCCGGGCACGATGTGCGCGATGTCGGGGTCGACAGCGTTCGGGTCACGAGGTCCGCGCGCGTCCTTCTCCTTACGACGCTCCTGCTTCGCCGCCGCCTTCTCCTTCTTGTGCTCCAGGCGGGCGAGCTCTTTCTGGCGCTTCGAGGGTCCGTTGAACATGAACGACTCCTTTCGAGACTTGGAAAAACAAACACCTACATCGATTGAAGATCGAGGTCTAGCCTCCAACAGGGCAGGTTTCGGGCCACCTCATCGATGCGGGTCTAGCAGTGCCATCAAAGCGGCACCGTACCGGTTCAGCCTTTTCTCTCCGAAATACGCGAGCTTCGACAGCTCTTCAAGGGTCGCCGGAGGCGCGTCCGAAAGGGCCGCCACCAACCCATTGGAGAGCACCACCGACGGCGTGACTTTGCGCGTCTGCGCCTCAACTTTGCGCCAATCGAGTAACGCCTCCTCGCGCTTCTTGCGCCTGGGGTCGCGATCCTTCTTCTCGTCCGGCATCGCTAGCGCACCCGCCTTTCCGTCAGCCTGCAGCTTCTCGATGAGCGCCATCACCTCATCGCCGTGAGCGCGCACGAAGGCCCCGCGAACTCCTTCGAGCTTCGCCATCGCGCGCAGGTCACCAGGCGGCTTCGTGGCCAGCGCTCCCAACGCCATGTTGGACAACATGCGACCCATCGGCAGATCTTCGGCCGCCGCCCATTCGAGGCGCTTCTTGTGCAGTGCGTGAGCGACGTGCCACGCCACCAGGAACTGATCGCGCGAAAGCCCCTGCCGCGGAAGCTTGGGCGTGTAGTCCGTCGCGGGATCGGGGCGCGCCGCCGCGTCGTCACACATGCGATCGCAGTCGAGCAGCACTTCTTCGAGGATGTCCGCCTTGAGGCACGCGTCCTTCACCCACCGTCCCACCTCGCAGAGGTAGCGCACGTCGTCGGCGATGTACTCGCGCAGCTCGGGAGGCAGCGGGCGAATCGAGAAGTCCGATTGCTGGTGCTCCTTCTTCAGCGTCGCGCCCAGCTTCTCCTTCACCAGGTCCACCAGCCCCACCTTGGGCCACCCGAGCAGCGTCGCCGCGCGGTGCGTGTCGAAGAGACCGCGAACCCGCACGCCTTCTTCGGCGAGGTACTGGAGATCGCCTTGCGCCGCGTGGAAGTACTTCGTCACCACCGGGTCACCGAACAGCGACGCGAGCGTCTTCGGCGTCACTCCCGGCTGCAGCGTGTCGAGCAGGAAGATGTCGTGATCCGTCCCCAGCTGCACGAAGCAGAGCCGGGCGCGGAAGTGGTGCATCGAGTCGGCCTCGACGTCGACCGCCAATTCCTGCACCGAAGCGAGCTTCTCCTGCACCCCGAGGAGCTGCTCTTCGCGGGTGACATCCAACGTGGTCATGGACACGAAAGTGCCCCTATCTCATCGCAGAGGGTTTGGCCGTCCTTGTCGCTAGCAATGCCCCCCAAGGATGGGCTATCGGCCCGCGCTGAACGCAGAGGGCCGGGGGTCCTCTCACTGGAGTCGTTTCAGGAGCAACCCGTGGACGAGCTCAACCGACTGGAGAAATCGCTCCTGCAGCACGTCGGCAAGGCCGTGCACGACTTCTCCCTCATCGAGAACGGTGACCGCATCATGGTCGCCATCTCGGGAGGAAAAGACTCGTACACGATGCTCCACCTGCTGCGGCAGCTGCAGCGCCGCGCGCCGGTGAAGTTCGAGCTGATCGCGGTCAACCTCGACCAGGGTCACCCGGGTTTTCCGGCCGACATGCTCGAGGGCTGGCTCCAGCAGAACGAGTACTCGTACAAGCTCCTCAAGGAAGACACGTACAGCGTGGTGCTCGAGAAGCTGAAGCCGGGCGTCACCCAGTGCAGCCTGTGCTCGCGGCTGCGTCGCGGAATTCTCTACACGGCCGCGGTGGACATGGGCTGCACCAAGATCGCGCTCGGTCACCACCGCGACGATCTGATCCACACCATGCTGCTGAACCAGTTCTTCGCGGGCAAGACGGCCACCATGCCGCCGCGCCTGAAGAGCGACGATGGCCGCAACACGGTGATCCGCCCGCTCGCCTACGCGCCGGAGACCGAGATCGCGCGCTTCGCCGAGCTGATGAAGTTCCCGATCATCCCGTGCGATCTCTGCGGCTCGCAGGAAAACCTTCAGCGCAAGCGCGTGAAGCGGCTCGTCGATGAGCTCTCGAAGGAAATTCCGATGCTGAGGAATTCGTTGCTCTCCGCGATGGGCAACGTTCATCCCACGCACATGCTCGACCAGAAGCTCTGGTC
>CBIHPJ010000630.1:0-5508 GCA_966211295.1 uncultured Myxococcales bacterium | reverse complement strand
CAACGGCGGATGCGGCTCGTGTGCGGTGAGGTTTCGCTCCACGAGGCGCACCCTACACTGATATCCCCTCGCACTCTGGGTGACGCCGGCAGCTAGCGGAGTTCCGCGATGCTACGTCGCGGGTGTCGATGAGGTCGCATGACGCAGGAACGCATCGGTGTGAGGCTTTGCCAGAAACGCCCGCAAGCGGGCGCACACCGATGCGTTCGGCAAGCAGGTAACTCGTCGGCGTCACCCGGAGCTTTTCGATGAATCCGGTCGAGCTGCTCCTTCGCGTGCGCGCGTTGTTGAAGGACGGCAAGACCGACGTGAAGGCGATCGCCGCGCTCTTCGAAGAGGGCGACGGGTTGATCGAGCTGCAGGTCGCCGGTGCGTGGTTGGTGCGTCATCTTCCGCACGAGCACGTGTTCGAGTGGCTGCGCGATCCGAATCCCATCGAGCGGCGCAAGGCGACGGAGTTCGTCGAGCGGCTCGGAGCGAGCGGCGCTCGTTTCTTGAGACACGCGGTGAAGGACTCCGATGGTGGGCTCTCGCACTTCGCGATGAACGCTGTGAAGCGCCTCGGGCTCACCGACGTCGCGCCGAAGGATCGGACCGATCGCTACGTCACCTCTCCCGACGCGAAGTGGGGGCCCGCGGGTTGGAGCGCGGGCATGGCCTTCTCGGCCGACGCTCCGAAGAAGAGACGGAACAGGTGGAACGGGCTCCCGAAATCACCCTGGGCGAAGCCGGCTGATCTGCTCCGCGCCAGTGGGCTTCAAGAGCGCGACCTGTGGCTCACCAGCCGTCCCGCGGGCGCGCGCGGAAGTCTGTACGTCGAGTTCAAGGTCCCCAAGCGCAACGGCTTCCGCACGCTCGCCGCGCCGCGTCCTCGACTGAAGGCAGTGCAGCGCTGGTTGCTCGACAACTCGTTCAACAAGCTGCCGCTGCACCACGCGGCGCACGGCTTTCGACCTGATCACTCCGTCATCACCAACGCGAAGCCGCACGTCGGAGCGGGCCTCGTGGTGAAGATGGATCTGCAGGACTTCTTCCCCTCGGTGAACTTCCGCCGCGTGGAGGGGTTGATGCGGAAGCTCGGTCACTCCGAGCAGGTGGCGCGCACGCTCGCGCGCATCACCACGTACCGCACGCTCTTGCCGAGCGGACGCGCTGCGCAGCCCGGAGTGTTGCCGCAGGGCGCGCCCACTTCTCCCGTGATCGCGAACCTGATCAGCAAGGCGCTCGACGCGCGGCTCACCGGTCTCTCGACGAAGTGGAACGCGCAGTACACGCGCTACGCCGACGACCTCACCTTCTCGTTCAAGGAGCGACATCCGCCCAAGCTCGAGCGCTTCCTCTGGTGGGTGAACGCGATCTGCCAGCAAGAGGGCTTCATCGAGAACGCCTCGAAGCGAAGACTGTTGCGCTCGGGGAGCAGGCAGAGCGTCACGGGCCTCGTGGTGAACGAGAAGGTGAGCGTGCCGCGTCACGTGCGCCGCGAGTTCAGAGCGATCCTTCACAACGTGAAGAAGAACGGGTTCGCGGCCGAGTCGCGGGGACGGAAGGACTTCGGTCCGTGGCTGCACGGCATGGCCGCGTACCTCGCGATGGTGCACCCGGAACAGGGGAAGAAGTGGCTCGCTGAGGTGAAGGCGATCCTGAAGAAGGAGGGCGCGTGAGACTCGAGCCCGCTGCCTTCTCTGCGCTCGCGGCCGGTGGGCCGCCGGCGTATCGCATCGCGGCTGATTGGCTGCTCGAGCGTGGCGATCCGCGCGGAGAGTTCATCCTCGATGAGCTCGCGTTGTTCGAGCGGCCCAATCCCTCCACGCGGAAAGCGATCCTCGCGCGGCGTATGCAGAGGAAGCCGGGTTTGTTCGCGCAATGGGAAGAGCCGCTGCGCGCGCTCGGAGTGACCGAGTGTTCCTATCGCTGGGGATTCGTGGAGCGAGTGCGGCTCCCCGAGAAGGCGCTCGAGGATCTTCCGAAGTTGCTCGCGCTCGAGCCGATCACCAAGCTCGAGGTCGCACTCAGTGACGGAGTGCTACTCACCGAAGCGATGCGGTCCGCTGCGTTCGCGCAGATCCGCGAGTTGGAACTCACCGGTCGCAGAGCTCCGGTGTTGAACGTCGCCGCGCCGCAGATCGAAACGCTCGCGCTGCAGACGCCACCAGGGACGATCGAGAAGGTCTGCGAGCTCTTCCCGAGTCTGAAGCGCCTGCACGTGAACGGGGGAATGAACGGCTCTGCCGCGGTCGACGCGCTCACCAGCGGGAAGCTCAACGTGAAGGAGTTCTGGGCTCCGCACACGCACGTGAGCTCCGCCAGCGTGGTCGCGCTCGCGAGGAGCAATCGAGCCGTGGAGTCGCTCGGGCTCGCGTTCAACGATCTCTCACGCAACGCTTTGTCGGCGCTCGGCGCGAGTCAGACACTCACGGCAGTTCGCGAGTTGGATCTGCGAGGCTGGTACACGCAGTCGGCCGGCTTCCTCACGACGGGGCTTCCTGCCCTCAAGAAGCTGCGCGTGAGCCGGCCCACCATCGAGGACCGAAAGCTCTACGCCGGTCGCGGAATCTCTTTGAATTGTTGAGGGTGGAACGCGCGCGCGACTGTTCACGCCGGTGCACACTGGATCGTCAGGCGCCGAACGTGACAACAGACGCGCCATGACTCGCATCGCGCTCGCGCTGTGCTCCTTCATCCTCGTCGGCTGCGCCACCACTCGGCCGCCTGCGATCACGGGCCCGGCGTGGCTCGCGGAAACCGAGAGCGCGCCGAAGCCCACGCTCGAGGGTCGTCACGTGATCTTCGTCGCGGGATTCTTGAATGAACTGATCCCCGGCTACTTCGACGACAACGTGATGGAGACGAAGCAGCTTGGCGGCAGCGCGTCTGTGATCCGCCCTCCATCGGGTGATTCGCTCGAGCGTGACGTGCAGCGCATCACCGACGAACTCTCGCTGCGGCCCGGCGTGAAGTCGGTGCTCTTCGGGCACAGCAAGGGCGGCGCCGCGGTGTTGCTCACGGTGCTCGAGCATCCCGAGCTGATCCTCAACGGAGACGTCGACTACGTGGTGGTGTTGCAGGGCGCGGTGGGAGGTTCTCCGCTTGCCGATGGACTCGCGAAGGTGCGGCCGCTGCGCTCGGCTGGATTGAAGTCGCTCACGACCGAAGTGGCGCAAGCGACCTTCGCGTCAGCGCTGCGCAGCGTGGAGACGCTGAGTCCTGATGATCAGACGAAGCTCTATTCGCGAATTTTCTACGTGCGCTCGGCGCACAACGAGAACCAGGTCGCGGCAGAGCTGAGTCTCGGTGAGCTGCTGCTGCGCGCTGAGGGAGCGAACGACGGCCTGATGCCCGCGAAGGACATGAAGCTGCGAGTGGGCGTCGATCTCGGACTGCTCGATGCGGATCACGCCGCGCTCACGGTCTCGAGCTTCTTGAGCGTGAGCACCGCGGACGAGCGCCGCAATTTCACCCGCGCGCTCTACCGCGAAGTCGGTCGCCGCCTCCGCACCGCACCCTAATTTCTCCTTCTCCCTCGGGAGAGGGTCGGGGTGAGGGCAAGTCACCGAGCGTCCCGAGCGAACAATTGCGCTATTCCTCAGCGCGTGAAGCTCCGACTGGCCCTCCTCCTCGCGTTTCTTCCCGCGTGTCAGTGCCTCGTGCCGGTGAACGAGGACGCCGGTGGCATCACCGACGCAGCAGTCGATGCAGGAACCGACGCCGGAACCGACGCCGGAACCGACGCAGGCACCTTCATCTCCGACGGCGGAGCCGAGTGCCGAACCGCCGCAGACTGCGCGATGGCTCCATGGTCCTCGCGCTGGTGCGTCTTCGGAATTCCCGCCGGACTCTCCTGCGTGGAGGAGCGCTGCATCTCCGAGTGCGCCGGAGACGCCGGCCGCACCTGCACCTTCGACGCCGGCCCGGAGTGCATGGAGTGCAGCACCGAAGCTCCGCTATGCAACGGCGACACCTGTCCCACGGACGCGTTCAGCGCGACGGTGTCGAGCATGGAGTGCCGCCCGAGCGTCGCTCCTCCCTTCACCACCGGAGAGACGCTCTCCTTCGTGCCGCTCCACGGAGCGTCCTGCGAGATGTCAGTGGTCAGCAGCACCGCGGGCGTCGGCTACGTCACCCGCAGCGCTCGAGACGGCCGCCACTACTGGTTCATCCGCGAGCTCGGCGGCTGGTGTGTGGGCGAGCAACTCGCCACGGGCGCGATTCGCTCCATGGTCGCCTGCCCCCTCTGCACTTTCGGAGTGGAGGGGTTCTGATCACTCCACGATGTCGCCGTCGGGCGGCGGCAGCGGCTTGGCCTGCTTGCACGCCTCGTCGTCACCGAGCTTGCACGCCCGCGCGAACGCTCTCGCGGCCTGCTCACCATCACCCTTCACCTGCAGCGCCTGGCCCAGGTTCGAGCACGCACCCGCGTTGCGGCTGTGACACGCGCCCGCCCAGATCTGCATGGCGCGCTCGAGATCCTTCTTCACGCCTTCACCCGACGCGTACGCCATGCCGACCTGGTTGCAGCCTGAGGCGCTGCCGCCATCGCAGGCCTTGGTGAAGTAGCCGAACGCCTTCGCGGGATCCTTCTTGCCGAGCTCGCCCTGCGCCCAGAGGCTGCCGAGCGTGCCGCAGCCGAACGCATCGCCGCCGGTGCACGCCTTCTCGGCGTACTGCGCGGCCTTCTTCGGGTCCTTCTTCACGCCTTCGCCATCCCACGTGAAGCTCGCGAGGTTGGAGCAGCCGAGCGCGTCGTTCCCGTCACATGCCTTGGTGAACAACGCGATCGCGCGCTTCACCTCGTTCGCGTCGCGAGACATCTCGACGATGCGGAAGCCGAGCTTCGAGCAGGCACGGAGCACTCCCTTCTTGCAGCCGACGTCGTAGCGAGCGAGCGCCTCGTCGCGGCAGCCGGCCTGCGCGATGAGCAGGTCACCGGCTTTCAAACAGGCCTCCGCGGGCTTCTTGTCGCAGGGGCCGATATCGAAGAGCGCATCCTTCACGTTCGGAGGACAGCTTGCCGGAGGGATGGCGAGGATCAGGGCGACGAGGAGCGACATACGCACCTCTTTATCCCTCTCCCTGCGAATGCGGGGAGAGGGGCAGGGGAGAGGGGCGCAATTCGTCAACCGACCACGAAGTTCGGCCGCCGAAGATCACCGGGAGTACGCGGTGCTGCGCGATCGATCACCACGGTCGCTTCTCTGAGGGAGCGCGCGATAGAAGGGTTATCGCACCACGTCACGTAGGGATCTTCACCCAGCGGGAGCGATTCCCACTTCTGATTGCACGCAGTCGGACAGCGCTCGATCACCGCCCGAGTGACGAACGCGCGAAACGAGGGACCAACGTGCCGCAGCAACGTTCGATCGATGATCGGATGCTTGAGCTCCAGCGCGATCATCGAGCCGCTGGAGATAGCGCCGAGACCCGGAGCCGGTCAAAACTGCGAGCGGGTTCAGAGCTGATCAGCGGCCGAGCACGTCGAACGCAGCGTTCACGACTCCGGAGTACTGGATC
>CBIHPJ010000629.1:0-5508 GCA_966211295.1 uncultured Myxococcales bacterium | reverse complement strand
AGCAAGTTCAGCGAATTCCGGGCGCAGATGGAGATCGCGGGCGAGGCGAACGCGCTCTGCGATGGCGTGTTCCTTTGGGCGAGCAGCGCTGGAAATTCCCCTGAGGTCTCCAAACGCACCGTGCTCGAAGAGCGCGGCGATGCGCGCCTGGTGCACGACGAGCTCAAGACGCCGATCGTGTCGGATCGCGCGGTCACCTTCCTGCTCACGAAGAAGCGGCCGAGCCCCGGGCTGTGCACGCTGGAGGCGCACGTGGACAACGAGAAGGCGCCGAAGATCCCCGACAGCTTCGTGCGCATCACGAAGATGGACACGAGCTGGCGCTTCGAACCCAGCGCGAACGGGAAGACGAAGGTGACCTTCGTGATCTTCGTCGACCCCGCGGGCTCGGTGCCGCCCTTCCTCACCGACGGCGCGCAGCGCAACGCGGCGGCCGACACGCTCAAGGGCGCGCTGGAGAAGGTCACGTCGAAGTAGAACGTGCGCATGCGCGTTCTCGCGGTGGCGATCGTCTTCGGTCTCGCAGCACCGAGCTTCGCGGACTCGACTCCGCTGCTCAGCGTCGAGACGATCGCGAGGGACAACGGCACGCTCGAGATCGAGGTGGAGATACATCACCCTGCGAGATCGAACCCCTTCGCGATCGGCGGACCACGCAAGAGCTGGAGCGACGGTCTCTCGGTGACGGTGACCTCGAGCAGCGGCATCGTTCAAAAGTGGCCTCTGAAACACGAGGACACCACCGCGTTCGCGAAGGTCATCTTCTTGCGCCCCAACACCGGAGCGGGACTCACCTTCACGCTCGACAAAAAGGCTCTCAAGGCGATCCCGAACGGTGCCTACGAAGTCATCGCGAGGCTCGATCTCTCGGGAGCAGGTTCTGGCTTTCAAGGCGTGGCGACCTCGCCTGCGATCGAGCTCGACCTCGGAGTGGTGCCGCCGCCCGTGCTCCCGAAGGACCTCTCCGCGATGGTCACTGCGCTCCAGGCGGAGAACTCGATGCTGCGGCGTCGCGAGCTCGCACTCGGCCTCGAGGCGATGTTGCTCGACGCGCCGCTGTTGCCTTCAGGGAAGGAACTCGACGCGCTCGCCAAAGCGCATCTCAAGGAGCTCACGAAGCGCATGTGCGCGCCTGGCGATGCGTACGTGAGGGAGCCTTCGAGTGATCGACCGTCGAACGCGATCCTCTTCACGTACCGCGTGTTGATCTCGTCCGATCAGCTCTCCAAGGGGTTCGAGAGCAACCTGCGCGGGCTTCCCCTGGGCGGCTCGACTCCAGCTGGCTTCGTGGGCTCACCGGTCGAGGTCGCGATCGGAGTGGCCGCGAATCGCGCTGAGTTCCGGAGTTCAGTCCGCGAGAAGAAGACGCCGGGACTTCTCTTCCTTCCCGTGCACTATCGCGACGGCGTCGCGCGCGTGGTGACGAGCGTGCTGCCCGGTGGATGGCCGGCGCCGAGCTTCTTCGAGATTGGCTACTGGACGCAGGAGAAGGATGGCTGGCGGCTCTTGAGCTTCGAGCCCAACAGCGAGAGCCGCGACTGGCACACGAACGTGCATCGCCTCGGTCCTGGAGGAAGAACGCCTGCTGATCTCTCGCCCACCGAGCGCGCGCAGTGGCTCGACCTGGTGCTCGAGAGCATCGACCTCACGGAAGATGCGGCGATCCTCGACCATCAGTTCGGCGCGTTCGTGTTCGACGCCAGCTATGTGCCGCTGCTGAAGGCGCGCCTCGAGCGCGGCAGTCCCACGACGCAGAGCGCGGTGGCGTTGCAACTGGAGGAGCTGAAGGTCGAAGTGCCGACCACCAAGATCCTCGAGCTGCTGAAGCGCGTGACGGTCGAGCAGCTGACGCAGGAGCTGACGGAGGTGGTGTGGAAGCGGCTCGAGCCGCGCTTCAAGTCAGCTCGATTCGCGACCGCGGAAGAGGCGCAGTCGATTCTGGGCGCGGCGCTCGGGGCCAACGCCAGGGTCCGAGTCCTCGACGACTTTGCGTTGCACCAGATCGCCCACTTCGACTCAGGCTCGCAGACGCTCTACGCGAAGACGCCAACGGGCTGGGTGCTGGTAGGCACCGTGAGCCGCTGGATTCGCTGACTTCCTGCGAAAACCCAGCAGGTCGCTCATCGAAGTTTGAGGGGCCATGCTCTCGCCTCGTCGTTACCCGGCGCAGATGGGACGCGCGCGACTCGAGGCGTTCAGCGACGGCGTGTTCGCGATCATCATCACCATCATGGTGCTCGAGATGAAGATCCCGCACGAGCCCACGTTCACTGCGCTCTTGGAGCGTTGGCCGATCTTTCTCAGCTACGTCCTCAGCTTCATCTACGTCGGCATCTACTGGAACAATCACCATCACCTGCTGCACTCGGTGCATCAGGTCACCCGCGGAATGCTGTGGGCGAATCTGCACATGTTGTTCTGGGTCTCGTTGATTCCCTTCGTCACCGACTGGCTGGGAGAGACGCACGCCGCGCACGCGCCGGTCGCGCTGTACGGAGTGGACATGCTGCTCTGCGGAATCTCGTACCAGGTGCTGCAGACGGTGATCGAGCGGCAGCAGACCGAAGAAGTGGGCAAACGCGCGCATCACCGCAGCGCGATCAAGGTGAGACTCTCCCTCGTCTTTTACGCGGTCTCCGTCGCAGTCTCTTTCGTGGCGCCAGCGATCTCGATCGGACTCTTCGTCTTCGTGGCGCTGCTGTGGCTCGTGCCCGACATCAGGTTCGAGCAGATCAGCTGAGCGTCCTCTGGAGCGCGAAGACCGTGGCTCAGTCGTTGATCTCGACGTTCGCGTACATCTTCATGAACTCCGAGAGCTCCAGCTTGAAGATGCCGTCGTCGCGACCGTTGTTCGCGGGCTCGCTCTCGCCCCACGGATTGCGGAGCTGCACGTACTTCTTCCCGCCCGACGTCTCCACGCCCCACACCGAGTAGGCGTGATCAGCGTAGAGGCCACTGTTCGTGTACTTCGCGTTCGAGCTCTCGCCGTAGGTCGACGCGGTCGCGGGACGCTTCTCCTTCACCGCGAGGCTGAGTGCGTCCCAGACCTTGTCGGCCTTCATGCCCTTTTCCTGGAAGTCGAGCATCGTGCTCGGCTTCCCCGTGAGCGCGCTCAGCGCATCACCCGGCACGCCCGCTTCGATCGCCGCGTAGCTACCCGCGCGCTGAGCGAACGCCTTCTCGAGCAACGCCGGCCACAACTCCTTCTCGTCGCGCGCGCTGGCGTAGGTCAGGTGGTACCAGTCGTTGTGCGGAAGGTCGGCGTCGATGTGCACCTTCACCGGCACCCACTTGTTCCCCTTCTGCTCGTGGATGGTGACGTCGTAGCTGCCGTCCGTGCGCTTCTTGAACGCCTTCTCGATCACCTCGGGGTTCGCGCGCGCGACGGCGGACATCGCTGCGATCAGGTAGCAATCGCCGAGATACTTCTGCATCACGTCGTCGCCCGAGATGCTGCCCTTCACCAGCGTGCTGCCCTTGATCACTTCCTGGCGAACGCGCTTCACGTCGTTCTTGAGCACCGCGGGATCCTTCACGCCGAGCGGATTCACCGGAGTGGGATCGTCGAGGACCATCGAGCTGCGCAGCTTGTTCTCGATGAACGCGTTGATCTTCGCCGCGCCCTCGGTGGTGAACTGATCCTTGTAGCGAGCGGTCTCTTTCTTGAGCGCCTTCGCTTCGGACTCGGTGAGTCCGTCACGCTTCACGCGCTTGAGCAGCCCGTCCACGTCGGTGTCGGAGATCTTCCCGTCCCTGGCGGCGGTGGCGAAGTCGGTGCGGAGTCGCTTGATGTCGAGGGCCATGCGCCCAAGCTAGCTCGACTCCGCGCCGACTCGAAAGGCGTCAGTACGACGCCGTGATCGTCGCTCCCGAGTACGCGGCATACGCGTAGGCGTCGATGTAATAGGTCCCGGGCGTGATCGGACTGATCACGATCTGCTCAGCGTTGCCGACGTTGTCCGAGGCGTAGGTGGCGCCCAACTGGACACTCGGCGGCATGCCGAACTCGGCGTAGATGTCGAGGTCTCCGCTGCCGCCCGCCGTGGTGATCGTCAGCGAGGTGGCCGTCGAGGGAACGGTGATCATGTACAGCTGCTCCTCGTGGAACAGACCCGAGATGTTCATCGGAACGTTGTTCGTGAGCTGAATCGGCGTCGAGGTGCCGCCGCCACCACCGGTAGCGCCGCCGCCAGCGCCACCACCAAAGCCGCCACCGCCTCCACCCGTCGCGCCGCCGCCACCGCCACCACCGAAGCCGCCACCGCCTCCACCCGTCGCGCCGCCGCCACCGCCCGTCGCGCCACCGCCACCGCCCGTGCCGCCGCTGCGGTTGATGGTGAGCGTGAACGCGCCGCCACCGGTAGTCGCGCTGTCGACCACGATCGCGTACGTGCCCACGGGGACCGTCGTCATCTGGGTGATGGTTGCGCCCGGAGCACTCGCCGGGAAGCAGCCGAACTCGGTGCCGCACGTGCCTCCGCTGTACGCGTGCACGGAGATCGCAGGCTGGAAGCCAGTGGACGTCAGCGTGAAGGTCATCGGTCCCGTCGCGGACTGAGTGAAGAGCAGCACGCGATCAGGCTGGCCCGCGTTTGCGCACGAGCTGGTGAAGTCGTGGTTGTAGCCGACGGTCGTTCCATTGAACGTCGCGGTGTTGCCGACGAAGGTCATGGTCTGCGCCGTCGCGCAGGTGTCACCCGGAAGCGGACCGCCGCCGCCGGTACCACCGCCCGTGATGCCGCCGCCGGTGCCACCACCGAGGCCGCCACCCGTGGTGCCGCCGCCGGTTCCTCCGCCGAGCGCGCCGCCGCCGGTGCCGCCCCCCATCGCGCCGCCTCCAGTACCGCCACCCATCGTGCCGCCGCCGGAGCCGCCGCCCGACCCACCACCCGTGCCGCCGCCGAAGCCGCCGCCGCTGCTGCCCGCGCTGCACGCCCCGAAGTTGCAGATCGATCCGAACTGGCACGCGGCGCAGACGCCCGCGTTGTTGCCGCACGCCGCGGTCGAGGTGCCGGCCTGGCACTCGCCCTTGTCATCGCAGCAGCCGAAGCAAGTCGTCGTGTTGCACTTCGCCTTGGGAGCGCCGCACGAAGCGAGAGGTACGACGACCATCGTCACGGCAGAGACCGCCGCGAGCATCCACATCCGAGAAGTGTTCATTGTCAGTTCCGTCCAGCGCAGCCGGCCGCCGCGATCCGTCCCTGCTGCATAGTCCGCAAAACGGATGCACTGCAATGTGACTCCAGACCCCAGACCCCACTACAGAGCAGGCATGGCCCGACTCTCCCCTGTGGTGCTGGCCCTCGCCCTCCTTGCGCCGTCACTCGCGCTGGGCACCGTGGTCCTCTCGTTGTCCTTCGAGGAGCTCACTGCGCGGGCGCCGCTGGTGGTGCAGGCCACCGTGCACGCGTCGAATACCGATTGGGATTCCGAGCACGGGAAGATCTGGACGTGGACCGAGCTCGTCGTGAAGGACACCTTGAAGGGCGATCGGGTCTCCACCGTGCT
>CBIHPJ010000628.1:0-5524 GCA_966211295.1 uncultured Myxococcales bacterium | reverse complement strand
CACTCCTCACCTTCAAGGGCGGCGAGCCCCTCGTGATGTCGAGCAAGCGGAGGCTGTTCTTCATCGCGGCGATGTTCACCGCGGGCGCGTCGTCGGTGCTCATCGGCTACGAGCGCAACGCGATGCTGTGGTGGATCGGCTGGGCGCTGATGCTGGGCGGAGTCGTCGTGTTCGTGTTTCAGCTCGCAGGAATCCCCGAGCGGAGGTCGATCAAGTTCACGCCCGAGGGCATTCACTTCCTCGGCGGTCCTGCTCCGTGCCTGCTGCACTTCGACAACATCGCGAGCCTGCAGGCCGCGGAGTGGAACGGACACGTCATCGTGGTGCTCCAGCCGATCAACCTCGCCGCGCTGCTGCTTACCGTGCCGGAGGCGAAGAGAGACGTTGCTGGAAAGAAGTTCGGCGAGTCGATGGCGTTCATGCACGCGCCACTCACCATCTGGGCGAGCCAGTTCGGCCTCAACGCGCGCTCGCTGATGAGGACGATCGAGCGCTGGGTGCGCGAACCCGAGACACGGAAGGAACTGCAGACATGATCTCAGTGGCGGTGGCGGTGTTGTTGGGTGCGGCTCCTCCTCCGGCGTTCGACGCCTTGATCGCGGAGCCCTCGGATCGGCCGATCGTGATCGACGTCTTCACGACGTGGTGCAAGCCGTGCGCTGTCCTCGAGGCGTACGTGTTCCCCGAGCCCTCGGTGGCGGCCGCGCTCTCGAAGGCGCGCTTCGTTCAGTACGACGCCGAGCGGGGCGAAGGCATCGCGGTCGCGGAGCGCTTCGGCATCGCGAGCTACCCCACGATCCTCGTGCTCGCGCCCGATGGCACGAAGGTCGGCCAGGTCAGGGCGCAGGAACCGTCGGAATTCGTCGCTCAGCTCACGCCGCTCCTCACGATCGCCGCGGTGAAGGGACCGTTCACCGATGAAGCGGTCGCCAAGACCGACGCTGATGCGCGTGCGATTTTCGTGTTCGCGCTGAAGACGCTCAATGCGATGCCGCCCAATCAAGCCAAGGCGCTCGCGCTGTTCGAGCAGGCGGCGAAGCGCGATGCCGACGGCAAGCGAGGCGTGAAGGGGCGCGCACTGTCATTGATCGCTTCGACGAAATACCGCATCGAAACGAGGGCGCTGAAGCTGCGCACCTTGCTCGAGCTGGCGCGCGGCGATCCCTCGATGACTTCGACGATCGATGCGCTCGGTGCGCTCACGCTCTACCCAGAGGCTGACGCGGCGGAGTTGCACAAGATCGGAGAACGCATCATGCAGGCCTTCGCGGTGACGAAGAACGCACTCGCGCTCAACGAGCTCGTTTACGCCCAGCTGGGCGTGCGCGACATCGCGGGCGCACTGACAACCGCGAAAGTGCTCGAGCCTCTCGCCACGGAGGCCGGGTTGCTCGACACCGTCGCCGAGGCCTACTTCCAGGCCGGCCAGAAAGATCGCGCGATCGCGCTCGAAGAAAAGGTGCTGAGCATCAGCGGCGAGCCGGACTTCAAGGCCAACCTGCAGCGCTTCAAGACCGAGCAGCCGTCGCCCCCTCCCTTCTCGGGTCTCAACCCGCTCGACGAGTTCGAGGGCGTGCGCGCTTCACCGAAATTCGAGATGCCGGCGTACTTCACCGAGTCACAGCAGCTGGAGGCCTCGCTCGTAGACGACTGCAGGAGAAAGGCGGGGAAGGCGAAGTCGGCGTGGCTCCGGCTCACGCTGGCGGGAGAGAAAGTGACTGGCGCACAAGCGTTCGACGTCGAAGTGCCGCCCGCGCTCAAGAAGTGCCTCGAGGAGAGCGCGAAGAAGAAAACGGTGAAGGAGCTTTCCAGTCATTCGCCGTGGACGATGGAGATCGTCTTCGATCGCAACTGACGTCACCCAAAGGGGACGGCCTCCCCAGATCTCGGAGAACATTTCTTTCGCTGCCTTGTGCGGATGCGCGTAATTCTCCGCCCCATGGACCAGCAACGCTTGGCAGAAGTCGCGGCGAAGTGGGCCGACGGTGATCCCGACGCATCGACCGCAGCGCAGGTGCGCGTGCTGTTGGGGACGAAGAATTGGGCGGAGCTCGAGGATCGCTTCGGCGCATCCCTCGAGTTCGGCACCGCGGGTCTGCGCGGAGTGCTCGGCGGCGGAACGAACCGCATGAACCTCGCGGTGATCCGCCGCACCACCGCGGGGCTCGCTCGGTACTTGAAGGCCACCGTTCCCGAGGTCACCACCAAGGGCGTGCTCATCGGCCGCGACGGCCGCAACATGAGCCTCGAGTTCGCGCGCGAGGCCGCGATGGTGCTCGCCGCCGAGGGAATTCCGGCGCTGTATTTCCCGGACCTCGCTCCGACTCCGGTCACTGCCTTCGGCATGTCGAACCTGGGCGCCGTGGCCGCGGTGATGGTGACCGCCAGCCACAATCCGCCCGAGTACAACGGCTACAAGGTCTACTGGAGCAACGGCGCGCAGATCGTTCCTCCGCATGACTCAGGCATCGCGAAGGCGATCGACGCCGTGGGTCCCGCCAAGGACGTACCCGTGATGGCCGAGGCGGAAGCGCGCAGCAAGAAGCTGTGGATCGACGTCTCCGACACCGTCGCGCGAAAGTTCTACGACGCGATCCTCGCGCAGCGTCCCACCAGGAAGACCGCCGATCTCTCCATCGTCTACACCGCGATGCACGGCGTGGGCGGCAAGTGGGTGGTGCACGCACTGAAGGAAGCGGGCTTCACCAAGGTCGAGCCCGTGCCGCAGCAGCAGGAGCCCGACGGCACCTTCCCTACCGTGCGCTTCCCGAACCCGGAAGAGAAGGGCGCGATGGATCTCTCCACGGCGCTCGCGGAGAAGGTGAAGGCCGACATCGTGATGGCGAACGATCCCGACGCGGATCGTCTCGCGGTGATGGCGCGCGATGAGAAGGGCGCACTGCGAATGCTCACCGGCAACGAAGTGGGCGTGCTGCTCGGCCACTTCATGCTCACGCAGGTGAAGACTCCCAATCCGCTCGTGGTCACTACGATCGTTTCCTCCGCGCAGCTGAAGGCGATCGCCGCCGCGAAGGGCGCTCGCTACGAAGAGACGCTCACCGGCTTCAAGTGGATCGCCAACAAGGCGATGGAGCTCAAGCCGCAGGGCATCAACTTCGTGATGGGGTACGAGGAAGCCCTTGGCTACACGGTCGGCGACGTCGTGCGCGACAAGGACGGAGTCGGCACCGCGGTGGTCGTCGCGGACATGGCGGCGTGGTGCAAGTCGCGCGGCACGACGCTCCTCGGGTACCTCGAGGAAGTGCAGCGTGAGCACGGCCTCTTCGTGGCCTCGCAGTTCAACGCCACGCTCAGCGGCACCAGCGGCGCGGCGATCATCAAGTCGGTGATGGAGGCCTTCCGCACGATGCCGATCTCCAACATCGGCACGCTTTCGGTGGAAGCGACCAACGACTACCAGGCGCAGACGCGCGTGCAGGGCGGGGCGACCAGCAAGCTCTCCCTGCCGAAGTCGAACGTGATCGCCTGGGAGCTCGAAGGCGGCAGCCGCGTGACGCTCCGTCCTTCGGGCACCGAGCCGAAGATCAAGGTGTACTTCGAGTGGCGCGAGACGCTGGCCGCGGGAGAATCGATGGTTGCGGCGCGCGCGCGCGCGATGGCCAAACTGTCAGCGATGGAGACGTCGTTCCTCGCGCTGGCTCGTGAAAGAGGGTTGCCTTGAAGAGATTGTTGCTGTCGTCGTTGCTGTTCGCGGGTGTCGCGCTCGCTGAAGAGCCCGTCGTGGTGTCGTCGGGGACGTCGAGCGTTTCGCAGACGCGTGAAGAGAGTGGTCAGCCGTGGAGCGTGCTGGGACCGAAGACCCTCGCTCCGGGCGACACCGCGCTCGAGGCGTTCGCGGGGTATCCGTCGATCTCCGCGGGCTTCATGCGCGGCATCTCGCCGGGCATCAACATCGGTGGGCGGGTGGGCTTCGTCTACGGCGTCGAGGGCATGTTTCGAGAAGCTGCGCCTGGCCTCAAGATTCAGGGCACGCTCAAGCTGCGCTTCCTCGACTCCGGCCGCGTGTCGCTGGGAATGACCTTCGAGCCAGGCATCGTGAACCACTGGTCCTACCTCCAGGGCTCACGCACGTTCCTCGCGCTTCCCGTCGGGTTCCGTCTCGGCATCGTCGCTTCGAGTGCGATCGCGATCGCGGTGCTGGTCGACTTCCCGATGTGGGCCGAGTTCGGTCAGTTCGGCGGCTTCAACCTGCCGATCCTCACCGGCGGTGGCGTCGAGTACTTCATCACCAGCCAGTTCGCCGCGTTCGCGCGGGCGCGCATCGGTCCGACGATCCGTACGAATCGCCCGGCGGAAGTGACGTTCGAGGCCTCTGTCGGAATCGGCTACCGCTTCTGAGCTGAGTTACTGCTCACAAGCCCAGAGCGGGTCCATCGTGGTGCCCGCGTTCACGCACGTCCAACCAGTCGGGCAGCGCTGCTGCTGCGGGTTCAGGTTCAGGTCCATGCAGAGCGCGGTGCAGTAGTCGCCTTGCGGCGTGCCCTGCGCGCAGGTCTTGGAGAAGCAGTCGTTGTTGCCCTGCGTGTTCACCGTGCACGGATTGCCGACGGGCTGGCAGCGGCTCGAGAGATCGTCGTCGAGACCGCACGCCCAACCCGTGGGGCAATCGGCCGAGGTCGCGCAGTTACCCGTGCAGATGCCCACTGAAGGCGCGGACGCCTTGGTGGAGCAGAAGCGCGTGATGCACTGATTCGAAGTTCCCTGCACGCTGCACTGGCCGCCGTTCGGAGAGCAGACCTTCTGCATCTGCGAGCCGACCTGCACCAACGAGCACGAGAAGTTCGCAGGGCACGAGTGTGTGGTCTCACACGGCGTCGCGCAGACCGAAAGGGACGTGTTCCCCGGATGGAGCAGGCAGAGGCCCGCGATGCAGCTGCTGCCCATGCCGTTCGGGCACGCCTGGCCTGAGTCGGAAGGAATGCAGATGTTGATGGTGCCTGAAGGTCCCTGCACCGGGAGACATGCGTGCGTCTCATCGCACGCCGCTTCGGATCCGCAGGTGATGGTGCACATCTTCAAGCCGGTCGCTGCGTTGCCGACGCAGAGGCCCGTCGCGCAGTCGCTGCCGCGAAGGCACGCATCGCCATAGACGCCCATGCCGTTGCCCGCGTCGATTCCACCGTCCATCTCTGCGCCGCCGCCACCAGCGCCACCACCCATGGCGCCGCCTCCGGTACCGCCACCGACTGCACCGCCGCCGCCGCCCGTTGCACCTCCACCGCCACCGATTGAGCCGCCGCCTCCACCGACCGCGCCGCCACCGCCTCCGGTGCCGCCACCCGTACCCGCATCGGTGCCGGCATCCAGTCCTCCGTCGGTGCCTCCGTCGCTCGTGCCGCCGCCTCCGCCCGCGCCGCCACCGGAGCTGCCTCCGCCTCCGCCGCCGGGCTGAATGCCGCCGCCGAAGCCGGCGATGCCGGTGCACTCACCAGAGATGCAGGAACCGAAACCATCGCAGTCGCGATCGGTGCGGCAGAGCACGGTGCACTCGTTGGCGACGCAG
>CBIHPJ010000627.1:0-5536 GCA_966211295.1 uncultured Myxococcales bacterium | reverse complement strand
AGCAGCACCGGCTCGAGCCACGAGACCAGCGCGGAGGGACCCGTCACCGAGAACACCGGCTCGCGATCGCTGAACACCGAGAGCCTCGGCAGCGCCTTCACGGAGAGCTGATTCGTCCCCGCCAGCGCCGCCTTCACCGCGGAGCCGAGGTCGTACTCGTGCTTGCTCAGGTACTCCCAGTCACTCGCGCGCCCCGGCTCAGGCAGCACCTTCTTGAGCTCGGTCTCCACGTCGAACGGGACCACCTGCAGCCCGCCCTTGCGATGCGAGTAGTAGAAGGTCTCGCGCCGCAGCGGCCAGCCGGCCTCCGCCATCGAGAACTTGTACCCATCGGTGAGCAGCATCGGCGAAGCCATGACGTCTCCTTGGACCAGAGAAGTAATAAACACCCATGAAAGAGTCGTCAAGACTCCTTCTAGTGATTTCTGAGATCAGCTCGTGATTTGGGGCAGCTGCAGGTTCACGAAGAGGAACGCAGAGACCGCCGCGTTCGCCATCGAGACCACTGCCAGCAGGTAGAAGTGAGTGCGCTTGGGTGAGTCCTTCGACAGCCGCAACGCGGCGATCGCGAGCACCACGAAGGCGATCGCCGCCACCGGCAACCCCAGCTGACCGAAGGTCGCCTTCCTCGTCTGGAACCAGATCACGAGATCCACCGCGGCAGCCGCGGCGGCAGTGAGAGAGAGCGCTCCCGCGACACGCATCGGCCAGCCACCGAGCTCGCCCAGCTGCTTCCGATCCTTGATGAGCGTGCTGGCGCGGAACATCAGCAGCGAGAAGAGGACGCCCGCGACCGCCGGCATCGTCTGCGACGCCAGGCCCTGCGCAGAGCCGCGCCAGAAGCCGACACCCGCCACCGCGCCGCTGAGCAAAGCCACCACGAGCCAGTTCATGGGGCGGACCCTAGCTCACCCAAATCCTTCGCACTTCCGAGGGTTTCCGAGGTGGCGCACACGGTCCTACCCGGTGGCATTTCTGGTCAATTGCGGTGATTTCGTCCCCATTATCGGTTCATCAGTTCTGCTACTGGGCCGTTTGCGCACGTAAGTAGGCCTCCGTGTTGGCGATTTCCCCGAATGGAAAGTTCGTTCACAGGGCGCCAACCCAGTGGCGCACCTGAACACCACGCCTCCCCGAATATTCGCCAAAGCCCGGGCACACACGGGCCGACTTTCCAAAAGGGGAAACGATGAGCCAGCTGGACACCGAGAAGATGTACGCGAAGTACGGGCCCACCATCTACGCGCGCTGCAAGCGCCTGTTGAAGGACCCGACCGCGGCTGAAGACGCCACCCAGGACGTCTTCATGAAGGTGCTCAAGCACGTGAGCTCGGCGCCCGGCGAAGACGCGGTGCTCCCCTGGATTCACCGCATCACCACCAACCACTGCCTCAACGTGATCCGTGATGCGCGCCGTCACGCGGAGCCCGTCGAGCACGTGCCCGAGATGGTGGACGACGAATTCGAGGACAGCGTGGTGACGCGCGACTTCGCCAATCGGCTCCTGGCGGCGACGCCGGAAGAGCTCAAGCAGCCGGCGTTGATGTACCACGCGCGTGGCATCGAGCAGGCGAAGGTGGCCGCGGCGCTCGGCGTCTCCCGCCGCACGGTGCTCTACCGCCTCGCCGAGTTCACGCGCCGCGCGATGCGCATGCACGAGACCGCGGAAGCCTGAAGTCTGCAGCGCGCTGAGCGCGCTCACCGAAGGAGATCGTCGTCCGACCTTTCCCCGCTCACCGCAGGGAGAGGTTTTTCGTCTCCGGCGGCGGCTCATTTGCACTAGGGGGCGCGCCATGTCTTCCCTCTTGAAGAAGATCTCCTCGTTGAACTCGTGGCTGGGCTGGGCGGCGAAGCAGGAGGGCCGCGCGTGGGAGCGCTACTTCTGCGTCGAGACTCGCGCCTCCTCGCTCCCGCCTCAGGGCGGTTACCCGCAGGACACGATCAAGTACGAGCCGTTGCCGTGGACGCTGGTGCGGTCGGGGCTCCAACTGTTGCGGCTGCAGCGCGATGACGTGTTCGTCGACTACGGAGCGGGCCTGGGTCGCGCGCTGATCATGGCCGCCAGCCGCCGGGTGAAGCAGGTGCTCGGCGTGGAGTTCCTTCCGCAGCTCGCGAAGCGCGCCGAAGCGAACGTGCTCGCCGCACAGCATCGGCTCCAGAGCCCAGTGAAGTTGATCGTCGCCGACGCTGCGAAGTGGGAAGTGCCGGACGAGGTCACCGTCGCGTACCTCTTCAATCCGTTCATCGGCGGCGTGATGAAGTCCGCCCAGGATCGGCTCCGTGAGTCGCTGGGGCGCAGGCCGCGACCGTTCCGGCTCCTCTACGCGCACGCGAAGGATCAGCCCGACCTCTTCGCGCAGTGCGATTGGCTCGAGCGCCGAGCCAGTCAGAGCGGAGGGATCTTTCCGGGGACCCTCTCCGTCTACGCAGCGCGCTGATTTGCCGCGCTCGCTCAAGTCGCCCTCCGGCCTCCGCCGTCGGTCGCCGCTCGCTGGGTTTCACGTCGTTCCACTCTGAAACTTCTCGACCCGCGTCTCCCTCGGAGATGCCGTTGGCACGTGCGCTGAAATGGCGCCGGTGATGGCAACCGCCGTCGCTCCGCAGCGTTTCTGGATCGGCCGTCCCCTCTGGCTGGTCGGGTTTCGCCCGTTCTTCCTCCTCGCCGTCTTGGCGGCGATCGCGCTCCCGCCGATCTGGGTGCTGTTGATGACGGGAGCGATCACGGCTCCCGCGGGCCTGGTGCCGATGACCTGGCACGCGCACGAGATGTTCTTCGGCTTCGGCTTCGCGGTGCTCGGCGGGTTTCTCCTCACCGCGTCGAAGAACTGGGTCTCGGTGCGAGGGCACTACGGGCACACGCTGCAGTTCCTCGTCGCGGCCTGGGTCTTCGAGCGCGCGGTGATGTGGTGGGGAGGCGCGTGGCCGTTCTGGATCCGCGTGGTCTGCTTGAACCTCTACACGGTGACGTTGGTGAGCCTCGTGTCGTGGACGCTCGTGCGTTACCGAAAGAGCGACAGCTACAAAGACAACGCCCTGTTTCTGATCGCGCTCCCGCTCTTCGTCGCCGCGCGCACGCTGCTGCTCGATCCCGCGCACTTCGCGCAGGGCAGAGACCTCACGCTCGGGATCTTCAGGCTCGCCTTCGTGGTGATGCTGGAGCGCACGTCGGTTCCGTTCATGAAAGCCGCGTTCCAGATTGCGCTGCCGCGCAGACCGTTCGTCGATGGGCCGATCAAGGGCCTCGCGTTGTTGCTGGTGGCGGCGCCGTGGCTCCCGCCTGCAGTGCGCACCATCGCCGAGGTGTTGCTCGCGACGCTCTTCTTCGGGCGCCTGCTGACGTGGAGCCCGCAGCTCGCGCTTCGGCGCATCGAGCTCGCCGTGATGTACCTCGGCGGCGTCGCGCTCTGCGCACAGCTCGTGCTCGACGCGTGGGGAGCAGCGTGGGTCGGCTCGATGCCGCTCCACGTGTTCACCTTCGGAGTGATGGGCCTCATCATCCCCTCGATGCTGATTCGCATCGGGCTCGGCCACACCGGGCGGCCGGTGGCATTCGCACGACGCGACAAGCTCGCGCTCTGGGTGATGGTGCTCGCGTTCTTCGCGCGCGTGGTGATGCCGCAGCTCGATCCTTCGCACTACGCGACGTGGATTTGGGTCGCCGCGCTCGGCTGGATGACGACCTTCGCGATGGTGGGTGTGCGCATCGCGCCCATGCTGCTCGCTGAGCGCGTCGACGGCCGCGAGCACTGAGACGAATTGGAAGCGAATCGGTAGGCTCGCCGCGCTTGAGCAATCTCAACGGCGATGACGCCGGCGACGGGTTCGACGACACGATGCACCCCAGCAGCCCTGGGGCTGCTGACCCGGCCCCTCCCGACGACGGAACCGGAGACACGCTTCACCCAAGCAATCCAGGCGCCCCTGGGGCCACTGGGGCCACTGGGGACACCGGCGACGAAGGCACCCTGCGGCCCTCCGGCGGCCAGCCGCACAGCGATGCGCCGGTCTCCCTGTCGCCCGGCGAGAAGGTCGGCCGCTACGTGCTCCTCGAAGAGCTCGGCGTCGGTGGAATGGGCGTCGTCTACACCGCGTACGATCCCGAGCTCGATCGGCGCGTCGCCCTCAAGCTCCTGCGCACCGCGGGCAATGAAGAAGCGAAAGCTCGCCTCTATCGAGAGGCGCAGACGCTCGCGAAGCTGGCCCACCCCAACGTGGTCGGCGTGCACGACGTGGGCTTCCAGGGCGGCGAAGTCTTCGTCGCGATGGAGTTCGTTCCCGGGCGGACGTTGCGCTCTCTCTTCTCCGAGGAAAAGTCCTGGGAACGGCGGCTCGCGGCGCTGGAGGGCGCGGGACGAGGACTGGTCGCCGCGCATGAGCTGGGCATCGTTCACCGCGACTTCAAGCCCGACAACGTGCTGGTCGCGAAGAACGGGCTCTCCCGCGTGCTCGACTTCGGCCTGGCGCGCGCCGCGGGCAGCGAGCCGGTGGTGGACCCGACGATCCCAGCGGAGATCCGCGCGAGCAGCGCGAACAGCGTTCCCACGGTGAACTCGATGATCGGGAGCGTCTCGGGCACGCCTGGCTACATGGCGCCCGAGCAGTACCTGGGGCAGCCCAGCGACGCGCGCACGGATCAGTTCGCCTTCGGCGTCTGCCTCTACGAAGCGCTCTACGGGACTCGGCCCTTCCATGGTTCGACGCTCCGGGAGCTGGCGCAGGCCGCCTCGCGCGGTGTTCCCGAGCAGCCACCTGCGGGGTCGGGCAAGGACATCCCTGCGTGGTTGTGGCCGGTCGTGCGCAAGGCGTTGGCTCCCGCGCCCGCCGATCGGTTCCCTTCCCTCGAGGAACTGCTCACCGCGATCGCTCCGAGAGCGAAGCGAAAGACGGCTCCGCTGATCGCCGCCGCAGCGGTGGTGGCCGCGCTCAGCGTGGTGGGTGGATTGATCGGGAAAGCCCAGCTCGAAGCACGGAGCGTCTGCGACAGCGCGGGCGTGCCCGAAGAGTGGGGCCGCACGAGCCTCGCCTCACGATTCACGGGCAGCACCCTGCCCTACGCCGCGGACGTGTGGGGCAGCACCTCGTCGGTGCTCGACGCGTACTCGACGTCGTTGGCGAGCGAGAGCGCGCGAGCCTGCCGCGCCGCGCGAATCGAGAAGCGCGACAGCGACGCGCTCTACGACGCACGCCGCCTGTGCCTCGCTCGCCGCCGCTCTGCCTTCCTCGCGTTGGTGGAGGTCCTGCAGACCGGAGCCGACTCCGTGATCGCGCGCGCGCCTGAAGCCGCAGGCAAGCTGCCCCTCGTCTCGGACTGCGCTGACGAGGTGAAGGTGCTCAGCGCGGTGGCCGAGCCCACGCCTTCACAGCTCCAAGCGGTCACCACCCTGCGAGCTGCCCTCGCCCGCGCGCAGGCGCTGGAGGCGACCGGCCTCTACGCCGACGGAGTCGCGGGGTTGGGGGGGGGCCCGCCCCACCCCCCCGACCCCCCGGCTCGCCCCCCCCCGGCCCCCCCCCCCCGCCGGGGCGGGGGGCGAGCGCG
>CBIHPJ010000626.1:0-5544 GCA_966211295.1 uncultured Myxococcales bacterium | reverse complement strand
CGTACGGTGCGGCCCATGTTCCGAAGGAGGGCGCTCTGGTTGGCGGTGATGGTTGCCGGACTCGCACACGCGGCTGACCCGCTCGAGGTGCCACGCGAGACGCCGGGCGTTCCCTTCAACCCGGCGAAGCCTGGACCGCCGCCGATCCCTTTCGCAGCCGGCTCCGTCCAGGGACCGTGGGCCTTTCTCGAGCTCGGTTCCTTCCTCGGAACCGGCACCTTCGTTGAACCGGATTACTTCGGGTACGCCGGGCTGCAGACCGTTCTCAACGCCGGCTGGGGCTTCGAGGTCGGGCGCGTTCACCTGCGTCCCTCGATGCGCTTTGGGGCTGCTTACGAGCTCCTGCACATCGACGCGGAGCGATCGCGATGGTTGGTGACTCCGATCGCGCTCAGCCTCGCGGCGACGAATCTCCTCGATGAGCCGCACACTGGTCTGCGGCTCACACCTGCGCTGGGCGTCACCATTCCGACTCTTCTGGAGCCCGGAATTCCCGTCACCACGTTCACCCTCGCGGCTCAGCTCGAACGACGTTTCGGGCCCGTGGAGGTCGCCTTCCGCACGCAGGTGGGCAAGCCGGTCTACGTGCCCGTCCAGTCCTCTTGCCGTCTTTGTTTCTACGCCGACGTGCCCCCAGCCGTGGCCGTGGCCTGGGAGAACACAATCCAGGCCGAGGGGTGGATCCTCGATTCGCTCTCGATCGGCGCGAGCCTCGGCCTCGCCATGTACTGGCGAGCCAGCGCGTCGTCGGACGAGTACACGCCGCAGGGCATCGACGCGAACGGCAATCCCGTCGCGAGTCCGGGGTTGGGCCGGAGGGACCTGACGACGGCACACGTCTACGTGAACTGGGCGTTCACGCGCCTCTTCGGGGCGAGCCTCGACGTCACGACCGTCAATACCCCGCTCTTCGTCGACAAGAACGGAGTGAAGCGCGTCCGCTTCCCGTTCCTCTCCTTCGGGAGCTGGGCCGACAACACCACCACGATCTGGATCAGCTTCTGGTTCCGCACCGACGTCGCGCTCGCGCGAAATTGGATCGAGCGCTGATGAGCGCCGATTCGCCGTGCCCGAAGTGCAAGGCGAAGGTGAAAGCGGGGACGAAGTTCTGTCCGTATTGCATGGTGAAGCTCGAGGTCGCGCGCGAGCCCGAGTTCGTTGGGGCTCCTGTTGAGCCGCCGCCAGTGATGGAGATCGCGCCTCGTCGTGAAGGCACGGGCGAGGACGATCTGCTCGCCGCGGGAACACACGTCCTCGGTGGCGCGCCTGAGTTCGTCGCTCAGCGCGGATTAGTCCTGCAGGGCTATGCACTCTGGAAGCGCGACGATCATCTCGTCCTGCTCACGCTGGGTTTCAGCGAACTCGGCCGCACTCCGGAGGTCTGGCCCGAGAGTGGTCGCGGCTTCGAGCTGCTGCTGCGGATCAAGGGATCCACCGTCCCTCCGTGGATCTTCCCTGCGCTCGATGGACTGCTCGAACACACGTTCAAGGTTGGAGCGGGAACTCCGGTGCGACTCGTGCCGACGTTGTGGTGCGAGACGGTGGCTGTGGAGGGACTCGACTACCTCGACACCGTGAACGGCGCGCTGCGCGTGATCGAAGTCGTGAGTCCGTTCGGTCCCATATTCAGCGCAGACGACAACGAACTCTCGCCTCCGCTCCCGCCAGATGATGCGAGTCGCCGCACGCAGCTGCTGTGGCGGCTCGATCACGATGGCGACGTCTCCGAGTACTCGTTGTGCGGTGACACCGTGGTGCTCGACGGAAAATCCGAGCGGTGCCACGACCACAAGTACGCCACCGAGCGTCTCCGCGAAGAACTCGAGCGCGCACTTCAGAGTCGGGCCCGCGTGAGCCGTGTCGTCCACGAGCGGCCTGCGCGTCGTTCACTTCAAGCCACGCACTCACCACTCGAAGCCGAGTTCCTTCTGGCTCGCGATGACGTGAAGGGCGCGCGCGTCTATCGCGATTGGCTGCTCGAGCACGGCGATCCACGAGGTGAGCTCGCTGCGTGGCACGACGCCGGCGCGCGAGAAGAGCTGGACTTCTTCTGGCACCACGACGCGAGCGCGGTGCTGGGCGAGTTCGCTCCGCATCTTCCCGTTGCTCAGTTCAAGTGGACCTGCGGCTTCATCGACTCGTGTCTCGTCGTGCGTACGCGGCCCTCCCATCGCGACTACTCGCAGATCGTCAGTGGGGTTCTCGGCTTGCCGTTCCTCGCGACGGTTCGTGGGCTTCGCCTCGAGTGCCAGATTCGTTCTGAACTGGTCGAGACGTGGAATGTGCTCGCGAGCGCACCGCAGGCTCCGCGACTGACCACGCTCTCGCTCAACGAAGACGGCCCAGTCGAATCGCCAGAACTCTCATGGACCAGGGTTGGCGAGCTCGGTCCACTCTTGAGTGCGCTGCCTTCGCTCGAAGAACTCCGCGTGCGCGCGACCTCGGGCTCGTTCGGTGCGCTCGATAACCCTCGGCTCCAAAAACTGACGATCGAGTCGACTGAGCTCACCGAGCTTCGCGTGAAGGAGCTCACCACTGCGAAGGCGCCGCTCACCGCCCTCGAGTTGTGGACCGGTGGCGAGTGCGACGTTTCCCGCATCGAGCCCCTCTTCATGCGCCGAGGGCTGACCTCGTTCGGTCTCGTGAACTGCGCGGTCGCACAAGAGGCGCTGCCGATCCTCGTTCGGTCGCCGATCTTCGAGACCTTGAGGACGCTCTCGTTCTCCGGCGGAGCTCTCATCGACGAAGACGTTCCGGTGATCCTCGCAGCGGCTCCTTCGCTCAAGAAGCTCGAGCGCTTCGATGTGGACGACAACGGGCTCTCGGCGGAAGCGCTGAGAACACTCCGCCGCGTGCTCCCGAACCTGGTCAGCGAATCTCAGCGCGAAGCGGAAGAAGGCGAACGCTACGTCTCCGTCGCCGAGTGATCAGGCCATCGCAACTCGACTGGCGCGCGTCCCTTCGCAAACACCACGCACACGTAGCTCGGCGGACTCTCCGTGAGCTCGACGGTCACCGACATGCCGTTCTCCTCGAACGTGATCGGCCCGAAGTTGGCGACGAAGGGATCCGCGTACAACTCCGGCTCATCCACCGTGTACGCCGCGCCGTCCACGTGAAGGAGCCGCAAGCGATCACCGAGCCCGGCGGGCAGCGCCCAGAAGATCCCCAGTCCCATGCCGAGCTCGAAGCGAAAATCGAAGTCACCCGCTTCGTCCTCTTCGATCACGAACGCGTCGAGATCGGAGTCACCGACCTGCGGCTTCGGTTCGGGCGGCCTGAAGCGATGGATGATCGGGAACGTCGACACGTGGCGATCTTGGTCGTTCTACGAGGGGAGGTCACTGCGCTTCCGCCACACTCGCGTTCTCCGGCCTCCTGATTTCGCGTCACCACAAACAGGTAGAAGAAATGCATGCACTCCCCGCATGAGCCGCGCGGGCAAGACACCTGCCTTCCGGAACAGGCAGGGCGAGATCATCCCCGGCAGCATTGCCGAGGCGATGTACCTCCCGCTCGGGGGCGTGGATCAATGGGTGCTGATTCGCGGTGAAGACGTTGCGAATCCGCCGTTGATCATGCTGCACGGCGGGCCAGGTTTTCCCGAGACGCAGTTCTTCCGCTACTTCAACGCGCCCCTCGAGAAGCGCTTCACCGTCGTGAACTGGGAGCAGCGCGGCGCGGGAAGATCCTTCCGCAAAGACATTCCGCTCTCGTCGATGACGGTGGAGCAGTTCCTCTCGGATCTGAACGAACTGGTGGACGAAGTGTGCCGCCGCCTCGCGAAGACGAAGGTGGTGCTCTTCGGTCACTCCTGGGGTTCCGCGCTCGGAGTGCTCTACGCCGCGCGATTTCCCCAGAAGGTGCTCGCCTACGTGGGCAGCGGGCAGATCGGCGATCCCGCGGTGGGTGAAGCGAAGTCCTACGCCTTCGCGATCACCGAGGCCGCGCGACGCCATCACCGGAAGGCGCTCGAGGCCCTGCAGGCCATCGGGCCACCTCCCCACAACGCGGAGCAACTGTGGACAGAGCGCACCTGGCTCGCGCGGCTCGATCGACAGATGAACGCCAGCGCGTTGTGGTCGTTGCTCAAGATGTCGCTCTTGAGTCGCGAGGCCTCGATCTTCGATTTCCCGAAGATCTGGCGCGCGTTCCGAGCGTCGATCGACGCCATGTGGACGCAGCTCACCAAGCTCAACCTCCTGCAGCTCGCGCCCGTGCTGAAGGTGCCGGTGTTCTTCCTCCTCGGCCGCAACGATCACGTGGTGCCTTCGGACGCGAGCGTGGCGTACTTCGATCGCCTCAGCGCGCCCTCGAAGCAGCTCTTGTGGTTCGAACATTCGGGACACGAGCCGTTCGCCGATGAGCCCGAGCAATTCAACGCCGCGATGATCGACCTGGTGCGCCCGGTCGCCGCGGCGAGAGAGGCCTCGACATGAGCTCAGCCATCGAGACGCTGAGGGGACACTCCGAGGCCGAGTCGAGCACCCAGGCGATCTCCGGCTTCGTGAAGCCGCGCTTCGAGCGGGTGCGCGAGGCCTTCGCTGCGAACTTCGAGAAGGGTGAAGAGCTCGGCGCCGCGTGCTGCGTCTTCCACCGCGGAGAGAAGGTGGTCGATCTCTGGGGCGGCGTTCGCGACCAGGCCACCAGGTCGCCGTGGGAAGAGAACACCATGGCGCTGGTGCACTCCACGACCAAGGGAGTCGCCGGGCTCACCATGGCCCTCGCCGAATCGCGCGGCCTCTTCGACTACGACGAACGCGTCAGCCGCTACTGGCCCGAGTTCCGGCAGTTCGGCAAAGAGGGAATCACCATTCGGCAATTGCTCTCGCATCAAGCCGGACTCTTCGCGCTCGACGTGAAGATCGACAAGAAGCTGGTGCGAGATCTCGATCACCTCGGAGTGGTGCTCGCGCGGCAGAAGCCCGCGTGGCGTCCAGGAGATCGTCAGGCGTACCACGGCATCACGCTCGGCTTTTACGAGAGCGAGCTGCTGCGACGAGTGGACCCGCTTCATCGCAGCCTCGGTCAGTACTTTCGCGACGAGCTCGCGAAGCCGCTCGAGCTCGACTTCTACATCGGGCTCCCCGAGGAGATTTCGGACTCGAGGCTCGCTCCGCTACAGCGTTTCAGCGTGTGGTCCGCGCTCACGAAGTTGCCCTTCGAGCTCGCGGTGGCTGTGTTGAACCCGCGGTCGAATTTTCGCCGCTGCCTCCAGGGGTCGGAGTTGCCGGAGCAGAGCGATCACGTCTACGCGCGCCGCATCGAGATTCCCGCGGGCGGCGGAGTGGGAACTGCGCGCGCGCTGGCGAAGCTCTACGGCGTGTTTGCCACGGGCGGGAAAGAGCTCGGGCTTCGGAAAGAGACGCTCGAGAAGTTGATGGCCCCCGCGGTTCCTCCCGCGCACGGCTTCAAGGACGAGTGCTTGAAGCTCGAGGTGCAGTTCTCACTCGGCTTCGAGAAGTTGCCGATTCACGCGAGCGCGTTCGGCTTTCAGGGCACCGGGGGATCGATGGCCTTCGCCGATCCGCACGCGAAGGTCGG
>CBIHPJ010000625.1:0-5548 GCA_966211295.1 uncultured Myxococcales bacterium | reverse complement strand
TCGCTCCATGACTTAGAAATACACCCGCGCGTAGATGACGGGCCAGAGCAGCACCACGAAGTACCAGAACGTCTGCGCGCCGAAGAACAGCCCGGGCGCCAGCTTCCCGCGCGCCATCTGAAGCCACGCGTAGCCGAGCGCGATCAGCGCCACCGCCGCGTGGATCGCGTGCGATCCGACGATCAAATAGAAGAAGCTGCCCAGCGGGCTCGAGGTGAGCGTCATGCCCTGCGAGAGCAGGCCGACCCACTCCACGCCCTGGAGCGCGACGAAGCCAAACCCGAGCGCCCACGCGGACAACGTCACCCAGTGCGCGATGGGCGACTGCTTGCGGTACAGCTTGTGCGCGACCACCAGCACGATGCCGCTCAAGAGCAGCAGCGCGGTGTTGAGCATCGTGGCTTCAGCAGGGAGCCGCGGCTGGCCAGGCATCGGCCAGGTGCCGGGCAACGCTCCCGCGCGCGCGATGGTGAACGCCGAGATCGCGCCCGAGAAGAACATCACCTCGGCGACGACGAAGAACAGCGTGCCGAGCACCGCGTTGGAGACCACGGGCTTCCGCTTCACTGGCAGCGGGTGCACGGTTCCCATCGCGAGCTCCTGGCCAATCATTCGTGATGACCTTCGTGGCCGCCCGCCTTGTCAGCGGCGAGGCCCTTGCTGACGACGTCCTGCGCGGCGGTGTTCACCCAGCGCTGACCCTCGTGGCGCATCACGTCCGGCGCGACGCCGCCCACGAAGACGATCATGAACGCGATCATCGTGAGCAGGAGGAAGCCGACGTACTTCTTCTCCACCGTGAGGTGCATGAAGTACTTGATGACGATGAACGCCTTCACGAAGGCGATGCCGAACGCGGTGATCAGCGTGACGATCGGGTGGCCGAACATCGGGCCGAGGATCGACAGGGCGAGAAGAACCAGGAGCACCACCCAGATCTTCACGTAATTGTAGTGGTGCACGCCGGTGTGGCCGCCGTTGATGGCGTCGTGCGCGTGCGCTTCGGTCTTGGTCTCGGAAGACATGGTGAGATCTCTCGCGGACTACTTCGCGATGTAGAGGAGCGGGAAGAGGAAGATCCAGACGATGTCGACGAAGTGCCAGTAGAGGCCGACCGCCTCCACGCGCTGCAGGTCCTGGCCCTTCGCGGCGTCGCGCGCGATCACGAGCATGATGATCATGCCCACCAGCACGTGCACGCCGTGGATGCCGGCGGCCGTGTAATAGAACGACCAGAACGTGTGCGAGCTGATGGTGAAGCCGTGCTGGATCTCGCCGGTCCACTCCACCGACTTGATCATCAGGAAGATCACCGCGCCGAGCGAGGTCAGGTAGAGGAACTTCGCCGCCTTCTTGCCGTCCTTCTGATCCGCCGCCTGGTGCGCCATCACGGCGAACAGTGACGAGGTGAGGAGCACGAAGGTGTTCACCGCGCCGAACACGGTGTTGGTGTGCTCAGCGTGGCTGGCCCACTCGGGGTGCCCGATGCGGTGCATCAGGTAGCTGCCGAGCACGCCACCGAAGATGACGATTTCAGAAGCGATCAGCCACCACACGGCGAGCTTGCCGGTGGAGATGCCGGTGGCAGACCGGCTGGTCGCGATGGGTCGGGGAAACGCGCTCATGAAGCAGTGCCTCGATTCTCAGGAGCCATGTTCTGCGGCCAGAAGTCTTCCTGGCGATCGGGGTGGCTGTACTCGTACGGACCGCGGTGCACGGTGGGCAACCCGTCGGGGAAGTTGCCGTGCGGCGGAGGAGAAGGCGCGGTCCACTCGAGGGTGTTCGCGTTGTACGGGTTCGCGGTCGCCTTCTCGCCCTTGAACATGCTCATGAAGAAGTTCACGAGGAAGATGGTCTGCGCGGCGAGCAGCACCACGAGCGACAGCGTGGCGAGGATGCGGAGATCCTGCATGCCCGGCTTCATCAGGTCGGGGAAGTGCGTGTAGTCGTAGATGCGGCGGTGATCACCGCGCGCTCCGAGCAGGAAGAGCGGGATGAAGATGAAGTTGAACGCGATGATCGTGATCCAGAAGTGCACCTTGCCCCACGCCTCGTTCATGTGGCGCCCGAACATCTTGGGGAACCAGTAGGTGAGCGCGGCGAAGGTCGCGATGAAGGCGATCGGGAAGAACGTGTAGTGGAAGTGCGCGAGCACGAAGTACGTGTCGTGGAAGTAGATGTCCGCGCCCGAGCTGCCGAGGAAGATGCCCGTCACGCCGCCGAGGAGGAACTCGCCGACGAACGCGAGCGCCCACAGCATCGGGGTGGTGAGGCGAATCGAGCCGCCGTACAGCGTCGCGATGTAGACGAAGAGCATCTCCGCGACGGGGATGGAGATCAGCAGCGTGGTGACGCTGAAGATGTTCGCCATGCGCGGGTCGATGCCGGCGATGAACTGGTGGTGGGCCCACACGAAGAACGAGAGCGCTCCGGTGCCGACCATCGTGTAGAGCACGGTCTTGTACGCGAAGAGCTTCTTGCGGGCGAAGGTGGTGATCACCTCGGCCACGATGCCCATCGCGGGCAACAGCACCACGTACACCTCGGGGTGACCGAAGAACCAGAAGAGGTGCTGCCAGAGCACGGGATCTCCGCCCTTGTTGGGGTCGAAGAACGCGGTGCCGAGCAGCTGGTCGAACAACATCATGATCGCGCCAGCCACCAGCGGGCCGACCGAGGCCATGAAGAGGATCGAGGCGATGATGATCGACCAGATCACGATGGGCACGTCGAACATCTTCATGCCCGGGGCGCGGCTGTTCATCACGGTGGTGACGAAGTTGATGCCGCCCATGAGGAACGCGGCGAACTCGAGCGCCACGGCGAAGAGCCAGAGCGGCGCACCCAGCGGAGTGAGGTTGTACTGAGCCTTGGCCGCGAGCGGCGGGTACGAGGTCCACGCGCCGCCGAACGCTCCACCTTCCACGAAGAAGGAGCCGATGAGCACGAGCACCGAGACGAGGAAGATCTGGTAGCTCAAGCGGTTCAGCCGCGGGAACACCATGTCATCGCAGCCGATCATCAGCGGGATGAGGTAGTTGCCGAGCGCCGCGATCAGCACGGGCATCGCCACCCAGAAGATCATCACCGAGCCGTGCGTGGTGACGAGCGCGTTGTAGTCGCTCGCGGTCACGCGGCCGAAGCCGGGAACCGGCATGCCCGGGAAGGCCATCTGCATGCGGAAGGCGTACACGGTGAAGCCACCGATGAGCGCCATGAACATGCCGGTGAACAGGTACTGCATGCCGATGATCTTGTGATCGGTCGACCAGAAGTACTTGAGGAAGAAGTTCTGCTCGTGGTGGCCGTGCGCGTCGTGGCCGTGTCCACCAGCGGAGTGGGGATCGTGGCCGTGATCGTCGTGCTTCTCGGCCGTCGCGGTGCTGCTCATGGCATTCCTCCAAGCTGCGTCGAGGGCACCGTCTCACCAGGGGCGAGCGACGCGGCGGCCGGGGTCTGCGACAGCACCCAGGCAGCGTGGTCTTCAGGCGACTCGATCAAGACACGGGCGGGCATGAGCGCGTGGCCGATGCCGCAGATCTCCGTGCACTGAATGTCGTAGCCACCGGTCTGGGTGGCCTTGAACCAGCCGCGAATGGTGCGGCCGGGGATGATGTCCTGCTTCAGGCGGAAGACGGGCACCGAGAAGCTGTGGAGCACGTCGCGGCTCTGCAGCTCGAAGTGGTACGTCTTGCCCTTCTCGACGTGGAGCTCGTCGACGAGGCGGATGTCGTCGGGGGTGTCGAGCTTTCCGTCAGCGCCGGGGTGAATGAAGGTCCACGCCCACTGCTGCGCGATCACGCGGACCGTCTCGTCGGCCTGCGGCATGGTCTGCTTCACGTTCTGCCAGACCTGGATGGCGGCCACGATGATCCACACGTCGAAGCCGAGCGTGAGGTAGTGCGGCCACGCGACCCAACGCTTCTCCTTCGGGTCTTCGCCGGCGATGTACTTGCCCTTCACGCCGTCCTGCGCGGTGTAGCGGACGATCAAGTAGAGAAGGATTCCCTCGGCCAGGATGAACCAGAAGCCGACGATGATCGTCACGAGCCAGATCAGGGAGTCGATGTCTCCCGAAAAGCTCGAAGCTGATTCGACGTATTTGCTGATCATGTTTTCGGGCTCAGCTGAGGACGAAGAAGTGCACCACCGCCGCGAAGGCGATCGCGCCGCCCGCGGTGAGGATGAAGATGATCGTCGACAAGGACTCGGGGTTGGTTTCGTCAGCCATGGCGCTGCTCCTTCACTTCGCCAACGTAGAGATGTGAGCCACGACGTTCTTCATCGCGGTCTCATCCGCGAGCGTCATGGCCATCGGGCGCATCTGGCCGCCCGTGACGTCCTTCGGGTTCGTCCCGCGGATGCCCTTCTTGAACTTGTTGAGCTGGCTCATCAGGTACCAGCCGTGCTGGCCGGCGATGGGCGGCGCGTTGAGCGCCTGGTTGCCCTTGCCGTCAGCGCCGTGGCACGCGGTGCAGACCGCGTAGGTCGCAGCACCCGCGGTGGCGTCGCCACCCGTGGTGTTCGTCTGCTTCATCGGAGTCATCGAAGCCACGTACTTCGCGACCTCCTTGACCTC
Source organism: uncultured Myxococcales bacterium (assembly GCA_966211295.1). Taxonomy (GTDB): domain Bacteria; phylum Myxococcota; class Myxococcia; order Myxococcales; family Myxococcaceae; genus Archangium_A. The sequence continues at coordinate 969 of CBIHPJ010000625.1, read as the reverse complement.
GTTAACGTCCATCATCTGCTGCGACATCGGGCGCATACGCAGGCCCTCGAGGTCGTCAGGGTGCGCGCCGCGAACGCCGGTGCGGAACTTCATGATCTGCGCCTCGACGTACCAGGCGGGCAGACCGGCGATGGCGGGAGCAGCGATGTTCTCCTGACCGTGGCCAGCAGCGCCGTGGCAGGACTTGCACGAGTCGTAGAGCTCGCGACCTGCGAGGGTCTTCTTGGCCTGATCGGGCTTGCAGCCGCTCAGGGCGAGCAGCAGGGTGAGGCCGAAGCCCGTGCCCCAAAGGCCATGAGCGTGCGACGTCTTCATTCGGTGCATGCGATGTGACTCCAACGGCGCGCGAAGAGGCGCTGATCGGGCGGGACGTTTGTCACAGGGTCCCAGCGGTTCCAAGGGAATTGCTGGTGGGTGACGTGAGGCAATCTGATGGGTTGAGCGTGCAGGTCTTCAGCGACCGCTCTCACCGCACCGGGTGCTGGATTCCCAGACGTCGACGTCGTCGACGATCAGGTACTGGCCCACGGTGGCCCCCATGCCGTCGGTGCGGTTGGTCTGGGCCATGAAGACCAGCTCCAGCTTGGTGGCATCGCCGTTGGGGACGTCGAAGCCGAACTTCATGAGGGAGTCGGTGGGCGTCTTGCGGAAGTCGCTGAAGACTTGATCCGCCTGCTCGATTACCAGGCCTGTGCCACCGGTCTGGAACACCTGGGTCTTCATGAAGGGAACGTTGCCGGAGATGTGCGCGGTCACGCAGAAGGTCTTCATGCCGGCGTTGACCGCGATCGGCTTGGAGTACGCGAGCTTGGCGCCGAGGGCGTCCTTCATGGTGACTCTGGCGGCCTTGCCCGAGCGACCGGAGACGAACTCGAGCGTGCCGGCGATGGCGCGCCACTGAGCGGTGGTGCTCTCGCACTCGAAGTGCGGGTTCTCCACGACGTTCGGCGGTGACTTCGAGGTGTCGAG
>CBIHPJ010000624.1:0-5549 GCA_966211295.1 uncultured Myxococcales bacterium | reverse complement strand
GACGCCTCGAGCCGCCACACCAGCTGCGACGTGTGCACGCCGCCGCTCGCTGAGTCGAGCCACCCGGACACTCTCTCCGAGGCCAACAACAGCGGACCCAGCTCCGTGCCCGCCGCCACCAGTCCCGCGAGCTCGGGCGTCTGCACCGCCTCGAGCAACGGCACCTGCTGGAGCGCCTTCGCGATCAACTTCGGATCCACCTCGAACTCCACGCCGTGCACCTGCTTGCCCGCGGCGCTCTTGAGCGCCGTCATCGCCTTCGCCCGCACCTCGGGATCATTCGAGACGATCAACATCGACCCCTCGAGCGCGACGCTGATCGTCCCCTCGCGAAAGGTGAGCAACTTCGAGTCGAGCTTCGAGATCAACACTCCCACCGCGGCCGGATCAGACACCTCGGCGATCAACGCCGAGCGCAGCGCGAAGAAGCGCGCCTCACGCGAGCGAAGCCCCGTGGTGACCTTCGCGTGGCTGAGCAACAGCACCGCGTTGCCCGTGAAGAGCGGAGCCGCCTCGCGCGCGATCGGCAGCAGCGCCGCGCCTCCGGGGAACTGCTTCACCGCCGCTTCCACCAGCGAGGGCACCTGCGTCTTCGCCACGCGCGCGCGAAGCACCACCATGCCATTCGCCGCGAAGCCACCGAGCGGAGAAGCCCCACCACCTGCGAGCTGCGCCAGCGGCAGCCCCTTGGTCTTCGCATCAGCGGTGAGCACGAGGTCCTTCGCGTTGAGCGAGACCACTCCGTGCTGCGGGCCGTTCGGCGCGAGCACCTGGATCACGCCCGGCACCTTCGACGCGAAGGTGAGGCCAGGGCCCGACACGGGCTTCAACACGGTCTGCGCGAGCATCGACAATTGCTTCTCCACCGAGCGCCCATGACCGCTGATCGCGCACGAATCACGCCCGCGCAGCGCGTACGCCGCGAGCACGCGACCCAGCGCATCGCGCGTCGCGTACACCGACACGCCGCTCTCCACCTTCTCGAACACCTCTCCCAACCGCGCGAGCTTCGCGTCCGCCGCTTTGCGGTACTTGTCGACGTCACTGATCATCACGCACGCCACCTCGGTGTCTCCGAGCCGCGAGTTGGTGATCGAGCTCGTCGAGTCGATGCCCACCAACGCGAGCGCTTCCTTGCTGGTGACGTCGACCTCGATCAACGGATGCGCCTGCGAGCGCCACGACTCGGGCCGCAGCAGCGGCGCGCGCGAACCGGCCGCGTTGAAGAACGGCAACAGCTGCGACACCGCGTCCACCTTCGGCAGGTAGACCATCATCTCGGAGTCCGTGGGCGCCTTGGGCGCAGCGAGCACGCTGATCAGCAGCAGAGAAAGCGACATGGCTGATCAGAATAAGTGGTTCCGCGAATCGGCGCCGGGGCCGATTTTCCGGGCCCGCGCAATTTCCGAAAGTGTATGGTGCGCGCCCTCTCATCACGCAACAGGAGTCAGTCATGGCCTTCAAGGCTTCCAAGGCAAAGTCGGGTTTGTTCGAGATTCACGGCGTCGAGGCGTTCATCGAGAAGAAGTTCGCTGAACTGAAGAAGGCGCTCGGTCTCTCCAACGCCCCCAGCAAGTCGGCGAAGGCCGCGAAGAAGACGGCCTCGAAGAAGGCGCCCGCGGTGAAGGTGAGCAACAAGGATCCGCTCGCCCAGGTGCTCGCTGCTCTCGACTCGAGCTCCAAGAAGGCCGCGCTGATCAAGGCGGGCAAGCAGAAGGATCAGCTCCTCCGCTCGCTGATCCCGCTCTACGTCGCGCGCAACGTGGACGTGTCCTCTGGCGTGACCTCGAAGTTCTGGGCCAAGCACGGCGTCAGCTTCGCCGCGCCGAACGTCGCGAAGGCGCTCCGTGAGCACGTCGGCTACGCCCGCCGCACCGCGAAGGGCCCGCAGATCACGCCGAACGGCATCAAGTACGTCGAGCAGGCGCTGAGCGGGAAGAACAAGGCCGCGTAAGCAGAGAGGGCGAATCAGCTGCGCTGGAGATTCGTGATTCAGCGACTCGTCCTCTTCACGATCCTCGGGCTGGCGCTCTCGTGTGCGCCGCGCCCGGGGGCCGGAGAGTTCATCAGCGTGCGCGTGACCTGGGCTCCCAACGTGGTGGCCCGCTGCTTCGTGGTCCGCGTCAGCGCTGAAGGCATCACCCCCAAGACCACCAGGCCGATGGTGAGAGGCGCCGAAGACGAGCGCCTCGACGTCGCGATCTTCCGCGACGAGCTGCCCGCCGAAGTCACGCTCGAGGCCCTCGGCTTCGCTGATGAAGGCTGCATTCAGTCCACCGAGGAGAAGAGCGAGCTGAAGACCGCTTCGTTCGTGAAGAAGCTGAGCGAGACCGGCCTCGAGCTGAAAGTGAAGGAGAAGCCGATCGTCGTCGGCACCGACCTCGACGGAGACGGCTCGCCCACGCCCGACGATTGCGACGACGGAAATCCCGCCGTGCGTCCCGGACTCCCTGAAGCGTGCGGCGATTCGTTCGACAACGACTGCGACGACATCTTCGACTGTGAAGACCCGGAATGTCTGAACCAGGTCTGTGGCCTCGGCCGCGCGTGCCTTGGATCTGTCTGCGGAGAGTCAGCGTGCAGCAACTCCATCGACGACGACGCTGATCAACAGATCGACTGCGCGGATTCCGATTGTTCGATGCAGCCGTGTGGCACGGGAGGCACCTGCCGCATGGGCCGCTGCCTCGCGCCCATCGAAGCGCGCTGCGATGACGGCGATGACAACGATGGCAACGGGCTGATCGATTGCGCTGATCCCCAGTGCAGCACGCGCGCCTGCAGCGATGGAGACGGTTGCACCATCGGAGAGACCTGCACGGGCACCGTCTGCAGCGGTGGCACGCTGCGCGACTGCGGCACCGGACTTCCGCTCTGCCTGCTCAACGCGGGCTGTGACGCGGGCATGTGCCTCGCGGCTCCGGTCGCTTCAGGCATGGCGTGCGGCAACGCGTGTACTCAGGCCGGCCTGTGTGACGGAGACGGCGGCTGCTCGGGAGCTCCAGTCGTCTGTCCTGCTCCGCCGAGCATGTGCTTCGGGCCCGGCACCTGCCAGCTCTCGCTCGATGGCGGCTGCAGCTATCCCCTGCTCACTGCCGCCGGTTGCAGCGACACCGACGCGTGCACCACACAGGACTCCTGCCAGGCCGATGGTGGCTGCGTCGGCACTCGTCTCGATTGCTCGAGCCCTCCTGCGTGCCGCGTCTGGGCGAACACCTGCAGCGCAGGGAGCTGCGACTTCGTGAGGCGCGCCGGCCTCGCGTGCGACGGCGGGAGCTGCGACCTCTCAGGCGCGTGCGTCCCGGGTGGCACGCCGTGGCCGTACGAGCCATCGAACTTCGATCCCTCGCAGATTCCCGTGGCAGACGGCGGAATCGTGATCGACTGCGTGGATCTGCGGCTCGACAGTGAGACCACTCCGGCGACGCTCACCGCGAATGGCTGCAGCCCCGCGACCGTGTTGCCTCGCCCGGGAACGCTCACCGGTAACGCGATGCTCTTCACCGCGTCGTCGCTCATCATCGACGCGGGCGCGAAGCTCACGCTCGTCGGCACGAGGCCCGTGATCTTCGCGGTGAGTGGAGACATCGACATCGCAGGCCAGTTGATCTCCGCACCGCTCGGCGCACGCCCAGGCGCTGGAGCCGATCTCGACTGCACGGGCGCGACCGGAATGAGCGGCACGGTGGGCACGGTGACGGGTCCGGGAGGAAGCGGCGGCGCGTTTGGATCTGCGGGCGGCTCTGGAGGAGAGGGCACAGGCAACGCAGGCGTTGCTCCTGGTCCCACGACGCCCGTCGGCACCGCGGCGCTGATTCCGCTGCGGGGCGGCTGCTCTGGTGGAACCGCCGCGGGCACGCTTGGAGGACTGAGGGGACGCGCGGGCGGTGCCGTGCAGCTCTCCGCCACCGGAAACATCTCCATCAGCGGACTGGTCGGCGCTCCCGGCGAAGGTGGCCGCGGCGGCGGCGGGACCAATGCCGGAGGCGGTGGCGCGGGAAGCGGCGGCGCGATCCTCCTCGAGGGTGCGATCGTTCAGCTCCTCACCAGCGGCCGCGTGCTCGCGCTCGGAGGGGGAGGCGGTGAAGGTTCAGGAACGCTCGGTGGCAGCGACGGCGGTGATGGAAGTCTCACCGATGGACTCGCTGCACCCGGCGGCACCTCGGCGTCTCCGCGAGGAGGTCGTGGGGGCGCAGGAGCGAGCGCCAGCACCGAGGCGCAAGACGGAGGGTCCGGCGTCGCACAGAGTGGCGGCGGTGGTGGCGGTGCAGGCGTGGGCCGCGTGCGCATCAACGCGCGCTGCGTTCGTGCGAGCGGAGCGCTGATCAGCCCCGCGGCCTCGACTCCCGACGGGGGCTGCCCATGAGGACCAGTGTCTCCCTCTCCCTGCGAAGCGGGGAGCGCGAGCCGTCTCGCGGCGTCGCGAAGCGATGCCGAGGCGCAGCGTCCCTAAAGCAGAGGGGCAGGGGAGAGGGGCGCCACTCGTGAAGGTCGAGTCGCTCCACGAAACACTCCTGCGCGGACTCGCTCCTGGCGCGGTGATGTGGATGCCTGCCTCGGGTCACAGCCTGTGGCCGCTGTTGCGCGACGGAGACTCGCTCAAGGTCGAACGCCTCGGGAACCCGCTGCGCCTCGGTGAGATCGCGGTGGTGAAGCTACCGAGCGGAGTGCTCGCCGCTCACGTCGTCGCCTCGCTCGATCCCCTCCAGACGTGCTCGAGCGTGGGCGTCCTTGATCCTCGACCTGCTGAAGCCCTGGGGCGCGTCGTCGGTTTTCGGCGAACTGGCGACGTGCGGAGGTGGGCCGCATCGCGCCGACACCTCGTCCGCTTCGTCCCTCCTGCCGCACAAATCTTGAGGAAGGTGCCTCTCCTTCGAGCCCTGGTCGCGATGCTGCGGCGCTGAAATTCTGATCCACTCGGCCAACTTCCCGGAACCGCTCGATCATTCACAGCAACGGTCGCAGGTGGGAGAAACACTCCTAGTTCCGCGCATTTCGGTCCGGCTACAACTCGCCGACCCGCGATATCTCAGGTAACGTTACCGTCCCGTGTCCCCACAGTTTGATCCACGAAGCGCCTTGAAACTCGGGCTGCTGAGCACCTTCGTTCTGGTGTCTAGCGCCTGGGCAGTCCCCTTCAACATCACCATCACCAACACCGGGACCGACGCGACGTATCCGTGGTCGACCGGTCTGCTGACGTTGAGTCCGACGATCGCGATTGGCTTGAGCCCGCAGCCGACCGCTGCGGCCTACCCGACGTACACTTTCGCGAACTCGAACTGCGACGTCTCGGATTCGTTCTGCTCGGGAAACTGCGATGACAACGGCAACGCCGTGGTGCTCGCGCAGCGACTCGGTCTCACGCTGGGCGTGAATGCGTGGTTGGTGCCTGCGCTGCCCGCCGCTTCGAACGCGACCACCACCGTGGCCATCGACGTGCCCGCGGGGAGCCGCCTCTCGTACATCGCGTGGATCAACGAGACGAGCGTGTTCGACGACTTCGTGGCCATGCACCCCGCCGGTCAGCAGAGCACGCTCTCCATTCC
>CBIHPJ010000623.1:0-5558 GCA_966211295.1 uncultured Myxococcales bacterium | reverse complement strand
TTGCCCTTGATGAACCGGCAGAACTCTTCGCCGTTCACTCCGGGCATGTGCACGTCGAGCAGCACGAGATCGGGCCGCGTCTTCTTCTTCAAGATGATCTTCGTCGCCGCATCCGCCGAGAGCGCCGACATCACCTCGTGCCCCTGCGCCGTGAGCTCCGCTCCGAGCAAACGCGCGGTTGCTTCGCTGTCGTCGACCACCAGGACCTTGCGTTTCTGAGGACCTGAGGACGAGAGCGCGTGCTTGATGACCTCGACCGCGGTCTCCAGCCCGCTCGACTTCGTGATGTAGCCGTCTGCCCCGACGGCGGCGGCCTTCGCCGTGAGCTCTTCCTCGGAGATGTCCGAGTACAGGTACAGCTTGGCTTTGATTTGCCGCTGTACCTTCAAGAACTCGACGACGTCGTCGCCGTACATCTCGGGCATGTTCACATCGACCAGCACCAGGTCGTAGGTATGGGCATCGAGCTGTTTATCCAGCTCTGCGAGGTCTGACGCCGAATCAGCCGCCAACCCCACCCCCTCCAACGCCTGAGTAATCAACTGCACCATCATGGGGCTGTCATCGATGACGAGCACTCGCGCTGCCATAACGGGCGTATCTAGCATCCTTTTCCATCGGGTCTGTGAGCGCATTTCGATACGCTGCGTGCCTCGCCTTGGAACCGTCCCTGCTTCAGCGTGCTCTCGCAGCCGCCCCCGAACGCGCCTCCGCCACTGCCGCGCGCCCTGACGAAGAGTTCTTCGTCTTCCGTTGTGGCGATCTCACGCTCGGAGTTCGTTCTGAGCACGTGCGTGAAGTAACGCGCATGGGCCTGCTGACTCCGCTCCCTCGCTCTCCGTCTTTCCTGCTCGGAGTCGTCGGTCACCGCGGCGAGGTCGTCCCCCTCATCGATCTCCTGCGCTTCATCGGGCAGGGCGAGTCAAAACCTTCTTCCCGGACGCGCCTCTTCATCAGTGAAGCGAACGGCCAGGTGGTCGGCTTCCTCGCGGATCACGTGATCGGTCTTCGCCGCATCTTCATCGCGGACAAGATGCCCGCGCCCGCCGGCTCCGGCACCTCGCAGGAGTTCCTCGACGGAGTGGTGCAGTCGCGCGAGCTGGGATCCTTGAGCCTCCTTCATCTCCCGCGCGTGGTGCAGTCGGCCCGGCAGAAGTCGGTGGCCCGGTGATCTCGACTGAGCTCCAGATGATCGATCTCGTGATCTTCGACGTGGCGGGTATTCGCTACGGCGCCGATCTCGGCCAGGTGCGCCGCATCGACATCAACGAGCCCACCGAGAGCGTCGGCGCTCCGCTCGGAAAACCCAACACCGGGGGCCGCGCGCTCGTGTTCGACATCGGCAAGGGGCACGAGCGCCGCCTCGCCGTCGACCAGGTGATGGGCGTCTCGCGCGTCCCCATTACTTCTCTGCGCCGCATGCCGCCTGCCGTGAACGCCTCGAAGTTCTCCATCGGCGCCTGGCTGGATGGCGAAAGCACTGTTCTTCTCATCGACCTGCTGGCGACGGTCCCCAGCCCCTAAGGAATTATGGCAACTGAAACCAACGAGCCTTCGTCCAAGAAGAAGAAGTCCCCTCCTGCGGCCGCGGCTGCCTCAAATGGCAACGGCAGCTCGCCTTTCCTCGGCGTGCTCAAAGCGGCGGCGGCGGGCAACTACGCCAACCGTCTCGACCTGAAGGGCCTCAGCGGCGAGCAGAAGGAGATGGCGACGCTGCTGAACGACCTCCTCGCCCGAGTGGGCGCTGAGCAGAAGACTGCTTCGTCGCGTCGCGAAGAGATGCAGCACCTCCTCGAGTCGGCCCAGGCCGCGCTGTCCGCGCTGGTGAGCCACGGCGACCTCACCACCTTCCAGTGGACGCCCATCGATGATCCCGTCATCGACCCGCTGCTCGACGGCTTCTCCAAGGTGATCGACACGCTCCGCACCTTCGTGCGCGAGATCAACGAGGCCGCGCTGCGCCTCTCGTCTTCCGCCAACGAGGTGCTGGCCGCCTCCACGCAGCACGAGTCGTCTTCGACCGAGCAGGCCGCCGCGATTCACGAGACCACCGCGACGATGGAAGAGCTGAAGCACGCTTCCGCGCAGATCGCCGAGAACGCCGGCGCCGTGGCTCGCGTCGCTGAAGAGACGCTCAACTCCGCGCGCTCGGGCCGTGGCGCCATCGGTGAGTTCATCGAAGCGATGCAGCAGATTCGCGCTGACGGCATCGCGGTGAGCGAGTCGATCACCAAGCTGCTCCGCCGCGTGGAGCGCATCGGCACCGTGGTCGAGGTGATCGACGAGATCGCCGACCGCTCCGACCTGCTCGCGCTGAACGCCGCGCTCGAAGGCTCGCGCGCGGGTGAAGCGGGCAAGGGCTTCTCCATCGTCGCCGCCGAAATGCGCCGCCTCGCTGAGAACGTCTTGGACTCCACCAAGGAGATCAAGAACCTCATCACCGAGATCCGCGAGGCCACCGCGGCCGCCGCTTCCGCCGCCGATGCCTCGCGCACCGCGACGGAGCAGGGCGAGCGCCTCGGCTCGGTCGCCGCGAGCGCCGTCGAAGGAATTCTCGCGGGCGTCCAGGAGACCAGCGACGCCGCGCGCGTGATCAACCTCGCCACCCAGCAGCAGCGCACGGCCACCGAGCAGGTCGTGGCCTCGATGGCGGAGATCGAAGACGTCACGCGCCAGACCACTCAGGCCAGCAAGCAGGCCACCTCGGCGGCGGCGGAGCTCACCCAGCTCGCGAGCCGTCTCTCGGACCTGATCAAGCGCTTCAAGGCGGACTGACCCGAAGTGGATACGGAAGCCCTCAAGAAGTCCCTCCTCGTGAAGTTCGTGGAGGTGACCCAGGACCGGCTCCAGGCGATCCAGCTGGGGATTCTCGATCTCGAGAAGCCCGAGTCGAACGCCGCGGCGGAAGGTGTGGCGCGCGAGCTCCACACCATGAAGGGCGAGGCCCGCATGTTGGGCCTGGCCGCGATCGGTCAGCTCGCGCACTGCTGCGAGGATCTCCTCAAGGTCGAGCGCGAGAAGAAGGTCGAGACGCGCGCTGCGACCGATCTGCTCCTGCACGCGTGCGACGCCCTGTCCGATCTCCTCGACGATCTCGAGGCGGCGAAAGAAGGTTCTGAAGAGTCGAATGAGATGGCTTTGAAGCTGTCTCAGGCCGCCGGCACGCCGCTGCCTCCGCTGAAACCGGTGCGCGGTGGCGGCGGAATGGTGAAGAAGCCTGCTGCGGCTGCGAAGAAGGCCGAAGCGCCACCCGCTGCTTCTCCGCCTGCGGTCCCCGCGCCCACTGCTCCTACGGGCGTCGCCGCGGGGCCTCGCGCGAGCAGCCCGGCGCCCGCTGGAAAGCCGGAAGAGCGCGCCGAGCGCCAGGGCCCAGCGGATCGCAGCATTCGCGTGAACGTCGAGATCCTCGACGCGCTCGGTCTGCTCGCGGGCGACCTGCTCGTCGAGAGCGCGCGCTCGGGCCTCCGCGGCGGTGAGATCCAGGGACTCTTCGAGCGCTTCTCTCGGCTCGGCGACAACCTCCTCAAGATCTCCGAGGGGCATCAGCTCGAGACCAAGCAGCGCGAGCGGCTGGCCCAGCTGGAGAGCGATCTCCATCTGCTCCGCGACGACGCCTTCCGCTTCGTGCGCAGCCACGCCGACGGGTTCAACACCCTGCACGGCAACCTGACGCAGATGGCGGATCACGTGGCCGAGGCGCGGCTCATTCCGCTCGCCTCGGTCTTCGAGGCCTTCCCTCGCGCCGCGCGCGATCTCGCGCACGCCCAGAACAAGCACATCGAGCTGGTGGTGGAGAACACCAACGCCGGCGTCGATCGCAGCCTCGTCGCGGACCTTCGCGACGCGCTGGTGCACCTGCTCCGCAACAGCGTCGATCACGGCATCGAGAGCCCCGACACGCGCAGCACGCTCGGGAAGCCCGAGACCGGCCGCATCGTGCTTCGGGCCCGCGCCGACGGCGACATGCTCCACGTCGAGGTGGAGGACGATGGTCGCGGCATCGACCCCGATCGGCTGCGCCAGGTGGCGGTCGCGCGGCGGCTGCTCACCGAGCCCCAGGCGGCTGCGCTGTCCGAGCGTGAGGCGATGGAGCTCATCTTCCGCTCCGGCTTCTCCACGCGCGAAGAGGTGAGCGAGATCTCGGGCCGCGGCGTCGGCATGGACGTGGTGAAGAAGAAGGTCGAAGCGCTGGGCGGCTCGGTGGCCGTCTCCAGCCGCATCGGCCGCAGCACCACCGTCTCTCTGCGCCTGCCTCAGTCGCTCGCGCTCATGCGAGTGTTGCTCATTCGTATGGGTGACGACGTGTACGGCATGCCCGCCGCCGACGTCGAAGCGGTCGCGCGTTTCCGTCCTGAAGATCGACTGGAGATCATGGGTACGGTCGCGGTGATGCACCGCGGCCGCCCGGTGACCATGGTCGCGCTCGGCCCGCTGCTCGGACTGAACGGTGGTCCGCGCTTCGAGCGTCCGCCGTGCGTGGTGGTTCGCTACGGAGAGGATCTCGCGGCGCTCGTGGTCGACGGCTTCGTCGATGAGCGCGAGGTCGCGGTGAAGCCCGTGGGCGGCGACTTCTTGAAGGGCGCTCCCTTCGTCGCGGGCTCCGCCGCCCTCGAGGACGGGCGCATCGCGGTGCTGCTGCACGTGCCCGACATCATGACCGAGGTGCGCAAGATGGCGCGCCCGGTGGCCGAGGCCTCGCAGACCAAGCGCCTCAAGGTGCTCCTCGTGGACGACTCGCCCATCGCGCGCGCTACCGAGAGCGCGCTGGTGCGTGCGCTGGGTCACGTCGTGGAAGAGGCGCAGGACGGTGAAGACGGTTGGAGTCGCCTGCAGAGCGGCGTCTACGATCTCATCCTCACCGACGTGCAGATGCCGCGGCTCGACGGCTTCAGCTTGACGCGGCGGATCAAGCAATCGCCTGAGCTGGCGAAGGTACCGGTGGTCATCTTGTCGTCGCTCGCTTCTCCTGAAGACAAGCGGCGTGGTCTCGATGCGGGCGCGGACGCGTATCTGGTCAAGGGCGAGCTGGGGGTCGAGAGCCTGGCGCTCACCATTGATCGGCTCACGTGACCTGTCCGGCGCTCCTGGTCGACACCAGTGGTTCGGCGGGGTCGCGCTATGGCTGGGTCTTTCGTGGAGAGCTGACCGCCGCGGGTGATCCCGTGCCTCCGAGCCTCGCGCTCGAGAACGTGAAGCGGCTCAATCCGAAGTTGCTGTTGATCGAGGTCGTCTCTCCCTCGGCGGAAGTGATGCGGTTGGTGGAGCGCGTGATGTCTGACGCTCCGCGGCCGATCGTGCTGCTCGCGGGGTCGTCGGCGGCGAAGCAGGCGGCGTTCGGTTTGCTCGACGCCGGAGCGCTCGATGTGATCTCCGTTCCCGAGGTCGTCGACGCTCGCACCGAGTCAGCGCTGCGCAAGCAGCTGGTGCTGCTCGCGTCCGTGAAAGTCGTGAAGCACCCGCGCGGGCGCAAGCGCCGGACGTCGGCCGGGTTGCCGATGATTCGGCCCGACTATCCGATCGTCGCGATCGCGGCGTCTCTCGGAGGGCCCAAGGCGCTC
>CBIHPJ010000622.1:0-5573 GCA_966211295.1 uncultured Myxococcales bacterium | reverse complement strand
CTCCCTCTCCCTGCGCCAGCGGGGAGAGGGGCAGGGGAGAGGGGCGGACTTGCAGGACTTCGCGTGCATCGAGGCGCCAGCGCCTGGCGCCAAGCTTTGGTCTTGCGAGCGCGACCCACTGCGCGTCGGTGAGCCCAACGAGCGGACTTCGCAGCACCGCGGACAACGAGATCGCGTCGCCGGGATCGGCGAGCACCGCGAGGAGCGAAGCGAGATCGACGATCTCCTGGGCTCCGTAGAAACCGCGGCCTCGCACCACGCGATGGCGCACTCCATGACGGACCAGCGCCTGGCGGTAGACCTCGAGCTGCGTGAAGCGTTGGAACAACATCGCCACGTCGCCACCGCGCGCAGGACGCTCGAGCTCTCCCTTCTTCTCGAGCACCGTCCATCCACTCGCGAGTCCATGACTCAACGCACGCGCCACGGCGTCGGCGTCGGCGGCTCGCTGCTCTTCCGCGTTGAGTTTCTCGTCGCCGAACTTCGAGTTCTCCAGCTGCAGCAACGGCACTCCGCGTGGACTGCTCTTCCGTACCGCGGAGAGATCGTCCTGCGCGGGCACGTAGACGACCTCGAAGTCGTGCGGCGGTGAGCTCGCGGCGTTCGGTCCCAGGACGGTGGTGAAGCCGGCGTTGAGCGCGTCGAGAAGAGGAGCGGTGGAGCGACGCGAGTTCCGCAAGTAGGCGCGGCCTCCGCCGTTCGCTTCGATCGCGCGCGCCATCACCTCGAACACGCTCACGTCCGCGCCGCGGAATTCGTAGATGGACTGCTTGCGATCGCCGACCACCGCGAGGAATCCCGGCTGCTGCGGGAGCTGCACGATCTCCAGGTGCTGCGCCTCGAACGCCTTCGAGATCGGTCGCGCCCTGCCCTCACGCTTCTCGGCGAGCAACAGCACCAGCTCGAGCTGCAGCCGGTTGGTGTCCTGGAACTCGTCGACCAGCAGCGCCTTGAAGCGGTTCTGCGCGTCGATGCGCGCTTCCGGATAGTCGCGCAGCAGGTTGCGCGCCTGAACGAGCAGTCCGGTGAAATCGAGCACGCCCTTCTGTGCGAGCGCCTCTTCGTGCGCGGTGGCGATCTCGACCAGCAGCTCGCGCACTTCCGCTTCGAAGGGCGCCACGATGCAGGCGGCGTAGGTCTGCGCCACGAGCTCGGCGGAATCGCGAATGGGTCCCCAGTCGTGAACCTTGGTGAGCGCGTCCCTCAGCTCTTTGTTCACCACCTCGAACGTGTCCCAGCTCAGCTCGAGCACCGCCCTCATCGCGGGCGCGTGGGCCTTCTGCTGACCGGCCGTGCGCACCGGCGCGTTGCGAATGAGGGCACGCAGCGAGAGCAATTCGGACTCGAACTGCGCGCGCAGCGTCGGTCCGTCCGCGACCTGCACGTAGTCGGGGCGCACGCCCTCTTCGCGAATTCGCGTGGCGATGGGCACGAGGCCTTCCACCAGGCGGCCGAAGCCGATCTCGGCGACCAGGGTGCGGAGCGGCGTCTCTCGCTCGATGCGCGCGAGGAGCGTGCGCTCAACGAGATCGCGCAGCAGGGCCTTGGCGTCTCGTTCGTCGAGCAGCTCGAAGTGCGGAGTGACTCCGGTGTTCGGCGGAGCGCGGCGGAGCAGTTGAGTGCACAGCGAGTGGAAGGTGCCGATGGTGGCCGCGCCGAGCTCGTCGCGGATCGCGCGCCAGCGCCGGGTCTGCGGGAATGGGAGTCCGGCGGCTTCGAAGGATTCCTTCAGCGCGGGCTCGTCGCCCTTTCCTTCTGCGAGCGCGTCGAGACGCTCACGCAGGCGGCCGCGCATTTCATCGGCGGCCTTCTCGGTGAAGGTGAGCAGGCCGAGCTCCGACGCACTGATCGCCTCGAAGCCCGTGCGCGCGCCTCCGAGCAGATGGAGGCACATCGTCACGAGGCTGTACGTCTTTCCCGCTCCGGCGCCCGCGAGGATCGCGAGGTTTCGTTCGAGACGAAGACCTGCCGGTAATTCGATCTCACCCTGTTCTCCCTCTCCCACCGTGGGGGGAGAGGGTCGGGGTGAGGGGCTGCTCTCAGGCAGGTCGAAGAGGAAGCCTTCGGGGATCGCTGCAGGTGGTGGCGCGAGGTGAACGGCTTCGCTTGGGACTGGTTGCTCTCGCCCCTCTCCCCGGCCCTCTCCCCGCTCTCGCAGGGAGAGGGAGAAGAGGTCCATCTGGTTGGAGTCGATCTGTGGCTTCTTCTTCTTGCTCACAGATCCTCCGCCAGCTGCCGCTGCGAAATCCGGCAGACGGCCTTCAACTCACAGAACCCGCAATCCATCGGCCGCGCGCCGAAGTCTCCCGTGCGCAACTTCCCGAGCAACCCGTGCACCGAGTTCGCGAGGTTGTGCTTCCCATCACGCTCGAGTCGCGCGCGCGTGAGCTCGTCGGTGGCGAGCAACTCCTTCACGTTGGAGCCCATCAGCATCGGATGCACCGACTTGAGCTCACCCTTCCCCAACCCCAGCCACGCGCCCGCGGGCACCGCTTCCGGCACCAGCGCCTGCACGGCCAGCAGGTAGAGCGCCATCTGGAACTCGCTCTTCAGAAAGTCCTGCCCGAGCGTGCGCTTCACGCTGGTCTTGTAGTCGAGCACTCCGACCACTCCGACGCCGACGTCCACGCGGTCCATGCGACCGGTGAAGAACACGTCCCGTTCGCCCTCACGTACCGCGGGCAACTTCACTTCCTGCAGCTGCTCGGGAGCGGAGTGCCTGCCGAACTCGACCTCCACATACTTCGGGCGCGCCAAACCGAATGGCTGCGCGAGCTCACCGCTGACGATGCGGTTGAGCACGGTCACCGCCCACTCTTGCGCGAGTGACCACAGCGCGGGATGTCCGGTGTTCTCGGTCTTCGCGACCTGCTCGGCGCCCGACTTCACGGCCTCCACCACACGCGCGTGCACCGCGGGATCGTCTTTCCCGAGGAGTCCCGCCGCGCTCAGCTCAGGCACCAGCTTCGCGAGCGCGTCGTGCCAGAAACTTCCGCGCACGTTCGAGGCGAGCTCCTCACCCGCGGGACGATCGGCCTCGAGGTCGAGCACCACCGTCGCCAGTCCCTGGAACGCGCAGGTGCCCCACTTCCCCAACTCGTACGAAGACACCGGATGCGAAGCGTCGAACGCGAGCCGCGACTGAATCGCCTCGAGCACCTCGCCCTCGAGCTGCCCGGTGTACGGCCCCGGCTTCACCGAAGGATCGGTGAAGAAGCGCAGCCGCTCTGACTCGATCTGACTCTTCGCGCTCGCCTCGCGGAACCAGCTCTCACCGCCAAACGCTTCAGCCAGCGCACCACGCCGAGGGTCCGGCGCAGTCTGCCGAGTGACCGCGGGACCAAGCGCCTCCAGGGCCGCCCGCACTCGAAGCTCGGCCTCACTCTGCACCTCGTCCAACTGCGAAACCGTGGCGCGATGCACCGCGACTTCTTCGAAGCCCAGCACGCAGCGCCGCAGCGCATCGCGGAACGGGGAAGCGAGCAGCTCGCGCCCCGAATCGTCGTACCGCGCGCGGCTCACGGTCACCGAAGCAGCCGAGGACAACGCGAGATGGAAGAGCAGCCGATCTTCCGCGAGCCGCGTGGGGAGCCGCACGTCACCCTCGCCCACCGTGGTGCGGAACATCGCGCGCTGCGAGACGCGGTTGAGCGTGATGCGCTCGTCTTCACTCAACAGCGCGAGCGGAGTGGGCCGACCCGGGAAGCGCCCATCCAGCAGTCCGCCGAGGAAGAGCTGCGCGAAGCTGCGGCCCGCGACTTCACGCGCGTCGATCAGCCACACCGCACCGGCACGCGCGCCGCGAGCCACCAGGTTCTTCTCCGCCGCGGAGAGACGCACCCAGCGCGCGAAGTCGCGGCGAGTCATGAACTGGCGCGCGAGCCCACTCTCCTTGAGCGCTTCCTTCAGCTCATTGAGCAACGAGGTGAGCGCCTCGATCGCCGCCTGGTCGCGAGCGAGCGCTCGATCGACCTCCGCCTCCATCGAGAGGGTGAGCGACTCACCTTCCGCCCGCCGCGCGGGAACGAGGAGACCGAGCGTGGTCACCACGTCCCACCACGCCTCGAGCATCTCGAGCGCCGTCCCCTGCTCGGGAATGGAGCGGCACAGCGAGATCAACTTCGCCACCGCGTCGGCCAACAACTTCACCCGGCGGCCTTCGTCTCCAGATCGCGCGACGAGCGCTTCGAGCCGAACAGCATAGGCCCCGTGCGCGTCAGCCCCGTGCGTGGCGCCCACGAGATCATCTCGCACGCCCACTTCACGGAACGTGCGCCGCGGCTCCGTCGCTTCGGGATCGAGGAGGGTGACCGCCCTGCTCTCCAACAACGAGGCCACGTCCTCCGCGGGGAACGAATCCTCCGGTAGCTGCAAGACCGCGAGCGCGAGCCGGCCGTGCGGACTCTGAGCAAGCGGCACACCAAGTCGTGCACGCGCGGGCACGCCCAGCTCCGAGAGCGCCTCGACGAGCAGCTCGGTGTCGTCGGCGAGATCGCGATACGCAATTCCGATCGCCTCGGGAGGCACTCCTGCATTGATCAGCCGACGTACGCGCCGCGCGATCTCCCGCGCTTCGTCACGGGTCGACGGCGCACAGAAAGCGGTGAGCTCCTGGGCCTCGCGGGGGCGCACTTCCTCCGCGAAGATCTGCTCGCCGATCCACGCCAGCGGACCCGGCGGGATGTCGGCGACGAGATCGACCTCCAGCGCCTGCCAGCGCGCTTCCACCTCGCGCACGGTGTTCGTGATGAAGGCGTCGGTCGCCGCGTGTCCGCCTGAGGGCCAGCGCCAGGTGAAGCCGACACCTTCTTTATTGCAAGCCTTCGCCAGGGCCTCGAGCAGCGCCAGCCGCGCGGGCGGAACGTCGTGCGCGTGCTCGACCTCGATCGACTTGAACTCCTTGAGCGCGGGGGGAAGGCCGAAGGCTTCCACTCGCTCCGTGGCGAGCCGCCACCAGTCGGCGCGATCGACGAGGCGGCGTTCGGCGAGGAACGCATCGACTGCACGCCAGAGCGAAGCGAGCGCTTTGGCTCTCGAGCTCAGACTCCCCTCGACCTGCGTCGCGGCCAGCTCGAGCTGACGCGGGGTGACCGCCTGGCCACGGAGATGATTGATGAGCTCCTGCGCTTGCGCGGCGAACTCCGCTGAATGCGCGTTGGGACCGAACGCGTTCACCGCGTGAGCACCGGCCAGCTTGCCGAAGGCCATGCGAACGAGGAGCGGACTGGCAGGAGACCGGTGAGCAGCCGCTCCGGGATCGCAGCGATCGACCAGCTCGGAGATCGTGCACACGCCCCGCAGATCCACGAAGTCGGTCTGACGCGACTGATCGAGGAGCCACTGCTCCACTCGATCCGAGTCTGGGACGACGACGAGACGGCGTGCCACGCCAGGCCCTCATACCGCGTGGGACTGACATCGGGTGATGCGTGTGGGGCACCCACATTGCAACCCGTCACCCGAACTACACGTCGAGTCGATCGGGGGGGACATGGGCACGAAGAGGTGGAGTGGTGGGGGCGAAGCAGGGAGATGGGGCGTCGTGGGATTGCTGATCTTCGCGGCTGCATGCG
>CBIHPJ010000621.1:0-5585 GCA_966211295.1 uncultured Myxococcales bacterium | reverse complement strand
AACAACGGCGTGCGCTGCTGGGGCCTCGGCGCGCGCTTCAGGAACGTCGCGTTGGAGGGGCTGCTCACGCAGATCTCGGTGAATCAGGATCAGAACAACCTGATCGCGTGCGCGCTCACCGACAAGGGCCGAGTGTTTTGCTGGGGAAACAACGACTACGGCGGGCTGGGGATAGCGCCTTACGACGGCACGTTCATCGTCCCGCTCGAGTGACGGTGAAGGTCACCAGCGGATGATCAGATCCGCCGTTCGGCCCGCGCTTGATGTTCTTCACCACGGCGCCGCGCGCCATCTCCCAGTCGATGCCGCCGGTCGCGTACTTCTTCATTCCGGTCTGCGCCGCGAGCCACGAAGGAGAGCCGAGACCGCCGGTGCGAGCACCTTCGTTCCAGTCGCCGCCGTAGAGCGTCGCGACGTCGGGGTGACGATTCGCCGCGCGAGCGAGCTTCGCGGTGAGCGACTGGTACGACTTCACGCGTGCATCACCGCCGACCGCGTGACCGTTCTTCCAGTCGATGCCCGGAGGCGCGTGAATCGACGCCACCCGCAGCCAGCCCGCGAGACGCACCGAGGTCGCTGCGCGCGGCTGAGCGATTCCGTTGTCCTGATTGATCCAGCCGGAGTCAGCCTCGATCGACTTCGGGAACTCCGCCGCCAGCTCGTTCTTCACCAGCACGCCGGTCTCGCCGTGATCCTTCGAGCCCTTGAAGGTGATCAACTTGTAGCCGGGGATCTTGCTGAGCACGTCGTGGTAGCCGCTGATCTCCTGCAGCTGCATGAAGTCGAGATCGCGCGACTTCGCGAAGTGCGCGACGGTCTTGCCGACGACCGCGGGGTTCCGGTGAATCTTGCAGTTGTACGACGCGCCCTTCATCGTCTTCGGCTGCTTCTGCTCGGGAAGGTTGAGCGCGATCGCCATGCGCGCACCGACCCGCGGGCGCGTGTTTCCGAAATCGTTGGCGCGCTTGTACTTCACGACCGCCGCGGCGGTGCGAGCGTCAAAACGATCGTCGACGGGACCTTTGAGGAGGCCCTGCTCCTTGAGGCGCTTCTCGAGGACCTCGACGCGACGACCCGTGGAACCGAGCTGGAGGACAGGCTGCTTGGAGGAGGCGGCGATCTTCATGACCGGATTGTCGGTCTCTCAGCCCTCGCGAGGCCCAGCGCGTCATGTAAATGAACTTCGCTCTTCGCCCCCGAAACTCAGAAGCCCACGGGTTCGTGCCCCGCGGTGTCCACGTACGGCGCCTTGTTGAGCCACTTGATGCGGTCGCGCATGAGGTAGCGGGTGGCCACTCCGGTCGCGCTGCGTGCGGCCGCGGCGTAGATGATGTCTTGCGCGGAGTCGTCGAGGAACACCGCTCCACCCGGTCCACCGTTGGTGAAGTCGGGATGTCCCGGGCTGCGCACCACCTGAAGGATGTTGCGATCTCCGCTGTCGCGCATGTGCCAGCCGCCAGTCTGGGTGACGGGACAGAGCGGACCGCACGAGGAGATCGCGTGACCGGTCGCGTAGCTGTCGTCGCGCCAATGGCCTCCGGAGAACAGCAGGTGGTGGCGGCCGTCGCTCGAGTCGTACCAGACAGCCGGATTCTCGCGCACGTTGTCCTCCCACGTGCCCGGGCCGCCGTAGCCGTCCATCACTTCCATCTGCGAAGTCGCGGCGAGCTGCGTCCACGTCGCGTCGACGCGCGCGCCCATGATGCTCGAGGTGATGCCGGTGCCGTACTGCTTCCAATAGACGTAGCGCTGGCCGTCGTGATCGATGAACAGGAACGGATCGATGAACATCTGATCCGTCGCTGCATCGACCGCGATCGCCTGGAAGGTCCACGGACCCGTCGGCGCGGTGGCGGTGAACACGGCGAGTGAGCGTGCGCTCCAGCCGTTCGTTCCATTCGTCGCCTGCCCATCGGGAACCGAGACCCACATCACGTACTTGTTGAGCGCAGGAGAGAACACCACGCCCGGCGCCCACCACGAGGCGAGCGCGCGGCCGTTCGTCGAGAGGCCGTTGAGATCGAACGTGGTGCTGTTGCGCACGTCGGTGAAGGTCACCCAGTTCGTGGTGCGCCACACGTGGCCCATGCCGGTGCAGAACACGTAGAAGATCTGCGCGGCGTTTCGCTCGGAGACCACGGCGGGATCCGCGCACGGCATGGGATTCGAGGGACGCAGCAGCGCGTTGGTCGGCGGAGGAAGTCCCGCGTCGGGTTGGCCAGCATCCGGAACGCCAGCGTCGCGAACTCCCGCGTCGGGAATTCCAGCGTCGCGAATTCCGGCGTCAGCGATTCCCGCATCGATCACACCCGCGTCGTCGGAGATCGAAGCGTCCGGTTGTTCACCCGCATCGAGTTCGTCACCGGCGTCGAAGCCCGCATCGACCTCTTCACCTGCATCGACTTCTTCTCCCGCGTCGATCTCCTCGACCGGCCCCGCGTCCTCTTCATCGCGATTCGGGTACACGCCCGCGTCGAACTCGCCCGCATCGATCATCTCTCCCGAGTCGGGCTCCTCGCCGGTCTGCGGAGGACCTCCACAGGCGACCCAAAACACAGCGAGGACGAGCAGGAGCAGCTGACGCATCCCCGATGGATCGCGCGGGAAGGCGAACGAGTCAAAGCGTTGACTCTCGACCGTCGCGATCGTGCGACGGTGGGGCGCGGCTGCTCAGCGTTTCGCGTGGGTCGCGCACGCACTCACCGAGGCACGTGGGTTGCTGCGGACCGGGTGCAGGAGGAACAAATGAAAGCTCTCGTCTACGACGGCCCGCGCAAAGTCTCAGTGAAGGACGTGCCTGACCCGCGCATCGAGGCACCGACCGATGTGTTGGTTCGGATCACCTCCGCGAACATCTGCGGATCCGATCTGCACATGTACGAAGGCCGCACGAGCGTGGAGAAGGGGAAGGTGCTCGGCCACGAGAACCTCGGTGAGGTGATCGAAGTCGGCGACGCGGTGGTGCGCGTGAAGGTCGGTGATCGCGTGTGCCTGCCGTTCAACATTGCGTGCGGCTTCTGCCGGAACTGTGAGGCGGGGCAGACCGGCTTCTGTCTCACCACCAACCCGGGCAGCGCCGGTGCGGCGTACGGCTACGCCGAGATGGGTCCGTACCAGGGAGGTCAGGCCGAGCTGCTTCGCGTGCCCTTCGCCGACTTCAACTGTCTGCGACTCCCCGACGACGCCGAGGAGAAAGAGGACGACTACGTGATGCTCGCCGACATCTTCCCCACGGGGTGGCACGCCACGCGGC
Source organism: uncultured Myxococcales bacterium (assembly GCA_966211295.1). GTDB lineage: Bacteria > Myxococcota > Myxococcia > Myxococcales > Myxococcaceae > Archangium_A. The sequence continues at coordinate 2,332 of CBIHPJ010000621.1, read as the reverse complement.
TCGCCATGCTCGAGCCTGGAGAGTCGGTGGTGATCTACGGAGCGGGACCCGTTGGATTGATGGCGGCGTACTCGTCGTGGCTGCAGGGCGCGCGGCAGATCATGATCGTCGATCGTCATCCGGATCGTCTGAAGCTGGCAGAGCAGATCGGCGCGATCGCGATCGATGACTCGAAGGAAGATCCCATCGAGCGCGTGATGGAGCTCACCGACGGCATCGGCGCTGACAAGGGTTGCGAGTGCGTCGGTTGGCAAGCGCACGATCCCGACGGCGACGAGCATCCGAACGACACCATGAACAAGCTCGTCGACTCGGTGCGGGCGACCGGCGTGCTCGGCGTGGTCGGCGTGTTCCCTCCTGAGGACAAGAAGAGTCCGGATCCGCTGATGAAGAAGGGGAAGCTCGCCTTCGACTTCGGGAACTTCTTCTCGAAGGGACTGCGGCTCGGCTGCGGTCAGGCGAACGTGAAACGCTACAACCGCCAGCTGCGCGATCTGATCCACTCAGGGCGCGCGAAGCCCTCGTTCCTCATCTCGCATCGACTCGACCTCGACGAAGCGCCTGAGGCGTATTCGCACTTCGACAAGCGCGAGAACGGTTGGACCAAGGTCGTGCTCAAGCTCGCCGCCTGAAGCCGTGCATCAATCCCAGGTCGCGCCGAACTTCACCTTCGGCCAGACCTGGGACCGCAGGATCGGAAGGTTGCGCTGCACGCGACTGCGCTCGTTCGCGTCGGTGATGTTCCTCGAGTCCTGCCAGCCGTGCATGCCGCGCTCGAACGAAGTGCCCAGCTCTTCCCACGAGGTGTGGTGCTTCTGCAGCTCGAGCGCGACCTGGCGCACCTTCTCCCAGCAGTCGTCCTCGTCGAGGTAACCCGCCGCGAAGCCCATGCGGATCAGGTCGACCGCGCGCACCATGTCCCACGCGGCGCTCTCTTTGCCGGCCTGCTTGAGGCTCTCCACCATCTTCATCAGCGTGGGGCGATCGGTGATCCCGTACCAACTCTTGAGCGATTGCTGCGCGCGATCGTTGGCCCACGTGCCGGAGTCTTCCGCGCCTGACCACAAGCCGTACACGCCATGCGCCCAGCGCGCGGCGAGCTTCGGTCCACCGCGCGCGTTGATGATGCCGATCGCTGCTCCGAGGCCGACGACGAACACGGCGACGGCACCAACCACGAGCGGCATGTTCTGTTGGAGGAGATCCATGACGCGCAACCTTGGCACGTTGCATCGCGTTCCCGAACGACCACGAAGCAGCGCGGTTCGATGACTGTGCTAACTCCGGCGCTCTGGGGAGGAACACATGATGCGTGCGTGGACGGTGGTGATCGCTGCTGCGGTGTTGCTTGGTTGTCCTTCACCGACGGGGACTGATGGCGGGACGGGCGGAGGTGGTGGCTTTCCCTTCGGGGGCGGGACTGCGACTGGCGGCGGAACTGGGGCTGGTGGTGGCACCGCGTCTGACGGCGGCACGGGGACCGGTGGAGGCACGGCGACGGGCGGTGGAACTGCGACGGGTGGAGGCACTGCGACCGGCGGAGGCACTGCGACAGGAGGCGGAGCTGGCGGCGGAGAGCAGGGCGGCACCGTCACCATCGAGCAGCTCGGCTTCGTCGAGCCCGCGATCGTCTCTGGCGCTGACGGAGTGCTGCACCTCGTCTTCACCTCGGGTCCCACGCCTGACTCGTCGTTCGGCTACGCGCGCTGTGCCTCGAACTGCGGCGTCGGTTCCAGCTGGACCGTGACGCTGATCGACACCGGAGCTCCCACGAAGAACCGCTCGCGCCTGGTGATCGGCTCCGACAATCGCCTGCACGCGCTCTACGAGACGTTCGAGCTGAACACGACGCAGACCATCTACAGCTCGTGCGCGAGCAACTGCACCACCGCGGCGAACTGGTCGAAGACCTACCTCACCTCGCTCTTCCTCAACTCCTCCGGCGCGTTCCACGGAGCTCCGATGGTGATCGACTCGCAGAACCGAATTTCCTTCGTGGTGAGCACGCTCACCTTCAACGCCACGCTCACGCTCGTCACCTGCGGTGGCAGCTGCGACACGCTCACCAACTGGAGCACCGGTGTGTTCCGTCAGGGCGGCACCCGCACCGCGATGGCGGCGCACGGCACCACCCTCCACGCGATCACCTGGAACGATGGCGACTCCCTCGTGTACCGGACCTGCGCCAGCAACTGCACGCAGACCGCGAGCTGGCAGGAATCTCCGCCGCTCTTCATTCACGACGGTGCGATGCCCACGTCGATCGCCGTCACCGCGAGCGGAGGCATTCGCGTCGCGTACAACCAGGGCGTGTCGGCGTCGAACCAGAGCG
>CBIHPJ010000620.1:0-5589 GCA_966211295.1 uncultured Myxococcales bacterium | reverse complement strand
GAGCGTGTTGCTCGCGGGCTGGCCGAGGAGCTGACCTCCGACGCTGTGGCCGATGGCGACGAGCGGGCGGCCACTCCACTCCTTCGCGGCGAAGCGGATGGCGCCTTCGAGATCGTTCTTTCCCCAGTCGCGCATCGTGCCGGGAAAGCCGCGGAGCCGATGCGGGCGGGACTCGCCGATGCCGCGGTAGTCCCAGGTCAGAACCGTCGCGCCCTGCTCTGCCGCCCAGGTGGCGAAGCGCGAGTAGTAGCGCTGCCGCACTCCGGTGGCTCCGTTCACCACCAACACCGGGCCCTGCTTGCTGGCGCCGAAGACGTGGCCAACGAGCGCGTAGCCGTCAACTGCGTTCAGGCGGATTGAGTCACCCATGGCGGCCTCCGGACGAAGAAAGTCTCCAGTGGAGACATAGAATGGAGCCCGGGAGGATTTCAAGGGTGGATGCCCTCACCCCAACCCTCTCCCGAAGGGAGAGGGAGACTTAGAACTCGGTGCGAAAGAGCTCGGCTTCCGACTTCCGCTGGTCCTGCAGCAACGCGACCCTGAACTTCCGCACGTGCCGCTTCGGATCGTTCGGGTAGCGATCGAGCACTCCCAGAACGACCGAGGGGATCGCCCACTGCTCGCTGTTGTTGCCGTAGTAGTGCACCTGCGTCACGTACGTGCCGGGGTGCGCCTTCGTTTGATGAAACAGCTCGGGCCCGTAGCCCTGCGTCTCGTCCCAATAGAGCTGGCCACCCGATTTCGACACCAGGTTCTGGTACCAGGTGCGCTCGCCCTCGGGTCCCGTCACCCAGAGATCGATATCGATGTCGTCGACGTTCCAATGCATCGTGATCTGCAGATCGAGCGCCTTGCTTCCGCCGTTCAGCTCAGCCACGCGCGCGGCGACGGCCTGCTTCTGTGACGCGTTCAGCGCGGGACTCGAGAGCAACCGCTTCAGCCACTGCACGTAATGAGGCCGCCCCGCCTCGACCGCGCGTTCGTGACGAGGCCACTTCTTCGCGAGCACCAGCTCGTAGTTGAGCGCGGCATCTGCGATGCGCCCGGCCTCCACGAGGGCCAGCGCTTCCTCGAGCAAGGTCTGAACCTCGAACGTCCTCGTCGCGCGCAGGTGACCGAGGATCTCAGCGGCGGGCTGCGCGAGTCCCTGCGCGAGCAGTACGAAGCCCGTGAGCCGCAACGCCTCGGGGTCTTCAGGACGCAGCTCGACCACGCAGGAGATCGCGCGCGCGGCGCCCAGAGGATCACCGGCCTGGAAGCGCGTCTGACCGATCGCGTGGAAGAGGAGCAGATCCTCGGGAGACTTCTTCCGCGCCGCGAGGAACGCAGCCTCTGCTTTCGCTCTCGCCTCTCCTCCCGCAGCCGGATTGAGCGAGAGCCCCGCGAGCGGATCTGCAGGCACCGCGTTCGGAAGCTGCGCGAGGAAGTTCTTCACCGGCAGGCTCAAGACCGAGGGATCGAGGCCCGAGGGAATGTCTTCTCCGCGGGTGAGGCTCGTTCGCGTGAGCGCCTCGACCTCGGAGAAAGGCACGTCTTCCTTCTTCAGGTCGTACTGCGTGTACTCAGCGTCGGTCTCGAGGACGAGCAACGACGCGAGGCAATTGGTCAGCCCGAAGTGCTGCGAGAGCGCGATCACCAGCTTGTCGAGCTTCGAGCTCTCGATGCCCAGCAGCCGCTCGACGTGAAGCTCCGCCCACGCGCGCCCTGCGAGCATGTCCTTGCCCTGCGTGACGAAGGGCCAGCGAAGCGTGATCGGAGCTCCGTCGAGGAACCCGGTGGCGACGATTTCAGCCGAGGGCCCCTGCCCTCCCAGCACGCGGCCTGCGATCTCGATCGTTTGTCCAGGCGAGAGCACCTGCGGAGAACCGCGCACCACGAAGTCGTGCAGCTTCGCTCCTTCGACGCGGATCGACTCCACGCGCAGCATCGGCAAGCGGTGTGCGAGCGCGGCCGTCTCCACCTGAGCACCCGAGAGACACGTGACCACCTGGCCACCACGCGCCGTGAGCAGGTCGAAGAGCGTGCGATTCACCGAGGAGTCGCCGAAGCGATACGCGATCCACTTGAGCGACTGCGCGCGCGGAGAACGCTTGAGCAACCGCCGCGCGTTGGTCTCGCCCCAGGTGAGCTTGCCATCGGAGAGGAGGAACGCCGTCGCGCCCGCAGGCAGCCACTCGGTGCTCTCCATCAAGCTGAGCGCGCTCTCGAAGCTCGTCGCGCCCTCGCGGAAGATCGCGTTGAGCTGTTCGATCGTCTCCTGTCGCGAAGCCACCGAGTTCTCGCGCATGCCCGAGGGAAAGAGCCAACGTGAGCGAATGTCGAAGAGCAGCACATTGAAGCGCTTGATGGTGTCGTCCTTCTCGAGCACCGCCTTCAGCACCTGCCCTGCGAGCCGCGCGCGATCTCCTTCTTCGGAGAGCGAGGTGTCGACGATGAACAACGCGTCGCCCGTCGGAGCGCTCACTGCCTTCTGTGGAAAATCTGCGACGACGCGCCCGTAGACGAAGTGCCCGGGGAGATCGGCGTCGCCGCCTCCGACGAGGAACGTGCTCACTGGCTTCATCGCGAGCCGGAGGTCTTCCTTGAACGTCTTCCCACTGAGCTGAAGATCCGCGATCGCGAAGCCCGAAGCTCTCTTCGTGAAGGAGGAGAGCTGATCCACTCCGTCGACCTGCAGCGCGGCGAGAGAAGACTTCGCTTCATCCACCAACAGCTTCATTTCGAACGAGGGAATCGCCGTCTCGGGCAGCGGGAAGCTGTAGTGCAGGAACGCTCCGTCGGAGGCGAGGGTCTGCTCGTAGACCAGCACGATGCGCTTCAAGCTCTTCGCCGCGAGCGGATAGACGCGCGCTTCGAAGTCGTTTCCGCCGGCCCACTCCAGCAACGCGGGGTCGATGCGGCCGCGCACCACGCGCTCGTAGGTCTCAGCGGCTTGCGCCTTTCCAACCACGCGCGCGGGACGGAAGGTCTGCCAATCGACGCCGGGTCCAGCGGCCGGAGTGATCGCCCCCAGCTGTGCGGTCACCGCGGCGTCGTTCGAGAGTGGAGGAAGGATTCCGCCCTTCGCGAGTTGCAGCAAGTCGACCGCGCCCTGGAATGTTCCGAAGAACGCCGGGCTCGCGTCTTGCGGAAGCGGATAGCGCAGGGAACCCTCGATCACGCGATCGAACGGATTCTCGACCACGTAATCCACCACCGTGCGCGCGCGCGGACCTTCGACGTAGACGATCGTGCGCAGCGCCTTGATGGGGAGCGGCTTGAACTTTCCAGTCTCATCGCGGAACACCACCTTGCCCAGACGCGGCGATTGCACTGCACGATCCATGAGCGGCACGGCGACGGCGGGCAAACCGCCACCCCCACTGCCACTGCCTCGGATGATCTGAATGGTGCTGAAGCGCTTCTGCTGCAGCACGCGCGTGCGCTCGCCCGAGAAGATCGTACTGAGCGTGGTGCGACCCTGCTCTTCCTCGAAATCGAGATCGTCGGGGTTGCGCAGACTCACCTGCAGCACGCCCGTGTGCTCCGCGAAGGTGAGCAACTCGACCTCTTGCTGCAGCACCTCGAGCGTCACCTTGCGCAGCGGGAACGCCAACGTGGGACCCGGAACCTTCTCGAGCGGATCCACGGCAATCACGACCACGTTCTGCAGGAGCTTCACGATCACCAGCTCGCCGCTCACGGGATCCTTCACTGCGTGCAGCACGTCGATGCGATCTCCAGGCCGCACGTGATCCGCGCCCGTGACGGTGACTGGGTACGCGCGCATGTGCTCGACGAGCTTGGTGGTGAGACTCGCGGGCACTCCCGGAGGACTGAGCGCGTCTTCGTGAATGAAGTCGCCCTTCACCATCGGCACTCGCACTTCGCGCCCGAGCATCTTCGCTTTCGCGTCGGCAGGCAGCGCACTGGGTCCCGCTTCCGCGACGACCTCGGAGAGATGCTCGGCGCTGAGCACGGTGCCGGCCGGAAGATCCTTCGCGGCAGTGAGCACGCGTGGCCCCTCGTCGATGCCTCCGCAGCTCACGAGGAGGACCGCGAGGAGGATCGTTCGCGCGTTCATTCCTGCTTGCCCGGCATGGTCGGGACAGGGGCGATGTTCGGGGATCGCGCGAGGATGTTCTTCCGCCGCTCCTCGAGCACGCGACGACGCTCGCCGCTCAAGATGGTGTTCACCGTGGCGCGGCCGCGTTCTTCCATCACGTCGATGTCGTCTTCGTTGCGGAGCGAGACATGCAGCCCACCCACTCGCACCGCGAGGAGCGCGCTCTCGGCCTCTTCGGAGATCATCAAGAAGGTCACGCGGCGCAGCGGAAAGGGATCGTCCTTCTTCGGCTCGAACGCGCCGGGCGAAAGCACGATCACGTTCTGCGTCTGCGTGATGGTGACCCACTCGTTCGTGTTCGGATCTTGAACCATCGCGAGGAGGTCCACGTGATCGCCCATGTGCAGGTTCTCCGCACCGGACACGCTGAGCGTCACGGCGCGCGCGCGCTTCGCGACCATGTTCGAGATCGCGGCGTTCTGCTCGAAGTACGAAGAGAGAACGAGGTCGCCCTTCTGCAGGGGAATTCTCAGTCGCTTCCCGAGCAGCGCCTGCACGTTCTCGGGCTTCACCGCGTTCGGAGTGGCGAGCACGCTCGACACCTTCACTTCCACGAGGTGCGCGCGCTCGAGCTCAGCGCCCTCAGGGAGCTCCTGGCTCGCGGCCATCAAGACGACCCTGGATTCACCACACGCGAACAGCGAAACGCTCAGCAGCGCCAGGCAGCGCAAGTTCATGAATCCCTCCAGGAGTGCTGCAAGCCTAGAGGAGCCGACGGCAGGAAAAGCGTTAACTAGAGCGCGCGGAGGCCGGCGACGAAGGGCGCCACGATCTGCCGGACGTAGGGGTCGACGAGCACCCGCTTCAACTTGATGCGGCGCACGAGGGCGAGGCTGGCGAAGCCGTGCGCGAGGCTCCAGAAGGCGAAGACCAGCTCACGTCGGGGGCGGTTGACGAAGCGGCCGATCTCGATGCCCGCGGCGAGCTCAGCGTCGATCAGATCGAACGCGCGCAAGGCGAGCTCTTCGAGGATCGGGAAGCGACCGTCTTCGTTGAGGCGGCGGCCGAACATGATCCGGTAGTGCGCGGGGTGATCGATCGCGAAGGCGACGTAGGTCTGCGCGAGCGCTTCCATGCGCTTCTCGGGAGGAGCTCGCTTGGCCGAGACCAGCACCTGCTCGAGCGCGACGAGGAGCTCGCGGTAGCCCTGCTCTGCGACGGCCGCGAGCAGCGAGGTGAGATCAGCGAAGTGGCGATAGACCGCGCGGTGATTCACGCCCACCCGGCGGCTTACCTCGCGCAGGGTGAGCTCTTCGTCCTTCCCGATCACCTCGAGCGCGGCGGCCACGAGCGCGTTCGACAGATCGCCGTGGTGATACGTCTCGCGCTTCTTTCGGGTCTTCGTGGGCACTCGGTGTTCGCGTCCGTCTGGTAGGGTGCCCCGCGTTCGTCAGAGCGAACGGGCTCATAGCTCAACGGCAGAGCTGGCGGCTCATAACCGCTTGGTTCCAGGTTCGAATCCTGGTGGGCCCACATTGAATCCT
>CBIHPJ010000619.1:0-5605 GCA_966211295.1 uncultured Myxococcales bacterium | reverse complement strand
TCCACCGCTTCGCGATTCGACGCGATGAACTCGTCGACGTCCTTGTCCTCGAGGCCGAGATCACGCAACACGCCGGGATAGACCACCTTGAACGCCGGCGACTCGGCCGCCTCGCGCAGGAGGAAGCTCACCTTGAGCACGGCCGCTCCGAAGAGCTTCTGTTCGCGCGTCTTGGCCATGACAGTGACTTACTCGTCTTCCTCGTCGTCGTCGTAGTCCGGCATCACCTGCTTCTTGGAGATGACGGTGAGCTTGTCCGGGACCATCACCAGCCGGCGCCAGTGACCTTCGCCCTCGGCCTTGCCCTTCACACCCTTCACGTCGTCCGCGGCCTTCAGCATCAGCGAGCGCGCGTCGGGAGTGAGCAACATCACTCCATAGAGCCGCCCGTGCTTCGCCGACTTCTCCGCGAGCTGCTTGCCCACTGCGCTCATCGCGGGGTTCGCCGCGGGCGTCAGCGTGCGCTCATCGGCGTCCTTCTTCCGCTGCGGGGCAGGCTGAGCTGCAGCTTCCGGCTTCTTCTGTTGCTGCTGCTGTCCGTTCTTCTGCTGTTGTTGCTGCGGCTTCTGCTGCGCTGCGGGAGCGGCCGGCTTCTCGGGCTTCTCGGACTTCTCAGGCTGCCCCACCTCGCGCGACATCATCGGAGCACCCGCCACGCGCGGCTCGGGGAACGCATCCACTCCGAGATTCACCCAGCGGCGTGGCGTGTTCGGCCGGTTCACCACCTTGTTCAGCCAGAACTGCACGCAGTCGAGCAGGTAGCTGCGCTTGCCCGGCGTAATGCCCGGGAGCTCGCCGCTGAAGTGCACCGCCACGCCCAGGCTGCCATCGGGCATGTCCTTGAACTCGAGCTTCGCGGGGTACTCCATCAACTTGAAGACCTCGGTGAGGAGCTCTTCCACCTGCGGCCGTTTGTCGACCGGCACGGTCGTCGCGAGCACTGCGGCTGCTTCACTCATGCTTTCGCTCCCTCGGTCGGGTTCTTCCGCGCCAGCCACTTCCGCAGGGCGTACTGCTGCGCGATCGACAGCAGGTTGTTCGTGAAGATGTAGAGAGCCAGACCCGCCGGGTAGTTCATCATGATCGCCGTGAAGAACACCGGCATCACCCAGGTCATCAAAAACGCCTGGCTCTTATCCATCATCTGCGGCTGCAGACGCTGTGTGACGATCATCGTGATGCCGAGCGCGAGCGGCAACAGGTAGGTCGGGTCTTTCGACGTCAGGTTGCTCCAGACCCCGTAGAACGGCTCGCCGTAGAGCTCGTAGCTGGTGCGCAGCGTGGTGAAGAGCGCCGCCCAGATGGGGAGCTGCAACAGCAAAGGCAGACAGCCACCGAGCGGATTCACGCCACCCTCGGTGTAGAGCTTCATCGTCTCGACGTTCTGCTTCTCGCGATCGTCGGGGTACTTCTTCTTGATCTCCTCCAGCTTCGGCTGGAGCTTCTTCATCGACTCCGCGCTCACCATCGCGCGGTGCGTGAGAGGCAGGAGCAGCAGTTTCACGCTCACGGTGAGCAGGATGATCGAGACGCCCCAGTTGCCGATGAGACCGTAGAAGATTCGCAGCAGCGCGATCAGCGCCTTGCAGATCACCGCCCACAGCCCGAAGTCGACGCTCTTCTCGAGCGCAGGATCGAACGCGCCCGGCTCGGTGTTGGTGCTGCCGATCTTCTGCAGCAGCGAAAGATCCTTCGGACCCAGGAACACGCCGAAGTTCTTGGTGATGGTCTGACCGGGCTGCAGGTTCATCTGCACGAAGAGCGCGGCCTCACGCTCCGCCGGCTTCGCGGTGACGAGGCAACGTCCCTCGGCGGCCCCTTCCTTGGGCCAGATCGCGGTGAGGAAGTACTGCTGATCAATTCCCACGAACTGCACCGGGCCGGTCTTCGCGTCTTCGTACTTCGGCGTGCCGCCGCAGCTGAACAAGCCACCACCCTCAGAGGGCGGAACCTTGCGGAGCACGTCTTCCTGCGCGCGGCAGAGCACCGAGGCCTGGTTGCCGATGCCGCCGAACATCGAGGGCGCTTCTTCCGCGTGCGGAGTGATGGCGCGAATCGCGTGCACGCCGAGCTCGCCCACCGCCACGTTGGTGCTCACGTTCTTCACGTTCACCGTGAGGTTCGAGAGGTAGCCCGACGGATCAGTGTCGGAGCGCTCGGCGTTGCTCCACGTGAAGGTCTTGGTGATCTCCCACGGACCCGAGGTGGTGGAGAACACGACCTTGCCCGGCCCCTCTTCCACCACCGAGTAGCGCGTGGTCGCAGGAACCGGAGTCGCCCCCACCACGGACACCGCGAGGTTCGGACCCACGCCCGGCACCGCGTGCGCGAGGTTCATGTGCGGCGCAGGATCGAACTTGGTGCCGAACATCTTCTTCCAGCCGTCGACGATCCCCAGCGCCTTCTCTTCGCGCTCGCGATTGCCGGTGAGCTCCGCGCTCACCAGTCCCGCGCCCTCGGTGGAGAACACGTACTTCGTGGTCGGACGATCGAGCGTCACCTCGCGCGACGGGAGCACCGCGGGCACCGCCGCGACTGGCGCGGGAATCCAGTTGATGCCGCCGTCCTCGAGGAGGCCGCCGTCGATCATCACCGGCTCGGCGGGAATGGTGGGCACCACCGCGGCGAGCGCACCGGCGTCGAGCTGCACGCCTGCGTCGAGCTTGGCCTGGCGCGCGGCCTCTGCCTCGGCCTCCGGCTTCCAGACGAACTGCGTCCAGATGAGCGTCAGCCCGAACATGAGCGAGATGGCGAGGAGGAGTCGCGTGTGGTTTTACCATAAGGGTGGGTTGTACGATGTGTCGGCCTCAGGAAATGAAGTCGGAGAAGGAATCCCGAGCATCGGGTGCGGCGCAGCGGTGAGCCGTGCTGCGATCTCGGGCTCGGTGGTCGCCAGAACGTCGTGCGCAGAAACTCCATTGCGCGGCGGCACCGGGTCGAGCCCTCCCCGGTTGAACGGGTGACAACGCGTGATGCGGCGTGCGGCGAGCCAGCTTCCCTTGAAGGGCCCGTGCACCGCGATGGCCCCCATCGCGTACACGCTGCACGACGGGTGGAAGCGGCACATCGGCGGGAGCAGCGGAGAGATCGCCCACTTGTAGAAGCGCAGTGGCATCAGCAGCAGCTGCACCACCAGCGCGCGCATCATGGAGTGGGCTTGCTCTTGAACTTCTGCGCCAGCTCTCGCTCGATGCGCTCGTACGCACGCACCATTCGAGGCCAGTCGGCCTCCGCGGCGCTGCTTCTGGCGATGAAGACCATGTCGAGGCCTCGAGGGAGACTGGCTTTCCGCACCCGGAACAGCTCCCGGAGCCGTCGCCGGATCCGGTTTCGCACCACGGAAGGGCCCACCTTGGTGGACACCGTGAGCCCCAACCTAGTCAGCCCGTCGGCACGCGCATTCGGGAGCACCAGGCACAACAGGCAGTCTGCGGTGATCTTGTGCCCTTTGTCCTGCACGCGCAGGAACTCGCTGCGGCGACGCAGGCGAACGTCCTTCGAGAAGGAGTAGTCCGCCTTGCTCGGAGCTGCGTTGCTCAGAGGCGCGGAGGCACTGGTGCTCGCCGGAGCGGGCACGACTTACTTCGAGTACGCCTTGCCGGTGAGGCGCTTACGGCCCTTCGCGCGGCGAGCCTTGATGATGGCGCGGCCGGCCTTGGTGGCGTTGCGCTTGCGGAAGCCCACGGCGCGGTTCTGCTTCACCTTGGACGGCTGGTACGTCGGAATTCGCTTGGCCACGGAGTGGCTCCTTCCTTCAACAAACTGCGGTGACTGTCTTGGACTCGCGTGGACGGAAGTCGCCCCGCGAAGAGGGAGCGCCCTTATTCCCCAGCCCAGCGGCTCGTCAACAACTGAAGAGGCCTGATCCAACGAGCCGAAAGAGCACCTCCAGTGAAACCATGAGTCGCTGCTCAAAACGTCTCCACAAGGTCTGTGGAGAACGCTGTGGAGTCTGTGGAAAACCCCGCAATTCTCCCTGTGGAGAGTGTGGGAAAGTGGCGCGCGGGGGCGGGGCTCCCCGCTTTTGCGGAAGACGTACTCCCAGTCACGTTACCGAGGCGTGACCCGATTTTCGCGACAAGGAAATCCTGATCATCTTCCACAGGGTTGTGGAGTGCGCCTAAGGCCGTGGATCAAGGGCACTTTAGAGAAGATCTTGATCACCAAATTCGGCCGTGTGTATGAGGCGTCCCCCTTCCCCTTTCGTCGTCGTTCCGCTGCAAAACTCTTCCTCGTCCTGGTGTCGTCGACAATGGCCGATTCGACGGTAAGCGCGCGTAATCTCTGGCAGAACGCGCTTGAGCAGCTGCGCAATGACGGGCAGCCCTACGTGGTGTCCCAGCTGATGCAGCTCCACCCCATGTCTTATGACGCGGGGACCCTCACTCTGGGGGTCGAGGATCTGTTTTTCCGCGACTGGGTAGACGATCACTACTCCGACCTGATGGGCAGCGCGCTGTCCCGGGTGATCGGGAGCGCGGTCAAAGTGCTCTGGCAGAAGGTCGAGAAGCAGGACCTGCTTCCCGCTTTGCCTGCCGCACCGCCAGTCTCACAGCTGCGGCGCCTGGTGCGCCTCAACGAGCGCTTCACCTTCGAGACGTACGTCGTCTCTGACTCGAACCAGCTCCCGGCGGCGGCGGCCTACGCGGTCGCGGAGTCTCCTGGCCGCGCGTACAACCCGCTCTTCATCTACGGCGGTACGGGGCTGGGGAAGACGCACCTGCTGCACGCCATCGGCAACCGCATCGTGTCGCGCAACACCGCGGCGCGGGTGCTGTACCTCTCGAGCGAAGAGTTCACCAACCAGTTCATCGAGTCGGTGCGCGACCAGCGCATGACCGAGTTCCGCCGGCGCTTCCGCGAGGAGTGCGACGTGCTCCTCATCGACGACATCCAGTTCCTCGGGAAGAAGCAGGAGACGCAGAACGAGTTTTTCTACACGTTCAACGCGCTCCACCAGATGAGCAAGGCCGTGGTGATGACCTCGGACACCGTGCCTTCCGAGATTCCTGGGCTCGAGGATCGACTCCGCTCGCGCTTCGCGATGGGTCTGATCACCGACGTGCACGAGCCGAACTTCGAAGCGCGCGTGGCGATTCTGAAGAAGAAGGGCGCGGCCGATGGAGTGAACCTCACCGACAAGGTGACGCACTTCATCGCGCGGCACGTGGCGAAGAACGTGCGAGAGCTCGAGGGCGCGTTGATCAAGGTGACCGCGGTGCACGCGCTCACCGGGCAGCCGCTCACCGAGGAGATGTGCGCGCAGGTGCTGGCGGACATGATCCCCGCGCAGAAGGCGCTCGACACCGAGGCGATCCAGCGCGAGGTGGCGCGGTACTACAAGCTCGCGGTCGATGAGCTGCGCGGTGAGCGCCGGGTGAAGCACGTGGCGCACGCGCGGCAGGTGGCGATGTACCTGTGCCGCACGTTGACGGCGGCGTCGCTCCCGGAGATCGGCAAGCGCTTCAACAAGGACCACTCCACGGTGCTCACTTCCGTGCGGAAGATCGAGAACCTGAAGGAATCGGACGAGCAGCTGAAGCTCGAGCTCGGTGAGCTGAACCAGAAGCTCGCCACCGTCTGACTCCCTCTCCTTGCGAAGCGG
>CBIHPJ010000618.1:0-5618 GCA_966211295.1 uncultured Myxococcales bacterium | reverse complement strand
CGGTGCCGAAGGAAGAAGCGGCGCCTCCGAAGAAGAACACCACGCACGTGTCGGTGATCGATCGCGAGGGGAACGCGGTCGCGCTGACCACGACCATCAACTACTACTTCGGCAGCTGCGTGGTCGCGAAGGGCACCGGCATTCTTCTCAACGACGAGATGGACGACTTCACCGGGCAGCCCGGAGTGCCGAACGTCTTCGGTCTGGTGATGGGCGAGGCGAACTCAATCGTGCCGGGGAAGATTCCCGTGTCGTCGATGACGCCGACGCTCGTGTTCATGAAGGATCGTGATCAGGACGTGATGCTCGCTGTTGGGTCACCTGGTGGATCGACGATTCCGACCACGGTGATGCAGGTGATCAGCAACGTGATTGATCAGGGGCTCGACGTGAGCCGCGCAGTGAATCAGGGCCGCATTCATCATCAGTGGCTGCCGGATGAAGTGTGGATCGATCCTGATGGACTCGATCCCGCGACGAAGAAGGCGCTCGAGTCGATGGGCCACACGTTCAAGTTCGTGCCCACGTGGGGCGACGCCGAGGCGGTGATGGTCGATCCCGTGAGCGGCCTGCGCTCCGCTGCATCCGATCCGCGAAACGAAGGCGCACCGGCAGGCCAGGACTGAGCGCTATTTGCCCTGGTGGGCGGCGCTGAGGCTCTCGACCTGCGCCTTGATCCCCTCGAGGTTGAACGACGCGCCCTTCTGCAGCGGCGGGTACTCGATGAAGGTCTGCGCGAACTTCCCGACGACCTCCTGCACGAAGACGAAGCGCCAGAACTGGAACGAGTACCAGTTGAGGTACTCCATCGAGCCGGTCATACCGGTGCGCTCATAGGGGTCGAGGCGCAGGTTGGTGAGAATCGGCCAGTCGGCCTTCACGGTGCCGCCGAGCCAACCTCCGGGCTGATCGATGAAGCGGTACTTGTAGTCGTCGATGCGCACCGCCCCGAGCGTGCCTTCCGCGAAATAGAAGATCTCGCGCCGCTTCGTCTTGCCCTTGCCGGTGATCAGCTCGGTCTGGTCGTAGCCATCGAGGTGCGAGTGGAACGAATGTCCGTCCAGCGCTTTGCCCTGTGCGAGCTCTTCGACGATGTCCGGGTTCCCCGCGGCCGCGAGGAGCGTCGGGAACCAGTCGAGGCCGGACATCAGACCGTTCTCCACTTTGCCCGCGGGCACGTGACCCGGCCACCGCACGATGCACGGCACGCGGAAACCACCCTCGAGCACCGTGCCCTTGCCCCCTGCGAATGGAGTCTGACCGCCGTCAGGCCACGTGAAATTCTCGGCGCCGTTGTCCGTGGTGAACACGACGATGGTGTTGTCGCTGATGCCGAGGTCGTCGAGCTTCTTGAGCACGCTGCCGACGATGTCGTCGAGCTGCGCCATGCCCGCTTCCGAGATCGTCCACCCGTTCTCGGCCGTGCGCATCGACTGATACTTGTCCGACAGGTGCGTCACCACGTGCATGCGTGACGGGTTCAAGAAACAGAAGAACGGAGTCCCCGCCTTCACCGCCTTCGTGATCCACGCGACCGCGTGATCGCGGATCTCCTCGTCGATCGTCTCCATGTTGTACTTGATGCCCTTCACCGCGTGCGGCGGCAGCGGGCCCTCATCGATGATCTTCTGCTTTCCGACGCGGCCCCAGCGCGGGTGCTCGGTGCGATCTTCGTGATCGGTCGCGATGCTGTGCACCATGTTTCGCGGGCCGACTCGGTTGAGCAACTCCTTTGGGTAATTCGGATGGAAGGGGTCTTCCATCGCGTCGAGGTGGTACAGGTAGCCCCAGAACTCGTCGAAGCCGTGCACCGTCGGGAGGTGCTCGTTGCGGTCTCCGAAGTGGTTCTTGCCGAACTGGCCCGTCACGTAGCCCTGCGACTTCAGCGCTCCCGCGACCGTCGGCGTCTCCGCGGGCATTCCGACCTTCGCGCCGGCCTGCCCCACCGTGGTGAGCCCCGTGCGAATCGGCAGCTGCCCTGTGACGAAGTTCGCGCGCCCGGCGGTGCAACTCGCCTCAGCGTAGTAGTCGGTGAAGCGCATGCCCGCCGCAGCGAGCTTGTCGAGGTTCGGCGTGCGGCTCGCGAGGATGCCCTGGTGATAGGCGCCGACGTTCGACCAGCCGATGTCGTCGGCCATGACGAAGAGAATGTTGGGCTTACCGCCGACCGGCTTGTGGCCGTTGGTGCGCTTATGCCCATTGCTGCGTTTCGATTGCTGAGCCATCCGACTTCCCCCTGAGCTCGGGAGGATTGCAAGGCGCACGCCCCTTCGAGCGCGCGACGGGTTCGAGTCGCCCTCCCGTTGCGGGCTGTTTCCGCAGGGAGGTAGCCTGCGCGTTGGTGCCCACGCCGATCTCCAGCTCGTCGTCGATCACGAGAGCCGCGGCAGAGGTGTCGGAAGAAGCGCGGATGGGCGGCACGCCGCAAGGCAAGGCCGCGAACGCTGCACTCCGCGCGCTCTCGAGAGCAGCGCGCGCGTTCACGCTCTACGACTCGAAGAACGTGATCATCCGCCGCTTCCTCCAGGAGTACCGCGAGGCGATCGAAACGGCGCTCAAAGCACACGGTGAGCTCACGCTCGCGGTGAAGCCGTGGGAACTGCATCTCGGATCCGAGGTCGTCTACAAAGACACCGATCGCGAACGATCACTCGCCTTCCGTCTCTTCCGCGATGGCGTGCGCTCGCTGAGCATTCGTCCCGGACTCACCTGGGAAGAGTGCGTGCGGTTGCTCGAGATCCTCTCGGTGCGATTCTCCGGAGTGCGGCAGCAAGAAGACGACATCGTCACGCTGCTCCGCAAGGCGAGCTTCGAGCGAATCGGATTCACAGCAGCGGAAGGCTTCACGCCGACCGAAGAGAATCCCGAGCCGGCGCTGCCTGAGACCGACGCCACTCGCCACGTCACTGCGAGCGCTCCTCCTGACTTCGATCTGCCGCTTCCTCCGAGTGAACCCGCGGTGCCGTTCACCTATCGCGAGATCCCCGCGCAGTACCTCGAAGCGATGCGCGCTGAAGAGGCGCCTGCGACGGTACCTCTCCACGCCGTGCGGCTCGCTGCCGAGCTCTTGATGAACGCGAACGGGCCGGCGACGCAGCTCTCGAATCATGAACTCGTACCGCTCGTGACTGAAGTGCGCGACTACTGCATCGCCGACGGAGCTTCCGCCGCGCTGCTGCAGCTGGTGCGAGTGATCAAGGCGCAGCATGGAATCGGCATCGAGCACATCACTCCGCTCGTCGATGGCATCGGCGCGCCCGAGCCGCTCGGTCATCTGCTCGACTGCATTCCTTCCACCTTCACCGCTGCGCCCGAGGAACTCACGGCGCTGCTCCTCGAGGTCCCGGGTAATCACGTCGGCACGATCGTCGAACGGCTCAACGCCACCGAAGATCCGCAGGTGCAGATGGTGCTCAAGGATCTGATGAGCAAGCTGGCAGCGAAGAACGCCGACTCGCTGGTGCAGCAGCTGCATTCATCGGATCGAAAATCAGCGAGCCAGATCGTCGCCGCGCTCATGCAGTCAGCTCCGGAGCAGGCGCTCGCCACCGCGCAGCAACTCGCAGACAGCGTCGATCCCGTGCAGCACCTGGAGGCGCTCGACATCGTGCAGGGCGCTCCGATCTCCGAGTCGCTCTCGAATCTGCTCGTGAAGTTCGCGAACAGCACCGATGACGCCGTGTTTGCGCGTGCGGCACAGGTGCTTGCTGCACGTCACGACAAACGCGGCTTCGACACGCTCGCCCGACAGGCGGATGCGCGCGCGACGGCGAACACGCTCACGATGGCGTCCGCCACCGCGCTCGGTGAATCACTCGCAAAGTTGAGCGCCAGCACCGCGCTCATCAAGTTGAAGCAGTGGGCGGCGTTGAAGGCCGGAATCCTCGGAGGACTCAGCGCCCATCACAAGTGGCTGCAGATCATCGCGGTCTCCGGCTTTGGGGTGCTGAAAGATCCCGAGGTCGAAGCGCTGATCAAAGAGGTGCACGGACATACGAAGGACGACGAGGTGAAGCAGGCATGCCTCTCGGCGATGTCCAGGCGGAGGCGCCCCAATGGATGACCTCCAACGCGCACAATCGAACTTAGGGAAGGCCCTCGCTCGCTCGAAGGCGGGCGAAGACAAGGTGCTGATGGCCCAGGTGCGCGAGCGCGGGGAGCAATTCGCGCAACTCCTCAACGGGCTCATTCGCATGGGGCGCGTTCACGCTCCGGACAATCACGCGTTCGATCAGCCGGTGGTCGATCTCAACCGCACGCTCGAGGCGCTCAGCACGCTCGTGGGATCGGTGCAGTTGGTCACCGTCGAAGATCAGGTCTACCTGAACGACGTGCGCATGAAGGTGCCGGCGAATCAGAATCATGATCTCGGATCTGAGCTGCAGAAGCACAACGTCGGCGGCATCACGTTCCACGGAGAGCTCGCTCCGGATCAGCTGAGGAAGCTCGTGGGCATGCTCGGTCAGCGGGCCGCTCCAGAGCATCCGCGCAACGCGATCACACTCGCGCTGCGTGCGGAGAACATCAGGAACGTCGAGTTGCTCGGCATCTACCGCTTCCGGCTCGCGGAGGACGAAGGCAGCGGCGGCGACGTGCTCTCGGTGATCAAGCGCGTGGTGCGGCAAGTCGAAGACACCTGGGACAACCTCGCGGCCGGGCGGCAGGCGAACGTGCTCGCGCTGCGACGGCTGGTGGTTGATCTGATCAACGTTGGTCCTGCGAGTGAGCTGCTGTGGATCGCCGAGTTGCCGAGTGCGTCACCGCACGGATGGCACGCGTTCAAGGTGACGCAGCTGGTGTTGTTGATGGCGCAGGCGGTCGGGTTGGCTCCTGCGCTCCAGCAAGACTTCGGAGTCGCCGCGCTCACGCACGACGTCGGCTACGCAGCCCCGAGTCAGACGGGGCCGAGCTTCGATGGTCATCCGATGACTGGAGCGCGCGCGCTGTTGCGGCAGCTCGGCTTCCACGAGGCGAAGGTGCGCAGGGCGTTCGGCGCGATGTACCACCACGCTGAACTGGACACCGCGGGGCGGAGGACTCCGCTCGTCGGGCGCATTCTGCGAGTGGCCGAGGACTACGAGACGATGATTCGGCCTGGTGGCGGAGGGATGACTCCGCCTGATGCGCTCGGTCGTCTCGCTGCTGGAGCGAACAAGCACTACGACGCGGTGCTCGTTCAGACCCTCATCAACGTTCTTGGTCAGTATCCGCCGGGCACGTTCCTCGGCCTCGAGGATGGGCGCATCGTGAAGAGC
Organism: uncultured Myxococcales bacterium; assembly: GCA_966211295.1. Lineage (GTDB taxonomy): Bacteria > Myxococcota > Myxococcia > Myxococcales > Myxococcaceae > Archangium_A. The sequence continues at coordinate 363 of CBIHPJ010000618.1, read as the reverse complement.
TGTTCGTGCGTGCGATCGCCTGAACTCTTCGCGAAGCCGCGAGCTGTCGTCGTTCGCGAGGCCGATGGATCAGCGCCCCTTCATCGTGAGCTGATTGATCTGGCGACCGAGGGGAGGATCCGCGGCGCCTTGCGCCCCAAATCACCTTGAGGGTGGTGGTATTGGCGATCTGCCACGTGCTCGTCGCGAGCAGGCCCCTCACCGCGAGCATTTCTTCACTCGTTGAACTCATCTTCGACCCGTTTTCGCTCGGAAGTGAGACCTGAAGGACCAGCGTACAGAGGCGTGTACGCCCATCCCCCAGGTCGACATTTCACGAAGCGACGCTCAATGAGTCACAGAAAGTTCGAAGTCGAGGGCCTG
>CBIHPJ010000617.1:0-5630 GCA_966211295.1 uncultured Myxococcales bacterium | reverse complement strand
GCTTTCTTCGGCGCGTTCGTCGCCGCCTTCGACAACTTCGCGATGACCCCGCTGGTGCGCGCCATCGCCAACGACTTCCACGTCGACCTCGCCGAAGCGACGCAGGTCGCGAGCGCCTACTTCCTCGCGTACGGTTTGTTGCAAGTGCCGTGGGGCCTCATCTCGGAGCGGGTGGGCCGCGTGCGGGCGATGCAGCTCGGTCTCGTGCTGGGGCTCCTCGGCTCGGTCGCGAGCGTGTTGTGCACGAGCCTCGACGGGTTGCTCGCTGCTCGGTTCATCGCCGGCGCGGGCATGGCATCCGTCGTTCCTTCCGTGATCGCCTGGCTCGGTGAGGTGCTGCCAGAAGATCAGCGCTCGCACGCGGCGACGGACATGAACGCCGCCTACGCGAGTGGAGCCGCGGCAGGCGTGCTCGGAGCGGGACTGCTGGCAGACCAGCTCGGCTGGAAGTGGGGCTTCGGTGCGTCGGGAGTGCTCGCCGCGATCGCCTTGTTCGCCCTCAAGTGGCTGATGCGTCCACCTGCTCCAGCGCGGCCGGGGAAGTTGATCGATGCACTCGCCTCTCCCGCGGCGCGCCTGCTCGCGGGGATCGCGTTGGTGGAAGGCGCGGTGTTGTTCGGGCTCTTCGCGTTCCTGGCGCCCACGATGCTCGCGGCTGGCGCGTCCTCGGCGTTGGCGGGCGGGCTGATCGCTGCCTACGGCGTGTCTGTCGTCCTCTGGTCGCGCGTCGCCGCGAAGGTCAGCTCACGGATTGGCGTGCTGCGGAGCATGGCCTTCGGTGGCGCGATGCTGATCTCAGGGTGGGCCGCCGTGGCCCTGGCGCCGTCAGCTCCGGGTGTGCTCACGGCCGCGGTGCTGATGGGCGCGGCGATCGTTTTCTTCCACGCCAACCTGCAGGTGTGGGCCAGTCAGGCGGCTCCGACCTCACGTGGGCCGGGCATCGCGATGTTCTCCGGGAGCCTCTTCGTCGGCGCGTCGCTGGGAACCGCGCTGGCCCGGCCGTGGTTCGCGAACGGCCACGTCAGCGCGATCTTCGCCCTGGGAGCTGCGCTCGCGACCGTGGTCACCGTCGTCTCGCTCGTGACGCGTCGAGCGAGCCTCGCTCGTGTGGTCTGACGCGAGTGCGCTCCTCGGTGCGCGCTGACCTGCACTACGGTGGCCGCATGAGGTCAGCTCTCGTCGTCGCCGCTCTCGTTGTTGTCGCTGCCTGCAGTGCTCCCGTCGTCGATGATGATGGAGGCACGGGTGGCGGTTCTGAAACTGGCGGCGGAACGGCGACTGGTGGCGGAACTGCGACTGGCGGCGGAACTGCGACAGGCGGCGGAACTGCGACTGGTGGCGGAACTGCGACCGGGGGCGGAACTGCGACGGGCGGCGGAACTGCGACCGGCGGCGGAACTGCGACCGGCGGCGGAACTGCGACCGGCGGCGGCTCCGCAACGGGCGGCGGCTCCGCGACGGGCGGTGGTTCTGCGACTGGTGGCGGCGGCGGCTCGGCGACGGGCGGCGGTACTGGTGGAGGATCAGCAGGTCTCTCGCGCGTGCAGTGCCGCACCTCTTCCGACTGCCCCGGTCAGTCGACCTGCACGACCACCGCTCCCGGCGGAGTGTGCAACGGCTGCGGAAGCAGCTCCGACTGCCCGAGCGGCACGGACTGCGGAAACTTCGCCGCCTGCGTGCGCGACTGCTCGACCGACTCCGACTGCGGCGGCGCTCTCCGCTGCACGACTACCGGCCTCTGCGCGATCCGCACCTGCGGCACCTGCCCCGCTCCCTACGTCTGCTCGAGCGGACTCTGCCGCCGCCCCGCATGCGAGAGCGACGGAGGCTGCCCCGCCCCGCTCAACTGCGTCGGCACCGTCTGCGTCGAACCGTGATTCGCGCTTGCCACTGCGTGCGGTTCCTGAGGTGCACCGACGGTGGGTCGAGAGATCTGACTCGACGACGACCACCACGACGCTCGCTCCGTGCTGAGTGAAGTGATGCTTCCCCGAACCGATCACGGTGCACTTCTGCGTCGGACCTCATCTGGCAACAATGTCCATCCCTGGACGACCGGTAGAGACGCCGTTGATCGACCACGTGTCGCGCGCGCCATTGAAATTGCCGATCGCGCCGAGTCGATCGACATGCCCGCTCCCCAGATCTCGATTGGCGGCAGCGCGATCATTGCTTTGTGAAACGCCATTTCGGAATTCGCCGTCAAACCGACGACCATCTGCCATGCGAGCGGATCCCTGCCCATGTGGAACGCCTTCTTTCAGTTCGCCCTCATAGATGGTCCCGTCCCCGTAAATCACTTTGCCGCGGCCGGTCACCGCCCCGTCCGTGAATTCCCCCTCCATGAACGAGCCGTCCGGCTTCGTGTACTTTCCTCGCACCGCGCGGCCATCCACGTACTGGCCCTCGAAGGTCGCGCCGCCGCGGAAGCGGGCGGAGCAAGGCCCGGTCGCGAGGCCATTCTTGAACTGGCCCGTCAAATCGGTCCCATCCACGGTCGTCACCCGTCCTGGTCCCTCGAGAACCCCTGCGCGGAAGGTGCCAGTGTAGGTCGATCCATCGAGCGCAGTTGCAGTGCCCTGGTCCGGGAGTTCGTCCGCGCTCCACAAGCCATCGAACGAGCCGCCCCCGGCCCAAATGGCCTTGCCGCTACGAATCCGCCCGTCGACGAACGTGCCTTCGAGATAAGCCCCGTTCGCGACGCTCAGCGTGCCCTTACCATTCGCGCGCGAAACACCGTCGGCGCCGCGCCGCCAATCGCCGTCATAGTAGGTCCCATTGCTCAACGTTCGGCGGCCGTATTTCGGCGCGTCGCGGTCGAACACTCCTTTGAACGTCGAGCCATCCGGGAAGGTCTCCTCGCCTTCGCCGTCACGTAACACCCGCGTGAACGCGTCTCTGCCGTTCGGCTGCTTTCCGAGATCTCCGAAGTAGACGCTTTCGCCGAGGCCCGGAGCGCTGCTCGCCGGAACGACGAGCTTCCCGCGCCAACGCGTCCGCAAGTTGAGCCAAAGAGGTAAAGGAGCAACAGCGGGACCACCGCTTTGCATCAGCGTCTGATCGAACCCGCGCGCACGAAAGGGCGCCGGGATTCGGAAACCGTTGTTCGCCTGAACGTGAATGTGCGTTCCCGTCGCGTGAAGTTCTGGGTCGCTTTTCCTCGGGCCGCTCAGGACCCGATAGACGTTGCCGTAGCGGAAATAGGTATTCACCTGCGACGCTTTCGATTGGTGAACGTAGACCTCTTCGAGAATCACGAGCACGTCGTCGCCGAGATGCTGTTGAACTGCCCGGCTTATTCGGCGGGCATCGCCGAGGCGTGCATCCCTGTCTCCTCGTGCCTCAATGTCGATCGAGCCACGAGCATGAGCCTTTGAATCCGCGCGATACGCAGAGGTGACGACGATCTCACGTCCGAGAGCCAGCGCCGTCGTGTTGGCGAGGACGTTCTGAATTTCCTCGACCGTGTCGACGCCGGTTCCCTTCGGAGGCGTCTTCCAGTCCACGAAGGTGACGGGGAACGGTCCAGCAGAAGGATCTGGGCGTGCCGATTCATTCGCCCACGCGCGTAGGTCGGCGTCTTGAACGCGCCCATCACCTGGGCTTGTCGCTTCTCCCGCCGGTGCACGCAGCGCCTGCGTCGCCCAGCCGCGCTCGTCCGCCCCGAGCGCCTCACGGACCTCGACCAAATTGTTCGACCTCAGTTCAGACCTGGCTATCTCCACCCCTTCCAAGAGACGAGACGGCTCGCTGGGGACCAGCTTGTCTTCCGCCACAGCGAGCACTGCCCATATTGCGATCAGCCAAGCGGCTGCGTACCTGCACTTGGTCAGGATGCTCGAGATCCCCATGGCCCCTCCTCAGACTGCAACCAACTGTGACCCCCTCTCGTTGCGCACTGACCGACTTGGAGCCGATTGACCGGCGCAACGCGATAGCTGGTCTATCTCAAGCCTAGATCGCGACGCTGCCGAACAGGATGTACACGTTGCCGAACGTGTTGGTGTCGACGCGGTAGAGACGACCGCCACTCACCGTGCCGTAGTTCGGCGACGCGGGGATCTGCGGAGCGATCAGGGGGAGGCCGTTGAGGATCGGCGTAATGCCAGCGGTGCCGAACGTGGTGTCGACCGCGCCCGTCGGGAGCAGCCGCGCGACGGAAGCCGTCACTCCACCCGTGGTGCCGAAACCAGCGGTCATCGAGAGCACGAGATTTCCGCCCGCGAGTTCATCGAGCGAGGTCACCGCGAACTGCGTGCCGTCGAACGCGATCTTCAGCGTGCCGCCCGTACCGAATGTGGCGTCCGCCGCACCGTCGGCCGTGTAGCGCACGAGCTTGATGTCCCACGGCATGTCGACGCCGCGACGCTCGGAGCCCGCGACCAGAATCGCGCCGCTCGCGAGGATTCGCATGTTGTGCGCGAAACCTCCCGCCGAGCTCGCCTTGCCCGCGGTGCCGAACGTTGTGTCGAGGGTGCCGTCGTCGTTGAAGCGCGCGACCACGAAGTCATCACCGCCGGCGACGAGCACCTTGCTGTTCTGGAACGCGATGTTCCGCACCACCTCGTGCGCACCGAAGTCCTGCTGGATGCTGCCGGTGGAGTTGAAGGTGGTATCGAGCACTCCGTCGGCGCTGAAGCGCGCGAGTCCGAAGTCGCTGGTGTTGTCGGCTCCGCCACCGGCGCGCGCGAGGAGACCGCCGATGTAGATCTTCCCGTCGCCGCGCTGAGCGATCTGGAATGCGGCGCCACCGACGAGCGAGCCGAAGCGAACCGACGCCTGGCCATTGGTTCCGAACGTGGTGTCGAGCACGCCGTCAGCCGAGTAGCGGGCGAGGCCGTACGCGCCGCTCTGGCCGCCCTGAGAGGAGACCACTCCGCCCACGAGGATCTTCGTGTCCTGAAGCGCCACCGCGTAGGCGACGTCGCTCTTCTGCTCGATCGGGAAGCCCGCATCGGCAGCGATCGGATCGATGTACGTCGCGTACGAGAGCCGCGCGTAGCCCGCGTCGCCGAAGGTCGTGTCGAGCTGGCCCATGCCGTCGACGCGCACGAGCTGGAAGTCGAAGTTCTGCGGGTCGTCGATCTTCGCTCCGGCGATCAGGAACTTGTCGTTCTGCGCGATGATCGCGTTCGCAGAGCCAACGACTCGGGCGTTGCCTCCCCCGCCGCCTCCACTTCCTCCTCCGCTGCCGCCGCCTGCAGAACCGCCACCGGTCGAGCCGCCACCGCCGGTACCTCCGTCAGTCCCCGGAGTACCGCTGCACGCGCACAGCATCACCACCGTCACCGCCAGAAGAGTTCGCATGGGCGGGTTCTTCAGCACACAACGTGCGGCGGTTCACGCTCCGCTGAGATGCTGGATGAAGCGGTACGGCTGGCCGTCGAGCTCGATGGGTGCGTCATTTCGGAGTGCGACGGGCTCCAAGCCAACCTGCACGCCGTCGATCGAAATGGACAGCTGAGGGTAGAGGGCCTCGAGCTCGACGCGCGCGGTCCAGTGTCCTTTGCCGTGACGCACGAGCTGATCTCCGTGAATGACCGTGACCACGCCCTCGCGAAGCTCGAAGCCATGCGTCTCGGGCACAGAACGATCGATTTGCGCCCTTGCAGTGATGACTCCGTTTCGCC